>CAYWFK010000007.1:0-63654 GCA_964457375.1 uncultured Anaerolineales bacterium
TAAAATTACAATCATCGAGGGGCCTCCCCCAACTTTCGAAGAAACCAGCGAATACTGGGCAGAGAGCCTCACGGATAGTTTTTATGTCAGCCGGATTGTGTATACCAAGCTGAGGACTTTCAACGGCAGGGAACTGGTGGAACGCTGCAAACGTGCCTGGCAGGAGCGGGACACCATTTTTCTGGAATACAAGACTTTCGAGGGGCTGGAAAGCCGTGCCCCGATTATCGCTGCCCGGCACATCGAAACGGGGGACGGGGATGTGCTTTTGTTGTGGCTGCGCATCGTTGATCGTGCCGTCGAACTGGAAATCGGTTATGAAGATGAACTGGATCTCGACGATGACGATGATGAGGACAGTGACAGGGATGAAGATGATATTGATTTCGGTGATTTTGGGTTTATGAATCCTCTGAATTGATGGTTTGCTGCCAAAAATGAAATATATACGCCCCGAAGGTTGTTTTCTTCGGGGCGGTTTTGTTTTCGGTGGATGCCGGTGACGGTACAAACGGCCTGGCTGGGTCAGTGATGCTGGATGTAGATTGTACCTGCGGCAAGGATGATGAAGAACAAGGGAACGACAATCAGAGCCAGACGGATATCCTCACGCGAACGTTGGTCGCTCAGGCGCAGTTCCGGCGGTATGCCTTCCAACCCCAGCAGGGGACCGGCAAGCCATGCAAATGAAACCCCGCCAATCAGCCCGCCGATATGTCCCCAGTTGTCGATGTGGGGAGATAGCCCGATGAGCAGGTTGATCACTGCCACGCTGATAATCGAAGTAAGGGCGCGCGAAGCCTTGTTGCCGAGCATTTTGCGGTTGTGGTGGATGAATACGCCTTGTGCACCCAGCAAGCCAAAAATGGCTGTGGATGAGCCAAGCGAAGGGGCCGGTGAGAACATCATCGAAAAGACATTTCCTCCAAAGCCGCTGAGAAAATACAGCGCCAAAAACCGGAAACGGCCATAGTATCGTTCCAGCCCGGGCCCGAACAAATACAGGGCGTACATGTTGAAGGCGATGTGGAGCATCGAACCGTGAAGGAAGACGGGGGTAATCAGCCGCCAGTATTGACCGCGCATAATCAGGTCGTTGATTTTTATGCCCAGAGCGGCGGGAAAGTCGATTTTGAAGAGGTATTCGGTGCCGATTTGAAGAAAATATATGGCAACTGTGATTGCCATGATGGTGTACGTGGCGTATGGTTTGTTGGTGATGGGGCGAACGATGACTTTTCTGGCGGGAGATGACGGATGGGACACCCCGCTTGATGCACCGGGCGGTTGTTCTCCGGGTGTTTCCGGTGTGTGCATGTTCATAGGGTAACCTTTCGCGGGTGGACACGATGGTGTTCGGCACGGATGATTGCCTGAATGGTATCTACGGTTTCGCCCAGACGGTCTTCCCGGTTGAGGACAACGTAGTCGAAAATCGGCAGGCGTTTGAGTTCCTGGCGGGCGGTTGCAATGCGTAGTTTGAGGCTTTCCGGGTCTTCGGTGTTGCGTGCCCTCAGCCTGCGGGCGAGTTCTTCTTCATCGCTGGTTGTCAGGAAGATCAGCAGCGCATCAGGACAAATTGTGCGGATGGTTGCAGCCCCCTGAACATCGATGCGCAGGACCACATCTTTGCCGCTGGCGAGCGCTTTGCGGACTTGTTCTTTGGGGATTCCTTTGAAGTCTTTGTAGACGATAGCATATTCGAGCAGTTCGTCTTTGTCGATCATCTCGGCGAACTGGTCTTTACTGATGAAGAAGTAATCTCTGCCGTCGATTTCGTCGGCACGGCGGGGGCGTGTGGTGGCGGTAACTACGAAGTGGATGGGGAGTTTTCTTTTCTTCATGGTGTGGATTACGGAATCTTTCCCCACACCGGAAGGACCCGAAATGATGATCAGCAATGGTTCCTGATGCAGCGGGTTGAAGTTGTGGGTGTTTTCTTCGGTCATGAAATTTCCTTGCTATAATGATTTATAATTAATCCCGGCATCGAATGGTTTGATTTTGGAGGTTGTTTGAAATATGCCGGTTTATGAATACAAATGTTTGACCTGCAAGCAGGGTTTCGAAGTGAATATTCCTTATGCGAAATATGGCAGAGTGCAGGTAAGATGTTCTCATTGTAACAGTAAAAACGTTGTCCGTCTGATTAGCCGGGTGCGTGTTGCGCATTCCGAAGAAAGCAGGCTTGATTCGCTGGTTGACCCTTCTGCGCTGGACGGTCTGGAAGACGATCCGAAGACGCTGGGAAGGATGATGCGCACAATGTCCAAAGAGCTGGGGGAGGATATGGGACCCGAATTCGATGAAGTGGTAGGCAGGCTGGAAAAAGGACAAAGCCCCGATGAAATCGAAAAAGCACTGCCCGATTTGGGGGGCGAAGGCGGTGATTCGGGCGCTTTGGACAATTTGTAAAACGGATTCTACCCCGATTGTTTGTCGATAAAAGCCAGCACAGCTTTGCGTATCCGCTTTTCGACTTGTTCGATGGGCAGCGTGCCGTCGATGACTACCCAGCGGGACGGATTCTGTTTGATGAGTTCCTTGTAGCCTTCACGGACGCGCCGATGGAAAGCCAGCTCGTAGGCTTCCATACGATTCCAGCCGCCATCTTTGTTCCTGCGTTTTAATCCCTCTTCTGCATCGATATCCAGCAGGATGGTCAATCCGGGGGTGAGCCCGCTTGTGGCAAAGTTGACGATGGTATGTAATTGCTGCAAATCGATTCGGTGCCCGTAGCCTTGATAGGCGATGGTTGAATCTGCATAGCGGTCGCAAAGGACGATGGCACCGCTTTCGATACTTGGCTTGATCAGCTCTTCGACATGTTGGGCACGGGATGCCTGAAAGAGCAGGATTTCGGTACGCGGGTGCATGCCGGTGTTTTTCATGCTGAAGAGCAAATGCCGGATTTGGTCGCCGATGGATGTGCCGCCGGGTTCCCGGGTCGAGACGATTTTATATCCCCGCTTTTGCAGGAATGCCGACAGTTTTTTGAGCTGGGTGGTTTTGCCGCTCCCGTCCGGTCCCTCGAATGTGATAAACATGCGTGTGAATGCTGCCTTTCACCAGTAATAATTTTTCCGGTCTATTCCCTGAAAATCCGCACACGCCGATTGGGTTCTTTGCCATAAGAATGCGAGACCAGATTGGCTTCACGTGCCATCTGATGCTGCAAACGGCGGATGTACGAAGATGCCGGGGTAAGTTCGACCCAGCGATCGCCGTTTAGTACAGCTTCGATAGCTTGCCGGGTTTGATAAAGAATTTGCTCTTCGGAAGCGTTGGGAGATTGTTCCGTCGAAAGGTTGAAAAGCCCGCTCAGAAAGCGTTCCATCTGGTTGATTGTGTTCGAGCGCAGCACGTAAATCGGGGTGCCGCGGTTTTCGGCGCTGACGATAGAACGGGTGTGTTTGCGGTAGTGGGTGCGCAGGGTGACGACAACCTGTGCGTCTTTGATTTCGTTGATTAGCAGAATGGGAACCCCCAGACGCTTTGCCGCCTGGTTCAGCCTGTTGCGTGCGACACCGTAAGGGAAAATGCGGACGATGTCTTCTTTTTTCCAGGTGCGGTAAGCGGGCTTGCCTGAGATTTCTTCTTGCGGGTGCTCCGGTTTTTCCCAGCTGCTGCCGTTGGTTTGCCTGTGCAAACCCAGCCCCCGCTGAGTGCTGCGGGGTTGGGGCAGGTGCTGCTTTTCGGTGCGTATCTCTCCGTTTTCATCACGAAAACGAATTTCAGGCTGGGGGTAGTTGCCGCGCAGCAGGGAATCGACCGCGGTGGCAACATCCGGGTGGACGGCAACGCGGTCACGTGTCTGGATTTCGATGAGGACATCGAAGGTGGGCGGAGACCGGCGTTCGAGCACGGTTTTTTGGGTGCCGCGGCGGCGGGCTTCTTCATCCGAAAGTGTTACGGATTCGATGCCGCCGACCAGGTCGGAAAGTGTCGGGTTGAGCAGGAGATTTTCAAGGGTGTTGCCATGGGCGGTGCCAATGAGCTGCACACCTCTTTCCGCGATGGTGCGCGCTGCTTCCGCTTCCAGCTCCCTGCCGATTTCGTCGATGACAATCACTTCCGGGTTGTGATTTTCCACTGCTTCGATCATCACTTCGTGCTGCAAGGCGGGTTGTGAAACCTGCATACGCCGGGCACGTCCGACAGCCGGATGAGGTACGTCGCCGTCACCGCCGATTTCGTTGGATGTATCGACGATGATCACGCGCTTTTTCTCGGCGAGGATGCGTGCCGCTTCGCGCAGCATGGTAGTTTTTCCGACGCCGGGGCGTCCGAGAATCAACAGGTTTTTTCCGCTTTCGATCAGGTCGGTAATGATATCCGTGGTGCCGTAAACCGCCCGCCCGACGCGGCAAGTCAGGCCGACGATCATCCCCCGGCGGTTGCGGATTGCGGAAATGCGGTGCAGGGTACGTTCCAGGCCGGCACGGTTGTCTTCGTCGAAGTTTCCTACTCTTTTTACAACGTAGTCGATATCTTCCCGGGTAATTTCCTTTTCGCTGAGGTTTTTCTCGCCGGAGAGGTATCGCGCGGTTGGCACGCGCCCCAAATCGAGAATTGCTTCGAGCAGGTTGTCGCTGTCATTCACCTCGGTGATTGCCGCAGCAATTTCCGGGGGTAAAACGCCCAGCAGCGTATCCAGATTGTCGGTAATTTGTTTTTTCGTCAATTGTCAATTCACTCGTTTTTCATTCGTTCCGCGATGCATCGATGCATGGGAACGGATACGTTTTCTTGTTCTTTATCAAGTATAACATCAACTTTTGCCGGATGTTTTGGAAAAGGGTTTTACCTGTGCCAGGGGAATGGGGGCGTCAGGCTGGCTTTCGATTTGCCGAAGGGGAACGGTTTTCCTGACGTGGGCGGGAATTGCCAGACGTTTGACCATGACTGCCTGCAAAGCGCTGGATGTTGCACCAAGTGCCTGAATGGCTGTTTCCAGCCAGGATTGGTATGTGCGGATGCACAGGTGAATTGCCCGATTGTGCCTGGCGGGGATCGATTGAAGCAGACTGTAAAGAAACTCTTCCGGGTCTTCTACATCCAGATGAACAATGGGATGTACCCAGATTCCGCGTGACCCGTAAATCAGGTCGGCGTATCCGAGCATTTTATCTTTGGTGTATTGCACAAGCCAGTAACGCCGGGTGTCCCGCGGTTGTTCCATTTGTTTGACGATGCCGGGGACGATGTTGTTGAACAGGGCAATTTTATCGGAAAAGTTTTGTTCTGCTGCATACTGCCAGCGGATTCCGGTTTTATGACTATTTTCTTCCGCCAGGTGAACTTTCCAGATTCTTTGGCGGGCGTAGGTTGTGAAGCCGGCACTGCGCAGGATCTGGAATGCGGAAGAGCGTTCTTCCGGCTCGGCAATCAGATGCGTGGCGCCGGTCGTGGCGGCGGTTTGGCAAAGGTGACCCAGCACATCCCGTGTGTTGTGTGTATCGATGCCATCTGCGGGCGCCAGGATCGACATGCGCGCGAAAGTTTCGTTTTCCAATTGAACAATTTGACCGATTACAGGTTCGCAGCTGTGATTTTCCGGCGTGAAAATCGATGTGAAGAAACCGCTGGTTGGGGAAAGGCAGGAAAGCAGAACCCCGGAAACGAAATATGTTCCGCGGGTTGCAGACAACGCGCTGCTGAGATACAGCTCTTTGCTGCGGTAGCGGTGCAGGATGGGAATATCACGCCAATCGAACGATCGGATCATTTTCGGTGCCCTCAGGTGGAGGCGGGGAGAACCGGAATGGCGGGCTGCCTGTCAGGGGGATTGGACAAGGGAGAGAAAGTAACGGTGAAAGCGGTCGTCGCCGGTGAGTTCCGGATGGAATGATGTGGCGAGAAGGCGCCCCTGACGCACGGCTACGATGCTTCCGTCTTCCAGTGTGGCAAGCGGTTCGGCGTCTCCCTGAATTGATTCGATGAGGGGGGCGCGGATAAAGACGGCGTGGAAGGGTGCCCCGGAGGAGTCAACAGCTTTCAGCGCGGGGATGTCCAGATCGGTTTCGAAGCTGTCAATTTGTCTGCCGAATGCGTTGCGTGCTACTTGAATATCCATCAGGGAGAGCAAGGGCTGTGTGCGGTGGGCATCTTTGGAGAGGAAGATTGCTCCGGCGCATGTACCCCATATGGCTTTTTCTTTGCCGAAAGATCTGAGCGGTACAATCAGGCCAAATTCATCAGCCAGCTTGCCGATGGTTGTGGACTCGCCCCCGGGGATAATCAGCCCGTCGATGTCATCGAGTTGTTCCGGCAGACGAATCTCCGTTGTTTCTACGCCGATTCGTTCCAGCATCCCAAGATGTTCGAGGAAATCCCCTTGCAGGGCGAGTACACCGATTTTCATGGTTCTACCAGCCTCGTGTGGCAATCAGCTCTTCTTTTGGAATGCTGGTAACCTGGCGCCCGACCATCGGTTCGCCAAGGTTACGGCTGACCTCTGCGAGAATGGCGGGGTCGTTGTAATGGGTTACCGCTTTGACGATGGCGGCAGCGCGCTTTGCGGGATCACCGGATTTGAAAATGCCGGAGCCGACGAAAACACCATCCATACCCAGCTGCATCATCAGGGCTGCATCAGCCGGGGTGGCAATGCCGCCGGCGGCAAAGTTGACAACCGGTAAATGGCCGAGGTCACGGGTTTCCTTGAGCAGCTCGAAAGGTGCCCCGAGGTCTTTGGCGAAGGTCATCAATTCTTCGTCGGGCATATTTTTCAAACGGCGGATGGCATCCATCACGGTGCGGGCGTGACGTACGGCTTCAACGACGTCACCTGTGCCGGCTTCACCTTTTGTGCGGATCATTGCCGCGCCTTCGCCGATGCGGCGGAGTGCTTCTCCCAGATTTCTGCATCCACAAACGAAGGGAACGCTGAATTCATGTTTGTTGATATGGTGCTCTTCATCTGCCGGGGTGAGTACTTCGGATTCGTCGATATAGTCCACCCCGATAGCTTCGAGGATTTGGGCTTCGACGAAGTGACCGATTCGTGCTTTGGCCATCACCGGGATGGAAACGGCATCCATGATTTCGAGAATCAGCTGGGGGTCGCTCATGCGGGCTACCCCGCCATCGGCGCGGATATCTGCGGGAACTCTTTCGAGCGCCATCACGGCTACGGCACCGGCTTCTTCGGCAATGCGGGCGTGCTCGGCTGTTACCACATCCATGATTACGCCGCCTTTGAGCATTTGTGCCAAACCTTTTTTGACTTCGAACGTAGCAACTTGCTTTTCCATGGTTACCTTCCTTCACGCGAAACCCAACCCGTTTCTGTTTTTACGCATCAAAAAATGGGGTTTGTTTCGTAAAATGTTTGTGCATCGGTAAATTGATTACCTGAATCGATTCTACCACACAGGGGATAGCGAGGCAATTTGGAAAGCCCCTGGAAAGGTGCCTTGGAGAGCTTTCTTACGAATAATTAATAATTTATTGGAGACATAGAAAAGAAACCCGCCGGTATTTTCCCCTGGTGGGTTGTACAGGAGCGGCTTTGAGCCCGCGTTTTACCATCCCTTCAGTCAATCAAACAATCAAGACGGGTTGGCAAGCCGTGCCTGTGTGTGCTGGTTTATCGCGGTTCGACGGTGAAGCGGATGGCTGTGCGTACTTTCCCGTCGATTTCTACATCCACGAATTCGGGCATGCAAATAAGATCGTAACCGTCGTCGACAACGTACCCCTTGGCCAGCGCCAGGGCTTTGACGGCTTGATTGACTGCACTTGCTCCGATTGCTTGCACCTCAGCATGTTGGTGTTCTCGAATGACACCCGCAATTGCACCGGCAACTGATGATGTGCGGGAAGTTGCTGAGACCTTGATGATATCGATACGTTTTTTGTCTCTGTTTTCGTTGTCCATGATGGCATCCTTATTGGTGGGTTTGCGAAGGTACTAACCAAAACGATGTTGTGATAGTTTGATTGTACAGGATTTTGGGTTAAGAATCAAGAAGAATTCGATAGGGGTTTGAACGCGAAAAAGGCGCTGAAAAACGAATTACCCGATGGCAAATCGATTATAATCAAATCAAGGCAGGTGCATGGCTTGCGTTCAATCCCGGTTTTGGGAAACAAAACGGCTCGAAGGAACTGGTTATGGGAAGACCCCGGTTTGAAGATTTGAATTTGTCAACCCGCATTTTGCTTGGCCCGGGACCAAGTATGGTGCCGCCGCGGGTTTTGAATGCCCTGGCAACACCGCCTGTGGGACATCTTGACCCCCGGTTCCTGAGCATCATGGCGGAGGTGAAAGAACTTCTGCGTTTTGTGTTTCAAACCGAAAATGCGGTAACTTTTCCGGTTTCAGGCACGGGCAGCGCAGGTATGGAAGCCGCTTTGTGCAATTTCATCGAGCCCGGAGACAGGGTGTTGATTGCCATCAACGGGTATTTCGGTGAGCGGCTGGCGGAAATTGCGGGGCGCTATGGCGCCCGGGTTGATCGTCTCGAACGCCCGTGGGGCGAGGTATTTACTCCCGATGAGGTCGAAGCGGCTTTGCGCAAGGCATCGTATAAATTGTTTGCGCTTGTTCATGCTGAAACTTCCACCGGCACTTTGCAAAATCGTATCGGGGAAATCGCTTCTGTTGTCCATCGTGTGGGTGCACTTTTCGTTTTGGATACGGTGGCTTCTTTGGGCGGCGTTCCGGTCAGGGTAGACCGGTGGCAGGTGGATGTTTGTTACAGCGGTTCGCAAAAATGTCTTTCTGCACCACCAGGCCTGGCGCCGGTTACGGTTTCAGAACGCGCAATGGACGTTCTGCGGGCGCGGAAAACGCCGGTTGCCAACTGGTATCTGGATTTGGCGGCACTCATGCGCTATTGGGGAGAGCCGCACGTCTATCACCATACCGCTCCGGTGAATATGATCTTTGCGTTGCGGGAAGCGCTGCGCCTGGTTTATGAAGAAGGGCTGGAAATGCGTTTTGCCCGGCATCGTGCCAATGCGGAAATGCTTTGGCGCGGGCTTGAGGATTTGGGCTTGTCGCTTCGAATCCCGCCGGAGCACCGGCTGGCGACATTGACGACACCCGATTTGCCGGAGGGTCTCGATGAAAGGGCGGTTCGCAGGCAGCTGCTGACGGATTATAATGTGGAAATATCCGGCGGGTTCGGACCGTTTGCCGGGAAAATCTGGAGAATTGGGCTGATGGGCTTCAGCAGCCGGCGCGAACATGTTGCCTTGCTGCTTGCTCTGCTTCGGCAGTTTTTGGCAGCATGACCACCGCACCGCCGTGGCAATGGATGATTTGACAAGGATAGACTAGTGAAACGCTGGATATGGTTTTTTATCATGATCGCCATCGGGGCAAGTCTGGGGCTGGTTTACGGCTGGACAATCAACCCCGTGGAATATGTGGATACCACACCGGAGAGCTTGCGCGCGGATTACCGCACGGATTTTGTCTTGATGGTGGCGGAATTGTATGCGGATGATCACCATGTCGATTACGCCGTTCAGCGCCTGAAGTTTCTGGGTGATGATGACCCGAAGGAAATTGTTCAGGATGCGTTGCTTTTCGCTTCACAGAATCATTATGCGCTGCCCGATTTGACCTTGCTGAAAGATTTGTTCGACGCTGTGCAGCATTGGACCCCGCTTTCCGGAGAGCCTTCATCATGAACGAGAAAAAGGGTTCCTGGTATTTGTTGACCGGTTTGGTTGCTGGTCTTGTCTTTGGTTTGGTGTATGCCTGGGTGATTTCTCCTTTGGCTTATGTGGATACTACGCCGGCAACATTGCGGGATGATTACAAAGATGCATATCGGCTGAGCATCGCTCTGGTTTACCGCAGTACGGGGGATTTGGCACGCGCAGAGGCGCGCTTGCATTTGCTGGAAGATGCCGACCCGGCTCAAGCGCTGGCAGCGCAGGCACAGCGCTATCTGGCGGACGGTAAAGCGGAATCCGATGTCAAGGCGCTGGGTATTCTTGCCGCAGCTTTACGGGCGACGCCAATGCCGGGCGGGACGGCTTCGCAGCCAGAAGGTGCCCCCGCGAGTTCACAAGATGCGCAGGATGTGCCTGAAACGCCTGCGCCTGAAACGCAGGATACTGCTTCTTTGGATGAGGCAACGCCGCTTGAAACGACGAGTGAGCAGGCGGCTTCCGGAACGGAAAGCGCCGCTGCCGGGACTGCTGCGGAACCTGTTGTGACAATGACACCGTCTCCAACGGTGACTCCTTCGCCAACGGCGGGCTTGCCTTTTGTTTTGAAAGAAAAGAAACAGATTTGCAATCCGGATTTGCCGGCGCCTTTGATTCAGGTGGTGGTGATGGATGCAGCGGGCACAGAAGTGCCCGGCGTTACGCTGGTGATCAATTGGGATGAAGCGGAGGAAAAATTCTTTACCGGCTTGAAACCGGAGATGGGGATGGGGTATGGCGATTTTACGATGGTGCCGGAGAAGCAATACACCGTACATGTTGCCGATGGCGGCGAATTGGTGAAGGATTTATCTGTGCATGAGTGCCGGAAGGAAAACGGTGATGCTTACCAGGGGGGATGGCTGCTCGTCTTCAACCAGCCTTGATTGCGGAGCCGGAAGAAGGATTGGCCGCTGTCAGGGTGGAGCCGGCCGGCGGCGCACACTGCCTGGGGAAAGTATGCCTGTGATGAAAAACAAGGGGGAACGGGATTGGCAAAATCAGTAATTTCAACCGGATGATGTTCGTCTGAAAGCGGGTGGGGAATGGCTGCTGGCCGAAGAGCGGCAGGGTTATTCGCGGCGCGTTGGTCTGCGCTTAATGGGCGCGGCGGGCTGATGAAGAACGGGGAAAACCTGCCTGCAACAACACCGGGCAGGCGTTGTTGCAGGCAATAAAAAAAGCGCAGAAGTTATTTGTTCTTACAGGTGAGATATAACGGCTGGTTTGCTCTGGCTTTGTAATATCCGGACTGGAGTTTGCCGCAAGCAACGAAGCTGTATACGTATTGTTCCCGGAAGACCAGCAGGGAAGCCCATTGTTTGGGTTCCACGGTTGCCCAGTAGTTTCTCTTTTTGTTGCGAATGTAAACGGTGATTTTTTCGTGGGTCTTGTTCTTGACCCGCATGCGAATGCTTTTGATGTATTGCGTGGTGTCGAAATTGTGGGGGTTCTTGCGTTTGTTGAGCGCCGAGCCACCGCACACCGGTACGATGACATTCCGGAAGAGGTTCAGGTTGATCGTTCCGGTCTCTGTGGCATTGCAGGCATGCATGACGAAGGAGTAGGTCCCGCGTTCGACGATGACCGATTTGTCGCTGCGGGGGCTCAGTTTGAGTTTGTAGTCCTTTTTCCCGAAAATTGCTATGGTGAAATCGAATTGACTTTTGTTGATGACATGCATTCGGACATAGGGGGATTTGTCTTCGGTATTGGCATTGGGGGAAGCAATGGCCGGCGAGGTGATGACCCCGAAAATGGCGAACAGGACGATTGCCATGCCAGCCAATTTGATGATATTGTTCTTTTTCATTTGATTATCCTTTCTGTAAGAACTTGATAAGTCAAGCGCTTTTCTGCGAACAGCATAATTTGTAAATGAAGGGTGCATGTTTCATGCCATGGTTGGTTAAATAATCATACCTCATCTTTGTCTATTATTGTATGGCATTTTTGTGTATGCTGTAACCGGCAGTGTTTTATCCGTGCAGGTATTCCGGCATGGATTGGTAAAAAAGAAAGGACGGTGCAGACTTCGCACCGTCCTTTGCTGGAAGGATAACCGTAATCGATTTAGGGTTCGACGACTTCTCCGACTGCCACCGGTCTGAATTCCAGCCCGTCTTTTCCGCGGGTAACCTTGATAAGGTCGCCCGGTTTGAATTTTCCGGAAAGGATATCCATGGCGAGCGGATCTTGCAGTTCCCGCTGGATGGCCCGCTTGAGCGGCCGGGCACCGAAGTTGGGGTCGTAGCCGACATCGGCGATATAGGCTTTGGCTTCGTCGTCCACTTCCAGCATGTAGCCTTTTTCTTCAAGCAGAGCGGCAACCCGTCGCAGCTGGATATCCACGATTTGCTTGAGCTCTTCTTTGCCCAACGGATGGAAGACGACAATTTCATCGACACGGTTGATGAATTCCGGGCGGAAGTGCGCTTGAAGGATGCGGTTGATTTGATCCCGGTCGACATGGGTCTGCCCGTTCATCCACAGCTGGTTGCCGAGGTTGCTGGTCATGATTACGACCGTATTGCGGAAATCGACCGTGCGCCCATGCCCGTCTGTCAATCTGCCGTCGTCCAGCAGCTGCAAAAGCACGTTGAAAACTTCGGAATGGGCTTTTTCGATTTCATCGAATAGCACAACGCTGTACGGACGCCGCCTGACGGCTTCGGTGAGCTGGCCGCCTTCATCGTAACCCACATATCCGGGGGGCGCACCAATCATACGGGAAACGGTATGCTTTTCCTGATATTCGCTCATGTCGATGCGAATCATGGCGTGCTCATCATCGAAGAGGAATTCAGCCAGGGCGCGGGCAAGCTCGGTTTTTCCGACTCCCGTGGGACCCAGAAAGATGAAAGATCCGATGGGGCGGTTGGGGTCTTGCAGTCCGGCGCGTGCCCTGCGGACCGCATTGGAGACTGCGCGAATTGCTTCGTCCTGCCCGATTACCCGTTCGTGAAGGCGTTCTTCCATGTGGACTAATTTTTCCGTCTCCCCTTCCAGCAGGCGGGAAACCGGAATGCCTGTCCAGTTCGAGACGACTTCGGCGATTTCTTCTGCGTCGACTTCTTCCTTGAGCAGTGCACCGTCTTTTTGCAGTGCTTTGAGTTTGGCTTCCTGCTCGGCGAGTTTTTCTTCCAGTTCGCGCAGGGTGCCATAGCGCAGGCGGGCGACTTTTTCCAGGTCAGCCTGTCGTTCGGCACGTTCGATTTCATGGCGCGTGGATTCGATTTTCTCCTTGATTGCGCGCAGTTCCGAAATCGCGGTTTTCTCCGTCTGCCATTTGGCATGAAGCTGTTTGGAGTGTTCTTTCAAATCCGCCAGTTCCTTTTCGATTTTTTTCAGGCGCTCTTTGGAGGCTTTGTCTTTTTCCTTTTTGAGCGCTTCGCGTTCGATTTCGAGCTGCATGATTTGCCGGTCAACTTCGTCCAGCGCCTGGGGTTTCGAATCGATTTCCGTCCTCAGGCGTGCGGCGGCTTCGTCGATCAGGTCGATGGCTTTGTCGGGGAGGAAACGATCGGCAATATAGCGGTTGGAAAGTGTGGCGGCTGCAATGGTTGCCGGATCGGTGATGCGCACGCCGTGGTGTACTTCATAGCGTTCTTTCAGACCGCGCAGGATGCTGATGGTATCTTCCACGCTGGGTTCTTCGACAAGAACCGGCTGGAAACGCCTTTCGAGTGCCGGGTCTTTTTCGATGTATTTCCGGTATTCGTCGAGGGTGGTTGCACCGATCATGTGCAGTTCACCGCGGGCGAGCATCGGTTTGAGCATGTTGCCGGCATCCATGGCGCCTTCGGCGGCACCGGCACCGACGACGGTGTGCATTTCATCGATGAATAGCACAATCTCGCCGGATGAACTTGTGATTTCCTTGAGTACGGCTTTGAGGCGTTCTTCGAATTCGCCGCGGTATTTGGCACCGGCGATCAATGCGCCCATATCGAGCTGAACAAGGCGTTTGCGTTTCAGCCCTTCGGGCACATCTCCGTTGACGATACGCTGGGCAAGCCCTTCGACGATTGCAGTTTTTCCGACACCGGGTTCACCAATCAGGGCGGGGTTGTTTTTCGTCCGGCGGGAAAGGATTTGGATGACGCGCCGGATTTCCTCGTCCCTGCCGATTACCGGGTCGAGTTTTCCGCGGCGGGCGAGGTCAGTGAGATCACGCCCATATTTTTCCAGTGCCTGGTAAGTATCTTCCGGGGTGGCAGTGGTAACGCGTTGGGAACCGCGGACTTCCGTGAGCGCTTTGAGAATGGCGTCTTTCGTCAGGCCGTATTGTGCGAGACGTTTGCCTTCGATGCTGTCTGTCAGCGCCAGCAGGATGTGTTCGGTGGAAATGTAATCGTCTTTCATCCCTTTGGCGTAACGCTCGGCGGCGTTGAGCACATCTGCTGTGCTGCGCGCCAAGCCTACCTGCACGTTGCCGCCATAGACTTTCGGACGGTTTTCGATTTCGGTTTGGACTTCTTCTCTCAATGCGGCAACGCTGCCGGCAATTTTCGTGACAATCGCGGGGACGACCCCCTCATCTTGCCGGAGGAGTGCCAACAGGAGGTGCAACGGCTCGATGGATTGGTGGTTGTATTCTTCCGCCAATTGTTGAGCTTTGAGAATTGCTTCCTGTGATTTTTGGGTGTATTTTTCCAGGTTCATAAATATCTCCTCAGGATTTAGTATAAAACTAAAACAAACTGATGATTCCTTCGTTTATCGTTTATACCGATTGTAATGGAGGTTTGTCTGAGTTTGGTAAACGATGTATTAGAGGAAGGTATGAGGAAAACAGGCTGCCGGGGACGCAGACGGCTTGTCCCTGTGCGTTATAATTGCGTAAATTGTTGACGGTGGTGGTGAAAATGACCAATGCACAAAGCCCTTTGGATGTCGTGGTAGCAGGCAATGTTACTCTGGATGTGCTGTGTCATCCTGTGGATGATGTGCCCCGCTTCGAATCAATCGGGTTCGAAGATGTTCGGGTTTCTCCGGGCGGATGCGGATCGAATACGGCAATCGGGCTGGCTGTGCTTGGCATGAGAACAGCACTGGCGGCTTGTATGGGGCGTGATGATACGGCGGAGCTTCTGACGGCGTATTGGAAAAGGGCGGGGGTGGATTTGCGTTTTTTGGTGCGGCAGCCGGAAGAGAAAACCGGTGTGAGCGTTGCCCTGGTCGATCATGATTATCAACCGCGTTTCATCCATACGAGCGGCGCAAACAAACTGCTGACAACGGAATCGCTTGATCCTGATGCTTATGCGGCGGCGGGAGCAAGGTATTTGCATGTTGCCGGTTATTTCGTGCTGCCGGGTTTGTATGACGAACGGCTGGCGGAAGTGCTGGCACGGGCGCAGGCACGGGGTTTGCATACGTCTTTGGATGTGGTCACCTCGCCGCGGATGGAAGATGTTTCGCCTTTGCTGCCTTGCCTGGAATATCTCGATGTGTTGATGTGCAACGATCATGAGGCTGCCCGGCTGACCGGTGAGAAGAACCCGGAACAGGCGGCAGCCCGCCTGCGGGCATTGGGTGCCCAGTCGGCGATTGTCAAACTGGGTGCGAAAGGGTGTCTTGCAGACAGCGACGAATTCCGGGGCATTGTGCCGGCTCAGGCGGCAAGAGCGGTGGATACGACAGGGGCGGGGGATGCTTTTGCTGCCGGGTATCTTGCTGCGCGTGCAGCCGGGGCAGATATCGAGAGCGCTTGTAAAAAAGGAAACCAGGCGGGTGCACGCGTGGTGACTGCTTTGGGTGCTGTAACTGCCTGGTTTCCCGAAGTGTAGGCTGTTTCGGTTGTGACCTGTTGGCGGGCAGGCTTACCAGCGGGGTCGTAGCTCGTGCCGTTGGCGGTTGACGAAGACTTTTGCCAGCAAGACACCGGCAACGAATCCGCCGATGTGTGCCCAAACCGCTACGCCGCCGGTGTTGCCGCTGCCAAGAGAAAACATCCCGTTGAAGAATTGCAGTACGAACCATAGCCCTAAAACAGCGATGGCGGGGATGGCTGTTATCCGCATGGAGTATCCTGTTGGAACGAGGGTGTGAACCTTGCTGTGGGGGTAGAGCACAAGATAGGCACCGAGCACTGCGGCAATTGCCCCGCTGGCGCCGATGGTGGGGATGGGGGATGCGGGGTTGGTGAGAATATGGGTGAACGAGGCGATGACACCGCCAAGCAGATAAAACACAAGAAATCGAAACGACCCCATGCTGTCTTCGACATTGTCCCCAAAAATCCACAGGTAGAGCATGTTTCCGCCGATGTGCATCAAACCGCCATGCATGAACATACTGGTAAAGATGTCGGTGATATCCCCCAGGCTAATGCCGTTGGTGAAGTGAGCGGGGATGACAGCCATTTGTTGAACGAACGCTTCTTCATGGCTCCCCAGCATGATTTGGAATAAAAATACGAGGATATTAATACCGATTAAAGTGTAAGTAATAATTGGAAATCGTTTTGTTGGTATTTCATCACGAATTGGAATCATTCTATTACCTCCTTGATAGCTACCGATAACAGCATGCCATAATTTTACGGGGGAAAATCGAATGCGTCAAAGGATTATTCTCATGTATCTCCGGATTGTGGATGTATGACGGGGAAAAAGTAACCGTCTCTAAGCATTGCAAAAAGGTGCTGCGGATAAAAAAAGAACCGGGTCGGCAAGACCGCGGTTCCCGGTTCGATACAGTAATGATGCTCTGGTGTGATTGTCAAGCGTCAATGATGATGGACGTGACCGTGTGCCAGTTCCTCGGATGTGGGTTCACGAATGGCGACGATGGTTACTTTGAAATGCAGTGTTTGTCCTGCAAGCGGATGGTTGAAATCCAGTTTGACAGTTTCTTCCTCGATGGAGACGACACGGGCAAAGAGAATATTGCCTTCCTGATCCTTCATTTGTAATTCGAGGCCGGGTTTCAGTTCGATGGTTTCGGGAAAATCGTCTTTGGGTACGTTGACAATGCGTGCCTGGTCGACTTCTCCGTAAGCGTCTTTTGCTTCGACGGTTACTTCTTTGCTTTCATTGGTTTTCATGCCGTACAATGCTTTTTCCAAACCAAGGATGATGTTGCCTTTCCCTTGCAGGAAATCGATCGGGCCTGCTTCTTCTGATGTGTCGACAACCTCGCCATCGACCGATAATTCATATGCCATGCTGACAACCATGTCATCAGCTACCAGCAAAGGCTCTTTTTCTTTACTCATAGTATCTCCTATCGTATAGTGAACACGTTCAAGGCTTGATGCTGCCGAAAGACTACCGGATGATTATATCATGCCGGGTGGGGTTGGATTCGGTTACCTGAGCGGTGAAAAATATACTGCGCCGGGTGTTTTCTGCCTGATGAGCCTTTGGAAAAGGGAAAATGGTTGCCGGCAAGATGAATGTGACTGGGTTTACAAGACTGGAACAGGTGTGTAATAATATTGTAACAATAGGTTGTTAAACTGCGGGTGATGTTACAAGTCTATTCTGGAAAGGAAGGCCTATGAACGAGAGTCAATTATCGGAGAACAATGCTGGATTCAAAGACCAGTTGAAATGGTTGTGGGGTATTTTCATTCTTCCAAAGAAGACTATGGCTGAAATCATCGGGCAGACGAAGAAAGTATGGTTGCTGCCATTATTGATTATGAGTATCACAGCAGTTCTTTATGCTAATGCATCTGTGAAGGTGATGACGTCCGGTTTTCAGCCGAATTTTGGTGCACCGGGGGCGGGCATGCCGATGGAAGAGGGCGCTCCGATAGGTATGGAAGTGCAGGAGATGGAAGGTATGCCGTCTAATGATGCTGTGCTTGACGAGTATGGCGAGCCGCTTGATGCGCCGGGGGCAGAAAAATTCCCCGGGCAGCCAACGAGCCCAAACGGGTTGCTGAGCGGGGTCGGAAAAGTCATCCGTGTGTGGGGCAGCTGGATTGTGCTTGCCGCAGTGCTGTATCTTGCCCTGACGCTTTCAGGGGGCAGAATGGGGTTCAACAATGTGATGAATATTGTTGCCTGGTCGGGAATGCCATTGGCTCTGCGGGATGTCGTTCGTATGGTTTATGTGAATATGAAGCATCTGCCAATCAATAGCCCTGGTCTTTCCGGATTGGTTACCGGTACTCCGCCGGATAATACTTACTACTTCATGATAGCTTTGTTCACTTTGGTGGATGTTTATCTTTTGTGGAGTATTGCATTGCTGGTGATTGGCGGTAAGGAAGCCGGTAATTTGAGCCTGGGGAAGGCGATCAAGGCAGTGGTCATTCCTGTGGTTCTGCTGCTTGTTTTGTATGCAGTTGTTAGTGCCGGGGCAACGGTCGTGATTGCTCAAATGAAAGAAGGGGCTGCTGCAGCTGCCGGCGGAGGATTCTGATTTGGAAAACGAGTTCATCGTAATCAAGGATTTAAAACGGTCATTTCAAATTGGTGATCAGGTGGTCTATGCGCTTCGCGGGGTCGATTTGACCATCGGACGCGGCGAATTCTGTATCATCAACGGGCAATCCGGCTCCGGAAAAAGCACCTTGCTGTATTTGCTGGGCGGGCTGGACAGGCCGACCTCCGGAACTGTGGAGATCAATGGTGTTGTCATCGATCATTTGGACGAAAACCAGCTGGCTGAGTTTCGAAGCAAAACGATCGGGTTCGTGTTTCAGAGTTACAACCTGATTCCGAGTATGACCGCTCTGGAAAATGTGATGTTCCCGATGATTTTTTCGGGGATACCCAAAGCCAAGCGTGTCAAGCGCGCCAAGGAAGTGTTGCTGCATGTCGGGCTGGAGAAAAGAATGGAACACCGCCCGTCGGAATTATCGGGTGGTCAACAGCAGCGTGTGGCCATTGCGCGGGCGCTGGTAAACAATCCTTCGCTTATTCTGGCTGATGAGCTTACCGGTAATCTGGATTCGGCCAGTGGTGAAGCTGTGATGGAAATTTTGAAGAACCTGAATGAAAAAGACGGCGTTACGATTGTGATGGTAACGCATAATCCCAATCTTGTAGATTACGCAACACAGGTGGTGGAAATTTTGGATGGAAAAATTTTGAGAAACAAGATGTTGAAAGGACGTAGTAAATGAGAATATTCAAACGTTTGTCATCGTTATCGATTTGGTTAATTCCTTTGGTTGCTTTGCTGATGGTTGCGCCGGTGAGCGCACGTTCGTTGCATGAAGACGGGGCGCAAAATACTGCGGCTCCAACTGCCGAAGCCGCTACATCGACGCCGGTTCCTCCGACAGCGGTTCCGCCCACACCGACGCGGGGGGTAACGGTTTTCCCGACAACGGCACCGAAAGATCCCCCGTCGCCTGCTCCGACAGATGACGGCGGTTCTCCGACCGACAGGCCTATTCTGGTTGTCAAGAAATATAAAATCGTTCCCGAGATACCCAAAATCGGGCAGGATTTCAAAATCAAGATCACTGTTCGCAACGAAGGAACAGCAGAAGCGCGCAACGTGATTTTGACGTTCGATGCAAGTACGTTCCTGCCGCGGCAAACGGGCGGTGTGCTGGCGAAAGACAATATCTATCAGCACAATGCCGGTAATTTTGTGCAGACTTTTAATGTGAGTTCCAATGCAAGAAGCGGCGCAAATCTTTTGACTGCAGCGATTTCTTATACTGATGCGGACGGGAATGCGTATAGCACAAATTATACGTTTACGATCAATGTAAAAAGCAACTGGAGCGGTGTTGCCAGAGCGACGAAAACTCCTGTGCCTTCGAACAAGTCACAGCTGTTGATTACATCATACAGCACCGAATCCAAAATCGAGCATCTGCGCCCGGGCGATATCTTCACGCTGAAATTACAGGTTGCCAACATGGGCGGGCAGGAAGCGCGCAATGTCAAGATGGCAATCGGGGGCGCAACTGCCAGCAGCAGTGGACAAACATCTGATGATGGCAGCGGAGGCGATACGAGCGTTTCTCTGTCCGGTGGCGATTTCTCGCACTTTGCACCGATTGGTGCTTCCAACGTGCAGACACTGGGCACGATTCCGGCCGGTGAGAACAAAGATGCTTCTCAAAAACTGATTGTCGGGTTGGGAACGACAGCAGGTGCCTATTCCATGAAGATATCGTTCGTGTATCAGGACAAAGATAACAAAACGCATATCGATGATCAGGTGATTACGCTGTTGGTGTACGAACCGGCGAATCTGGAAATCAGCTATTATGAGCCGTTGAATATGGTCATGGTGAACCAGCCGGGGAAGATTCCCGTACAGGTTGTCAATTTGGGCAACAAATCCGTCGTTTTGGGCAAGATTCATGTTGTGTCGGACGATGGCAGCGGGTCGTGGGAAAAGAACGAGGCAACAATTGGCGCAGTAGGCGGCGGTGATTTTTACTCACTTGACGCGGTTTTCACTCCGGATCATGCCGGCCCGCAGAAAATCAAGGTGATTGTGGAATATACGGATGCTTTCAACAATCCGCAGACGATCGAAGAAAAGTTGGATGTAAACGTGCAGGATATGCCCGAACCTTCTGCTGAAGAAGGGCAGGATGAGTTTTCGCCTGAGATGCAGCAGCCGACCCAACCGCTATCTTTGTGGGATCGTGTCGTTCAGTTTTTCAGCGGGTTGCTGGGTTTCGATAGCGGCAACTCGGATGCGGTCAAAGACGTGCAGATAACGAAATGAAGACGAAAGATTTTATCGTACTGATATGGGAAAACCTGATGCGGCGCAAGGGGCGCGTCGTGCTGACCTCGATCGGGGTTGTTGTCGGGACTGCGTCGATACTCATTCTCGTTTCTCTGATTGCTGCATTGCAGCGCAATGCTGCGCAAAGCATCTTTGGAATCAGCGAAATGATGAAAATTACTGTCAGCCCGGGTTATGGCGAGACGGATAATCAGGACGATCAAATGGGGATGATGTTCAGTGAAGGCGAAATGGATGATGGGGGTGGAAAACGCAAACCGACAGCTCCGATCAACAAACAGGCGTTGGAGTTCATGAAATCTCTTCCTGACGTGGATAAAGTCATTCCGATGGATTCGGCGTCAGGTATGCTGAATTATCACAAGATGGAAGCGTACCCCCAAATTACCGGGTACGACATCGATGATCTGAAAGAAGTGGGTGTGAAATCTGCCCAAGGGACAACGGAGCTGGCGAGCGGAACGATCATTCTTGGGGGAGGTATACCGGAAAGTTTCTATGGCGGGAAAAAACGTCCGGGCGAGAAACGCTCATCCACTCCCGACTTATTGGGAAAAACGCTCACACTGGTTTTGACGAAGAATTCTTCCGACGGAACGGAAATGCGCAAAGTGCTGCGCTTTCGGGTAACGGGCATTCTCAAGAAAACACAAGGTATGGAAGATTGGGGTGCCTTTGTAACAATGAAAGATGTGGAAAAGATCAACCAGTGGATGAAAGGCAAGCGGGTTAACCGCAATCGCGATGGTTACCAGCAGGCTGTCGTGTTCGTCAAGGATTCCAAGAAGACTCTTGAAGTTTCCAAGAAGATTCACGAGAAAGGGTACCAAACTTTTACAGCACAGTCTTTTCTGAAAGGAATTAATAGTTTCTTCTTCTTCCTGCAGGTAATTTTCGGGGGTATCGGTGCGGTTTCACTGTTGGTTGCCGCTATCGGGATCTCCAATACGATGACAATGGCGATTCTGGAACGTACCCGCGAGATCGGGTTGATGAAAGCGATTGGTGCAACCAACCAGAATGTGCTGACTATCTTTTTGGGGGAGGCCGGCGGGATCGGATTCCTGGGGGGCGTAGGGGGTGCTGCGCTGGGCGCTTTGGTGAATATGGTCATCGGGCTCGGTATCGGGATGGCATTCCCTGCAAAAGGTGGCAGCGGCGGTGGTATGGGGGCGGTAACGGTTACCACTTCGCTGACGACAGTTCTGTTTATCATTGTCTTTTCCACTGTTATTGGTGTGTTATCCGGTGTTTATCCGGCTTTACGGGCAGCTACACTTATCCCCGTTGAAGCGCTACGGACAGAATAATTAAATTATTATAGTAACGATGTGAATGAGATAACGAATTATGAATAAGAAGATATTACTAGGATTGTTGACAGTTGTTGTTGCGCTGGGGATTTTTTATCTATCGCGTTTTGCGTGGGTATTGTTGAGAAATCAACCTGAATTTACTTATGCCACCTACGCTGAGGCTCAAAAAGACGGAATGATCGAGAAAGGCTGGATTCCGGCATTTGTTCCGGAAACAGCGACAAATTTGCATTTGGCAATTAATCTGGATACAAATAACAGCTTGCTTTCTTTCGAAGCACCCGAGAAGGCACTTGACGATGTGGCGGATTGCGCTGCTGTTTCGCAAAAAGGAAGCCACGCGTTGAACGCCCGGTGGTGGTCGGATGAGTATTATAACGACTCTGCCACTCGGTTTTATCGCTGCGGTAAAGAAAAGTGGCTGGCGGTCAATAAAAACAAGGTGTGGTATTGGGTTGGAATGAAGCATTTGACAGTCAAGGAACTTGTCCGTCATGCGAAGTCCTATACCTACCTTGACAAAATGGATGTGATACTTTCCGGATATGTGGACTTGTCCAATGTGTTCGATATCCGCACGCATGACGAGAGTAATACGTTTGGACTGGTTCCTGATTTCCGGAAAGGGGGTGAGAATGATGTTTTTGTGATTTTCGATAATACAGATGATGCTTATGCTGTATTGGACCAAATCCACAACGAGACGCCGAGTTGTACTTCTACGGATATTGCCATCCGGATGGAGATGGAGGGAATGCTGCGCAAGTTTGAAATGCCGATGAATTTCAATACCGATATCGGTTATCAAATTCAGGTGCATGACTATCAGGACATTGTTTTCCTTTCCAAAATGGGTGACCCGTTACCCAGCAGCAAAGCCGAATTCAGAACCAGGATTAGGTTGTTGTTGCCGGATGGAAACAAGTTGAAACTGCCGTCGAAAGCCTGGCAGCTGATGCAAGCCGGTTTTACCGTTTCTCCTGTCGTGGAATCTTTCGCTCAGCTTTGGCGTGTTCGCGCTGAAAAGATTTCCGCAGGTGATATAAACGGAGATGGCAAAGAAGATGCGGCGGCTTTGATTCGTGTCAGGAATGACGGGGAAGCGCCGTTGTTGTATCTTGTGGCTGCGGTTGCCGAAAATGAATTCACTCTGCCTGAGGATGCGACGTATATAGGCAAGAACCTGAAAGTGAAAGGGTTGGAGATACACGATGGCACGATCGAACTTCATTATTCGATGGCGCCGGCGGGCAAAGCGGATTCCAGTGACTCGGCAGGTAATGTCGTCCGGGTTTTCAAACTGGTCGATAACCGCCTGGTCGAGGACTCTAAACCTTAAAAGGTAAAATTTATTAGTGAGTGTGCAAAGATGTTATGTTTACGAGGAAATGCGTGATGGACCGGCCGAATGTTTTAATTGTCGAAGATGAAAAACGAATCGCCCACTGGGTGAAAACTTATTTCGAGCGGGCAGGTTTCGAGGCAAAAACAGCCGAGAATGGTACAACCGGATTGGACATGGCTCTTTCTGAACAGCCCGATTTGGTTGTGCTCGATTTGATGCTGCCCGGAATGGATGGACTTGCAGTTTGTCGTACACTGCGGGAAGAAACCAGTGTACCGATTATCATCATGACTGCGCGGGGGAGTGAGCAGGACAAAATCCTTGGCTTGCAACTTGGCGCAGATGATTATGTTGTCAAGCCGTTCAGCCCCGGCGAGTTGATTGCCCGGGCAGAAGCAGTTCTTCGAAGAACCCGAGGACAGAACGGCAGCGGGCAGTCATTCCGTGTGAATGGCGTTGAACTTGATGTCAGTGCACATATCTGTATTGTCAACGGGAAGGACGTGCCTTTGAGCCGTACCCAGTTCAATTTGCTGGCGGTTCTGATGAAGAATGCCGGACGTGTACTCACACGTGAGCAAATGGCGCAGGCAGCGTTTGATTCGGGTTATGAAAACTATGGCCGCACAATCGATGTCCATATCCGCCGCTTGCGCAAGCAAATCGAAAAAGACCCTTCGAGACCACGGCGCATCCAAACCGTTTATGGTATCGGGTACAAGTTTTGTAAAGATTGAGTATCCATGAAAAAGATCTTCTCACGGAAACTGAAATGGGAACTGGCAGGGATTTTAAGCCTGGTGGTTGTCCTGACTGTTGCTTTGAATAGTCTGTTTTCCTTATGGCAGACTAGTCAGGGTTTCGAAATCTATGTTTCCGGCGAGAACAGGGCGAATGCCGAGACGATTGCGCCTGTGTTGGAAAAATACTATGATTTTTACGGAAACTGGGACGGATTGAAAACTTTACTCGACCAGCAAGCGAACTACGACAAAGCTTATTACGATTGGACCAGTGGGGTCGACTGGCTAACTGTCGCCGTGGAAACGATCGGTATTGATGAAAAAAAATTCTATGATGAATATGATCGCACGTGGTACGTTGCGGGAATTGCGCGTAAGTATGGTGTTGATCCTGAAAAAATCGTTCAAAACATCATCGATGCCGAACAGCGCGCAGTTGACAAAGCAGTGACGGATAGAATACTTCCAGCGAAAACTGCCGAGCAAAATATGGTAATAGCCAAGGCTTTCGCTGCCGCTTTTGTATTTTCGAATGATGATAACAATATCGGGGAACTCATGAATTTTGTGTATACCCCTGATGTTGTGAATGTTTTGCTTGGGACGCTGGTTATGGGGGACCAGCGGATTGTGGTGGTTTCTACCAGCGGTTTCGTGGTGTATGACAACCTCCAGGACGAAGAGAAAAATATACTGGGCAGCCATCTGGATGAAAGAAGTCTGGAAATCGGCGTACCGCTCTATGATAAAAGTTCCAAAAAGAGGATCGGTACGGTCATTGTCGGGTCGTTCTCGGGTACTTATGGACCTCAACAGCAAATCTTTCTGGAAAAAATCAACCAGTCTTTTCTCATGAGCGGGCTTTTGGCAAGCATCATCGGGGTGTTGATCGGTATCTGGACTTCACAGCGAATTACGGCACCGGTTACCGCTTTGACTGAGTCGGCGCGCAGGATGGTGGACGGGAATCAACCGATGAGATTGTCCGTTCGCTCTAATGACGAGCTGGGGCAAATGAGCCAGGCGTTCAACAAGATGATCGACGCTCTGGAAGAGCAGCAGGCGTTAAGAAGCCGTTTGCTGCATGATGTTGCCCATGAACTGAATACACCGCTCAGTGTGATTCAACTTGAACTGGATGCCATGAACGATAAGCTGCAGGCGCCGGAGGATGCTGCTGTGCATGTGTTGGAAGAAGTGGTGCATCTGCGGAATATCATCAATGACTTAACCTGGCTTTCGGAGACGAATGACGGTGAATTGCAGCTGGAATCACATCCGCTTGATATCTGCGCCGAGTTGCAGGAACGGGTGGCTTATTGGCAGCCGGTGGCAGACGCGAAAAGTGTCAGTCTGGTGCTGGATATTGCGCCGGAACTGGATGCGGAAGCACCGTTTGTGCAGGCGGATGAATTTCGGCTGGCACAGGTCTTCCGGAATTTGATGGATAATGCCTTGCGTTATACCCCATCCGGGGGAACGATCACCGTTTCACTCAAACGGGAAACTCTTGAAACCCCGGGTGAGAAGAAGCAGTATCTGGTGACACGCGTAGAGGATTCCGGTATTGGCATTCCTCAGGAAGATTTGCCGCATATCTTCGAGCGGCTTTATCGTGTGGATCCTTCACGAAGCCGCGAGAAAGGGGGACATGGTTTGGGGCTTTCGATTGTGAAGCGGATCATCGAGGGGTACGGGGGTAAAGTATGGGCGGAAAGTACGTATCTTCAAGGGGCGACGATCGTTTTCGCTTTGCCTTGTTATGCAAGGGAAGATACTATGGGGAATACGCCCAAAGCCGAAGGTTAGATCGCTTCGGTTGCCTCTTTTCGATGCCGAATGACGCCCCGCCAAGTGCACAGCGGGGCGTCAACGATTCTGGCGGGCTTCTTGTTCTGAGCCGGATGGCAGCGGTGATTTTTCGAACCGGCAGCACGGGTTCCCGGCCGGACTGCTGCCGGACGCATTTTATGGTGCGCCTGGCTGATGGTCCCGAAGAGGAGCGGCATTGTTTACAGACCATAGCGGGAAGTCGCTTTTCCCGTTGGGAGGAATCCCCGGCGGTGCAGCATACCCGGCATTCGACAAAAGCCAGTTGCGCAGGATTTTTTCGCTTACTCCGAACGGCTGGAATACCGTGGATGCGGCGCGTATCAGCAGAATGATGTAGCGATCGATATCCAGAGATGCCGGGTCAGGCCGCTCCGGAAGATCCCAGGCGTGAACACCGGGGCTGCCGATGGTGTACAGGAAGCGCACGCGTTGCCCGGGTTTTGTCTTTTTGCCGATTGCCTGGAGCTGGATGGCGGCGCGTGCAGCCGGCGGCAGGGTGCGGTATTCGTCGATGGTGCGGCTGATTTTTTGCGAAACGAGCAGTTCCTGAAGGGGAATGCGGCCGGCGCGCAGATCCTGCAAGCGGTGGCGCAGCATGTTCGTCAAATCGGGCAGCGCCCGGGTGAGATGCCCGGGTGTTTGAATCCTGGCGAGGCGTTCGAGCATGGCTTGCTGGATGCCGGCGATGAAGGGGGGTGTATCACGGCGGCGGGCTTCGATACCGCGTATTTTCAGGGTGCCGTTTTGGAAAACGCCGAAAAAACGGTTGGCTACCGGCACCCGGTCGTCGATGCGGGAGGGCAGAAAAGCAATCCAGCGGTATATGCCATCCAGCGCAATCGGCAGACCGGTGCGTTCCGAGATGGCATTCAGCACGGGTTGAAAATCTTCTGCGCATGATGCACCCGGTTTTTTGATCCACATGCCATCCACATACATGTGCAGAACGGTAAATCCGTGGCCTTCGACGATTTCCTTGGCGAGCAGAATGGCTTCGCGCCCGTAGGCTGTAACGGATTCGTGCGCCTCGATGCGGCCGAAGCGTGCGTTTTTATACCCGAGATAGCCAAAACAGGTAACCAGCAGCCACTTGTGGGCTGATGCATAAGCACGATAGCGCCTGATGCGCGGATCTTTGGGGTGCAAGGATGCAATGCGCGTTTTCAGGTGTATGCGTTTTTCCAGAAGCGGTTGTAGAGTACGCGGCACCAGCCCTTTTTTGTCGGTGTCGATGTACAGATTCAGCGCCGGCACGCGGCGGGCGGACGGGATGTGCTCCCCCACCGTTTCCGGCGAAATATTGAAGTGTGCCATAATGCTCGGATACATCGAGGTGAAATCGATTTCCGCTACGTTTTTATGCAAGCCTGTCAGCGGCTGGTAGACGAGCCCGCCGCGGTCGGCGTGAATCAGTTCCAGCGCGGATTTGGGGTGTTCTGCCTGCTGTTTGTGCCAGGGAACCAGGATTTTGCTTCGTAGTGCTGTGGTGATTTCCATGGATGATATTCCTGTGCCGGGTGATAGACGGGCGGCACTTTGCAATGAAAGCCCGGTTACACGTGCCATTTCGAGTACGCCATCCAGGCCATAGTTGCCGAAAAGGACGGTGTTGCATACATCGATATGCCCGCGTCCGAACAGGCGGATTTGCCCGCCGCGATAAATCACCTGACCGTATGAAAAATAAGTGCGGTCTTTGCGTTTGTCGATTTTCAATGAGGCTTCGCGGTTGAGTGGCAGCGGGATGTTGGCTGTGCGGGAATGTTCCAGAAGGTAAGCGAGCAGCCAGGTATCTCCCCAGGCGGTGAGAAGCAAATCGGGGTCGCAGCGGCGCAGCAGGGCAGAGACCCCGACCAGCAGGGAACGCGCCGGTTCGAGCGTGAGCGTGTAATCGTTTTGCCCGCAGTGTACCCGGAGTGCCCGGGGCGCTGCGTGAGACGGGTCGCAGTCCGGTTTGATGGTAAGCAAGCGCAGCGGAGGCGGTACCGGGTTGATATCCCATGGTGAATCGAGTGCTTCGATATGCAGGATTTGGTTGTCTTCACCGATTTGCAATCGGCAGTGTGCCAGTGGAAAGGTGCTGTGAAGAGCGTGATAGCGCAGCGCCAGGGGAATATCGGCATCGTAATAGGTCAGGTCGGGGAATGCTCTGGCAGCAGCCCTGAATACATGTGGCTGGCTGGCGGCATCTGCCACGCTGGCGGAAAGAACGCGGATGGGTCCGGAATGAAAGATGTCGTTGCGTTCGGTGCGTGAAAGTTGTACGGGGATAGGCTGGTTTCTCAAAAATTTCCAAAGGGCACGCAATCGCGGCGCTGCCCCGGCGGCGTAGAAAGTGACCGGGAAATCCTGCCGCAGGCGGTAACGTTTTCTGTCTTCACCGATGAGCCAGATGATGACCCCCTCTTTGGGAACGGCGAAGATATCAAGCAGCCAACCGCATATTTCCATGACGACCGGCTATATTTCCTTGCGGGAGATGGATTCAAGTGTGCGGCGCAAGCGCAAGACTTCTTTGTGTTCTTCCAGAAGCATGGCAAGCAGGAATACCTCGAAGGGGAGGGCGTGTGCTGCGTAGGATGCGGCTGCCAGATGACGGCGTGCCGAGACGAACAAATCGTCCAGCGCACGCTGGTCTTCACGACGCAGGGCGCGCCGAAAGCGGGCGAACGCTGCCTGTTCTTGCAGGAATACCTGGGTGATGGATGATAATGTGCGTCCCATGATTCGTTTCCTCGGTTTCGATAGTTTTGGTTACAGTTTGGGTGTTGAAGCGACCGGCTGTTTGCCTGCGGAATATCAAAACAGGCGGGGGTGTTGTTGTGCTGTTGCCTCAGGCGGAATATAGAGCGTATCGGCGGCCTGTTCGAGCGTTTCGAGAAGGCAGGTGCGCTCCGGCTGGGAAGTGCGGGGCGGGGATGCGCTGACGAGCACCGGGCCCCCGCGGCTCAGTCGCCGCAGGGAAACCAGGCATTCGTCCAGCAGGCGTTGGCATTCTTTCAGTTCCACGCTTTCATCGTAGAATGTGGCTAACAGATCGATCAGCACAATGGGAAAAGAAGTTGTCGAGGTTTCTTTCAGGAGTGTGTGCATCTGATAACAGGTAAATGCCCGCGCAACGTGGATTTGCTGAAGCACACGGCTGATGCCGGCTGTTTCGCGGCGGATATGCCGTGCTACGGCATAGGCGTTGAAAACATTTCCGCCATCCAGTACGTGCACCGCCCCCCTGCCACCAAGGCGGGCAATGGCTTTCAGGAGAGGAGCGTGCCCGTGCCTGGGGTAGATGGCCAGTGCCAAACCGTTTGCTGCGTGTGTTTCGAGTAGTTCCATAGTTTTAGCTTAGCACGGTGCGATGCCGGAAACAATCCCTTGCAGGGGGTGTACGCGGGGGATATGGCGGGGTACCCCCGCGGGGGACAAGTGCTTGCGGGTTCAGATGGATGTGTCAAGCCATTCGTGAAAGTCCCAGTCTGCCAGTGCCTGGCGCAAGGCTATTTTGCTGTGTGTATTCGTCTTGCTGAGAATGTTGCGGACATGGCTTTTGACTGTTTCGGGTGCGATGATCAGCCTGCGGGCAATTTCGCGGTTGGTGTAATTGAGGCAGATAAGTGCGGCAACTTGTTTTTCGCGTGGTGAAAGTTCCTGCCAGCGTTCAAGGTTGGCTTCGGCTTCCTGCCGCCGTGTGGCGGCAATGCGCAGTAATTCGGAAGCGACTTTCTCGACGGCATGTCGTTCTTCGGCGGCGAGGCTTTCCAGAATCTCCCGGGTTTCCCGGTCGAGGCTTATGCTGATTTGCCGCCCGGGCGGACGGCGGATGGTGTTTTGCAGACGCTGCCAGATAGATGTGTTCATCGTTCGTATCCTGTGTTTTCGATTTGTTTGCGGGTGATGGTTTGCCGTGTGTTTCCCGGAAAAGGCGAACCGCTTTTTGTTCTATTATATTAGAACATCTGTTCTGGTGTCAAGGCATGGAATGGCGTTTCGGATGAATCGGCAAGGCAGCAGCAATCATTCCGGGGGAAAGTGTTGTGCGGCTGCTGAAAGCAGGGGGCGCTTTTTTTTCGAATAGCGGTCAACAATTGGCAATGAGGCTGGTATAATCTAGCGTTTGGGGCTGCATGGGCGCTGTTTTGCGGTGCGGAACATTGCCGATGTGAGTTTTCGAAAAGTAAGATATGATAGGGTAATGAATGAATTCAGGGAAAGCATCTATTGGTGCTTCTCTCTGCGAGGGAAGAAGTTGGAGAAATGAATATGAGGAAAGTTTTGGTTACCGGAGCCAATCGGGGGCTTGGCCTGGAATTTACACGTCAGTTTTTAGGGCGTGGCGACCGTGTGTTTGCTGCGTGCCGAAAGCCGGAGGGTGCAGTTGATTTGCAGCATTTGGCATCGGCGTATCCGAAGAGAACGACTGTCTTGACGATGGATGTGACGAAGGAAGAAGACCTTGCGACCGCCTATGATATTGTTGCCGAACAAGCCGGAAGTCTGGATATTCTGGTCAATAATGCGGGGATAATTTACCGCGGGGAGACACCCGAAAATATTCGTGCGGATGTTTTCAGGCAGAGTTTCGAGGTCAATGCGATTGCCCCGATGATGGTTGCTCAAAAATTCCTGCCGCTGCTGGAAAAGGGAACGGCGCCGAAAATCATCAATCTTACTTCGCAGCTGGGGTCATTGACCCGGAAAACGTTCGGCGGGCATTATTCGTATAGCAGCAGTAAGGCTGCCCTGAATATGTTCACGCGAACATTGGCGTTCGATATCCGTTCCCGGGGCATTGTCGTGGTTGTCGTTCATCCGGGTTGGGTGAAAACCGATATGGGCGGAGAGGCTGCACCGTTGCGCGCTGCGGATGCGGTTCACGGGATGATGGAGTTGATCGACCGTTTGACGATCGAGAATACCGGCGCTTTTTATTCCTGGGAGGGCGAAACACTTCCCTGGTAAGGGGGGATGCATGTAGGGGTGAATGGAGAAGTTTTCCGATAAGCAGGTTCGCTGCACTGGCGGCTGTCGAAAGCAAGCGGTATTTTGGCGTTTGGAAAGAAAGGCGCTTGCGCTGTTTGCGGCTGACCAGCTGAAACAGTGCGGCGGCAGTTGCCGCATGTGCGGTTGATGCCCGCATTTTGCTGCCGAGCGGCAGGGTGGCGGCATTCGCCTAAGGCGCTTGCGCCGGTGTGGCGGGTAATGTGTTATGGGGATAGTAAAAATGCTTTCCGAATTGATAACAGGTTTTCGTTATAATTGATTGTATAATTGTGCAGGTATCTGAATGATGTCAATTGACAAAGAAAGATTATTGGCTACGCTAAAACGTATCGACAGGGGGAAAATCAGGGAAGAAGATGTATTCTTCCTGAATGATGCCTGTCGTGAAATGATGGAAATTATCGACGTTCAGGGGAAAATGCAGGGGAGCAGCTTCTGGGCTGACCGGGCAATCAGCCTGGTGAAGGCTTTGGTGGAAATCTCTTCTTTGCAGCAGGGAGAAGCGATTGCCAGGGCTGCTGTGGAGAGTATTACCCGTTATTGGGGAATGGACTCCGGGGCATTGATTGTTTGGGATGCCGACATGGACAAACCGGTCAACCGGGTGACTTGCGGGGACGTCGACTGGGAAGGGCTTCTTTCACCTTATTTGGAGATGAAGACGGAAAATATGCCGCTGGCGGCGTTGTTCGACAGGGACTATACCCAGCTGCCCTGGGTGTTCAATGGCTTCGATGATGAAGGCCTGACCGATGCGGAAAAGGACTTCATTCGCAAGAATGGAATCAAAACGTTGGTGACGATTCCGATAATGGCGGATGGCATGGTGATTGGTTTGATTTTGACCGCAGATGTCAGCAAGGAGCATGCGCTGACCGAGCAGCAATTGGCATTGGGAGGTTTGTTTGCCAATCAGGCGGGTATCCTGATTGAGAGGACACGGCTTTACAAGGCGACGCAGAAACGCGCTGCTGAATTGCAGGCATTGCATCAAATCAGTTTGAGTCTCACTGCCAGCCTCGATTTGCAAAAGGTGCTGCAAGCCATTCTCGAAAGCACCTTGCGAATGCTTGTGGATGCCGAAGATGCTCATATTTTCCTGTTCGACGGCAGAAAACTGAGTTTTGGGGCTGTTTTGTGGCTGGATGGTAACAAGGAAAAAGTCTGGTCTCAACCCCGCGAAAACGGCTTGACGAATACGGTTGCGCAGAGAGGAAACTTGATTTATATTCCGGATATGCAGCGTCATGAATTATTCAAGGGGATGCCGTCCAACTGGAAAGGATCGATTATCGGTATGCCATTGAAAATCGGACATCGGGTTGTGGGGGTGATGACGGTCGCGCATCCGGAAACGAATGCATTTACGGCGGATGAAATCCGGATTTTACGTTTGATTGGCGATCAAGCGGCGATTGCTATCGAAAACGCCCGTTTGCATGATTTAGCCAATCGTCAGGCTCATACGGATATGTTGACGAATTTGCCGAACCGCCGGGCTTTGATCGAACGCCTGGAAGATGAAATCAGACGTTCGAAACGATACGAGCATTATTTTACGATTGTCATGATGGATCTGGACCGTTTCAAGCGCGTCAACGATACTTTCGGACACCCGACCGGTGATGCGGTGCTCAAAAATATTGCGGAAAGCATGAGTGATGTGATTCGCGAAACCGATTTTCTGGCGCGATATGGCGGCGATGAATTTACCCTTTTGTTGCCTGAAACGGATTTTGCAACGGCAAAGGCCTTAAGTGATCGCTTGAAAGAGGTCATTGCCGGTTATTGTGACAAGAACCGGCTGATTGGGTCTATTAAACTTGGCTTGTCAGTCGGTATTGCAACTTTTCCGGAACATGGGAAAACAGTGCGGGATTTATTGGCGAGTGCAGATTCGAAAATGTATCGAGACAAAACGTTAGGTTGATGAATAGTGGTGAGTGACAAGTTGAAAATTCCAGGTGTTCAGGCTGCTGTTGATGTGTGGAAGAATATTCAGGAAGTCGATTTGCGTCCCGTCCGTGAGGAGGCGGAACGCAATGTGCGCATCGCTATTGTCGGAAAGGCGGGAACGGGGAAACAGGCACTTGCGGCACAGATGCGCTATGATCCTGCACTTCCGGAGCAGCGTACCCATACCCCCGTTTGGTTGCTGGAACCGGTGGATGCAGGTGATGACCTCGACGCAGACCTGATTATCTTGCTGGTTGATTTATTTGATCAAAAGTACGCGCGTGAAGCGGAACTGCTGCGGCAATGGCAGCAACTTGGGAAGCAGGTGCTGACGATTTTTGTCTTGTCGGCAGATGAGAATATTGATATGGCGGAAGAAAAACTGGCCAAACTGACCTCCGGCAATGTGTTGGCAGGCTGCATTGGAAACCCCGAGTTTATCAAACAACATTTCGTCCCGTCTGTAATCAGCCTGCTTGCGGAAGATTTGCTCTCACTTGGCAGGCAATTTCCTCTCTTTCGCTTGCCGATTGCCCGCAAACTAATCAATGACGTTTCTTTTTCCAATGCCATGTATGCTTTCAGCACGGGAATCGGTGAAATCGTTCCTGTGCTGGATATTCCGCTGAATGTGGCGGATGTTGTCGTGCTGACAAAAGCGCAGGCATTTTTGGTGTATAAACTTGGGCTGCTGTTCGGGTATTCCGTTCATTGGCGGGATTATCTTGCGGAGTTCAGCGGTATTTTGGGCGGTGGTTTTCTGTGGCGGCAGATTGCGCGTCAATTGATTGGCTTGATTCCCGTTTGGGGAATTGTTCCGAAGACGGCAGTGGCATATGCAGGCACTTATGCGGTGGGGGAGGCTGTTCTGGCGTGGTACATAACCGGGCGACAGGTAACGAAAGAGCAGCTGCGCCGGCTGTACCGAAAGGCATTTGCATCGGGAAAAAACCTGGCGAAATCACTGGCTTCCAAAGCCGCCCCTTCACGCCTGAAACTCTTCAAACGGAAAACGAAAAATGCACTGTCTGCCGGCGGGAAAACAAACAACAAACCGTGCCCGGCTTGCGGGAAAAACAATCAGCCGGATGCGCGGTTCTGCCAGTATTGCGGGAGGGTGCTCGAGTGAATTGGCAAATCACCCGCCCGAAGGTCATCGTTCCCCGGCGAAGGTCCAATATCCTTTCACGCAGAAGGCTGCTGGCTGCTTTCGAAGATATTCTGGATTACAAGCTGATTTTGCTGATTTCTCCCCCCGGTTATGGAAAAACGACATTACTCGTCGATATGGCGCACCAGTCTGAGCTGCCGGTTTGCTGGTATTCGCTTGATCCGCTGGATGAAGAGCCTCAGCGTTTTCTCAGCCATTTCATCGCATCGATTGCCCAGCGTTTTCCTGAATTCGGTGAACGCTCTATGGCGCTTGTTCAGGATGATTTTCAGATCGAGGCAAACCTTGTTCAGATTGTCAATGCGATTGTAAACGATGCTTACGATCATATCCATGAGCATTTCATCATGGTGCTGGATGATTTTCATACTGTCGAAAATAACCGGACGGTGATCGACTTCATCAATCGTTTCATCCAGCAGGTCGATGAAAATTTCCACCTTGTGATTTCTTCGCGCACCCTGCTTTCACTGCCGGATTTACCCCTGATGGTCAGCCGGTCTCAGGTTTGGGGGTTGAGCTTCGAAGAACTTGCTTTTCGTCCCGATGAAATTCAGGCGCTGGTTTCGCAAAACTACAGGCTTTCACTTACCCGTGCCGAGGCGAACGCGCTGGAGCAGCGTACCGAGGGATGGATTACGGGGCTGATTCTTTCTGCTGAAACGGATTGGGTAAACAGGGACGGGCAGGTTTTGTTTAGCCGTATCTCCGGGGTGAATTTGTATGAGTACTGGGCGCAGCAGGTGCTCGAACGACAACCCCCCGAAGTCAGGGATGCTTTGCTGCGCACCTCCTTGCTGGATGAGTTCAACGGGCAAATTTGCGGCGAGGTGATCGGGAAACCGCCGAAAGGGTTTACCTGGGAAAAAATAACCGCTGTGCTGATGAAGAATAACCTCTTCGTTCAGACAATTGATGATCAAAGTACGTGGCTCAGGTATCATCGTTTGTTCCGCGATTTTCTGCGTGCCAAAATGGCTGAGTTGTATCCGAAAGAAAGAGCGGCGATTCTTTGGCGTTTGGCACAGTATTTTGTAAAAAAGGATGAATGGGAACAAGCGTATGCGATTTACCTGCGTTTGGAGGATTATGATGCGGCTGCGCAATTAATCGCCAGCGCGGGGCGTTCGTTGCTGGGCAGCGGGCGGCTTTCGGCTTTGGCAGACTGGATCGATCGTTTGCCCAGGCAGACGCGGGATTCCTACCCGGTGCTGTTGTCGCTGCGTGGGTATGTGGCTGCCATGTTTGGCGATGGCGACGAAGGGCTGGCGCTGCTCAATCAGGCTGCGGAGCGTTTTCAGGCACTGAATGACAAAGAGCGTCTGGCTGGTGTGCTTTCGTGGCGCGCTGCCGTGCATCGGATGATGGGGTATTACCAAACCTCGATTGCGGATTCGAAAAAGATCATTGCTTTGGCTGCGGAAATCGAAAATCCTGATATGTATGTTGCCGAGGCATACAGGAATTATGGACTGAGCCTTTATCGCCTGGGGGAAATCAGGAATAGTGTCGAATATGTGGAGAAAGCGCTGGATACTTACCTGAGAATTGGAGAAGATGATCTCGCTGCTCAGACGAGTGCAGATTTGGGGATAATTTTCAGAAACCTTCAGGTATATGAAAGAGCGGAAAAAGCTTATACCCGGGCGCTTGACCATTGGCGGGAAACAGGAAATTATGTTCAACAAGTGTCAATCTTGAATAATCTGGGTGTGCTGGTGCAGTCTCAGGGAGATTACAGGCGGGCTCATGAATTGTTCGAAGAAGCCATGGGCAAAGCACACGGGATCGGTTATTTGCGGGCTGAATCTTTTGCCTTGACGAGTCTTGCTGATTTGTATCTTGAGCTGGAAGCCTACCAGGCAGCCCGAGATGCTTATGCCAACGCTGAGGCTCTTGTGGACCAAACCGAAGACCGCTATTTGATGCTTTATATCCTCTCGAAGAGGGTGTTCCTGGCAAATCAGGGCTTCGACGCGGAAGAAGACCCTCGCGTCCTGTTGGGAACGATGGCAGGTATCATCGGACGTGACAGCTCGGATTATGAATGTGGTATGCTGGCATTGACTGCCGGCACCCTGGCTGTCGAATGCGAAGCGTTTTCAGAAGCGGAGCAGCAGTTTGTGCAGGCGGTCGAGTGTCTTTCAAAGGGTGGAAAACCTCTTGAATGTGCACATGCCGGTTTTTCGCTGGCGAATCTTTGCTTTCTGCGCTCGGAACAGGATAAAGCACTGGAGCATTTGCAGAAAGCGTTCCAGTGGCTTGAAGTCAGCGGGTTTGATTGTTCCATGGCTGTACTGGGCCGGGAATTCAAGGACTTGTTTGTTGCCTTCAAGGAAATGCCTGCGGTCAGTCGGAAGATTGTCCCGCTTCTTTCGAGAATCGAAGCATTCGAGAAGCAATTACCCGGCATTCGAAAAGAAATTCGCCGTATGGTGGCATCGAATGCTTTTGCGCCTCCCAGGCTTGAAATCCGGGCGTTTGGCACTGCCCGGGTAGAAATCGACGGAAAACCGGTAACAGGCTCGGACTGGATGCAGCAGCGCATTGTACGAAGCTTGTTTTTTTATCTGCTTGCCCATCCGTCGTATGGGGTTTCGAAAGATGTGATTGGGACGGTGTTTTGGCCTGAAAGCAGCAGCACCCGGCTGAAAAGGCAATTCAAGAATGCGATTTATCGGCTGCGGCAGGCTTTGGGCAAGAATGTCGTGTTGTTCGATGGTGACGTGTATTGGTTCAACCGCGAGCTGGATTATGAGTATGATGTGGAAATATTCCGCGAAAAGCTGGAAACCGCCGAAAAAATGGAGGATCCTGAAATCCGCCTGAATGCTTATCAAGAGGCTATCGAGTTGTATCGTGGTGATTATTTGCAGGATATCGGTGACGGGTGGGCTATTCTGGAACGGGAGTTGCTGCGCAGGGCTTATCAGGATGCCTTGTTACATGCGGCAGAGATACGCTTTGAGCGCGGTGAGTATGAAAAGGCACTGGATTTGTGCGAGAAAGCACTTCATACGGATAACTGCATGGAACCGGCTTATCGCCTTGAAATGCAAGTTTATGATGCGCTGGGAAACCGCTCGGGGGTTGTGAGAGTTTACAAGCGTTGTGTGAATACACTCGAAAAAGAACTGGGGGTTGTCCCTTCGCCGCAAACGGAAAAGCTTTATTTGTACCTGACGCACTGACCGGGGGAAGCGTAAGCCTCAACCGGCAAACAAAACGGGGGAAAGCAATCGCTTAAGAGCCACTTTCGGAGACTGGCATTTGCATAATAGAACTAACCGGCAACGGTTTTGTGCGACTGGATACAGGAATGTTTCTGTATCCATAAACGTGGTTAACTGCTTGATAATAAAAGGCACCTGACCCGGTTGGGGGCGCGAGGGGAAACGCTCCCAACCCCCTTTTTTATTGCCTTTGGAAAAGGAGCTTGCAAGTTTGTAAGGTGCAGCGGTTTCTGAGAGACGGTTTAAGAGCCACTTTCGGAGACCGCTTTTTGTCATAATGGGAAAGTCATATGAAATTCGGATGTCTATAGACATCTATTGAAAATACAAGTTGAAATCTCGTTATCGTTTGATGTAAAAACCGAAAGGAGCGTGTAAGGATGAAAGAAATGCAGCAGAAAATGATTGGGTTGATGGGACGAGTTGACAAAAAAGCTATTCAGATTATTTTTATCGTTGTTACGCTGAGCTTGTTGGTGATTGGCGGCGGAGCACCTGAAATTGACGGTGGGCCCAGTGGCCCTGGTCCTTTGAGCGTTTTTCTTGGGAGCTTCTTCTAAGTGATTCTATTGCTGGCCGTGATAGCCGGGCTGGTAACAGGCTGGGCGCGGGCCAGAGTCCGAAACCGACATTTGAATTACCCTGATATTCGTGAGGGATGGCTGGTGTTACTCGCTGTCATCCCTCAGTTGTTGGTATTCAGAATTCCGGCAGTAGCGAAAAGGCTGCCTTTGTCTCTTGTAATCGGTATTCTGGTTGTCTCTCAGGCGGTGCTGGTCTGGTTCGCATGGCGTAATCGTCACCAGCAGGGTTTTACCTTTTTATGTGCCGGTTTGTTTTTGAACTTACTGGTAATGTCGCTAAATGGCGGGTTGATGCCTATTCGTCCTGAGGCAGTTGTCAAAATATTCCCTGCGCTATCACCCGATGTCTGGCAAGTTGGTGCCCGCCTTGGTTATGGCAAGGATATTGTTTTGACTTTGGAACAAACCAGGTTGTGGTGGCTTTCAGATTATTTCGTTCTTGCAGATAACCCCTGGTTTCGGATGGCTTTCAGTGTCGGGGATATCTTTATTGCCGTTGGGGCGTTTCTTTACTTATGGTCACTTGGAGGGCCAAATCTACAATCCGAGAAAGGAATGAATCTATCATGAATGCAAACTTTGCAACCGCGACGACTTATCGCGATGTTGCTACCCGCAAGCCATTTTCTGTTTCCACGCTTACGGAAAAGCGCACGGTGATCAACGACAGAGAAATCGGACGTTTGATTGCTGCTGCTGTGATCAATAAAAGATTTTGTGATTTGCTGCTTTCTGATCCATCTCAGGCAATCACTCAGGGGTTTCAGGGGGAGTCGTTTCACATTGCGGGCAAAGATCGCGAACTGATTCTCTCGATAAAAGCCAAGACACTTTCCGATTTCGCACAACAACTTGCAAACTACCAACACACTGGAAAAAGGAATGATTACCATCGTACCGACCGCGGACGGTTTTAACGAAGCAGATGTAAATCGCAGCCTGTTCTTGCTGGATGAAAATAACCCGCTGCCTCCCAAGTCTTTCTTGCAGTTTTCCAACACGGAAGAAACGATTATCTGGCTGCTCGACAAAGAGGGTGTATTTACCTTTTCCGAGGGGGACGGGCTGGCACTTTTGGACTTGAAATCCGGCGGACTGGTGGGAAAATCGATTTTCGATATTTTTGCAAACTATCCCGATATTACAAAATGCATCCGCCAGACCATGAAGGGAAAATCCTGCCAGTCTATCGATGAAATCAATGGCAAACTGTGGAAGATGTGGGCTTATCCGGTGCGGGATAAAGGAAACAACCTGACCGGAATTAGCGGAGTGTTTGTCAATATCACCGAGCAATATCAGCGTGAACGGATACAAAAGATCGTTTTGAGTCTTTCGAACACGCTGCGGAATGTGGAAACTTCCGGGGATATTCCCGCGGTTATCCTTGACCGGATCATGAGCATTGTCTCGGCAGATGCGGCAATGTTGTTCTGGCGCAAGGGGGTTGCAGGGGTGATGCGGGTCGAGCTTGGACGCGGCGCCTGGGAATCGTGGAGCGGGAAAACTTTCGATGAAAAAAACGAAACTTTGCGCAGCAAAGAAGCCCGGCGTGTTTTTCGGAGCGGCAAACCGTACCTTGGTAGTACGCCTGCCTTTTTGGCGGAAAATACGACGGGGCAGCATAGCCCGCTGCATGTGTATGGGGTGCCTCTGGTTTCCATGAATAACGTTGCCGGTGCAATTTGGGTGGGCAGAGAAAAACCGTTTTTTGACTATGAGACAATGCTGCTCAAAGCCATTGGGGAAATTGCCGCAAATTCGATACGTAGTGCCACGCAGCACACTACGACGCAGCGCAGGTTACAGCGCCTTGTCGCTTTGCACAATATCGACAAGGCAATCAGCAACAGCCTGGAATTGCACGTTACATTGAATGTGCTTCTCGAGCAGGTCGTTACCCAGCTGGGGATTCATGCCGCCATGGTTTATCTGGTGAAGCCGTATACCCAGACGATGGAATACGCTGCGGGAAGAGGCATTCAGATGATTGACCTTGTCCAGACGGAATTGCCGCTGGGCGAAGGGCTGGCGGGGCAGGTTGCTGTCAACCGGAAGTTTTTGTATATTCAGGATTTGCACAGTGTCAGTGATGCCGGGCGACTGGTGAGAAAAAGTTTCTTCGAAAAGGAAGGCATCGTTTCTTATTGTGGTATTCCTTTGCTGGTAAAAGGGCAGGTGAAGGGCGTTTTGGAAATTTATTCCCGCCAGGTACTCAATCCCGAAGCGGAATGGGTTGATTTTCTGGAAACACTGGCTACCCAGGCAGCGATTGCCATCGACAATGCGGAATTGTTCCAGAACCTGCAAAAGACGAACGCGGAGCTTTCGGTTGCTTATGATGCCACCCTGGAAGGCTGGGTTCATGCCCTGGATTTGCGTGATAAAGAAACCGAGGGGCATACGAAACGGGTGACGGAAGTTACTTTGCGTTTGGCGCGGGCACTGGGCATCGGGGAAGCTGATTTGATGCACACGCGCCGGGGAGCATTGCTGCATGATATTGGAAAAATGGCTATCCCCGATGCGATTTTGTATAAACCGGGTCCCTTGAACGAGCATGAATGGGAAATCATGCGTAAACACCCGGTATATGCATACCAGCTGCTTTCTCCCATCCGGTTTCTGAGACAAGCGCTGGCTATTCCATACTATCACCATGAGAAATGGGACGGGAGCGGTTATCCCTTTGGGTTGAGCGGGGAGCGCATCCCTCGGATTGCCCGTATTTTCGCCGTGGCTGACGTATGGGATGCCCTGCGCTCAGACAGGCCTTATCGAAAAGCCTGGCAGGATAGTGATGCCAAGGATTACTTACGGGAAAATGCGGGGAAGCATTTCGACCCCGATGTTGTTCATATGTTCTTTCGGATTTTTTAGGAAGAGCAGCACGGACGCCCGCCGGCAGCACCGGCGGTTTTTTTTATCCGGAGGGTAATGGCGTTTTTCGAAACCACGCCGCCGCCTTTTCGTAAGCGTAGGCAGCTTGCAGCAAGCGGCTTTCCTGCCACCAGGGGGCGATGATTTGCAGGCCGATAGGCAGCCCATGGGATGTGAAACCACAGGGAAGGGAAATCGCGGGCAGACCGGTTAAATCGAAGATGCCGGTGAAACGGGTGAGTTGTTTTGCGCGCTCGACAGCTTGTGCGGTGTTGGAGAGCGGCGCGGTGACAGGTGTTGTGGGAAGCAGCAACAAGTCGGCTTTTTCGAAAAGCGACCTGAACCATCGCTTTCCGGTGTGTTGCAGGTGGCGTGCCTCGATATAGCCGGTTATGGATGTTTGCTTGCCCTGTATCAGGCGTGTGAGTACGTCCTGCCCGAAATTCCCGGGGTGTTGCGCGATACGTTCCGAATGGAATGCGGCTGCATCGCACTTCGTGATGAGGCTATTGGCTTTTGCCATGCTTTCTGCGTGCGGCATGCGGGTTTCGATGAGAATTGCGCCGAGGTCTTTGAATGTATTGGCTGCCGCTGCAATAGCTTTGGATACTTCGTCTTCTGTTGTGTGGAAGTAGTCGCCGACAGGAACAGCGATATGCCAGCCGCGAATACTTTTCCCCAAACGTGACGTGTAATCCCCGGTGGATGTGTTTACAGCATAGGGGTCGTCGCTATCGAAGCCGGCGATGGCGTTGAGAATGAGCGCCAGGTCTTCGACTTGTCTTGCCATTGGGCCGACATGGTCCAGGTTGCGGGAAAGGGGAATGACACCTTGCTTGCTCACTCTGCCGAATGTGGGTTTGATGCCGGTGATGCCGCAAAGTGATGATGGTATGCGAATAGAGCCGCCGGTATCCGTACCTAACGCGCCGAAGCACATGCCTGCGGCAAGGGCGGCAGCAGAACCGCCGGAAGAGCCGCCGGGGATGCGGCGCTTGTCCCACGGGTTGCGGCAGGCACCATAGTGAGGGTTCTCGTTAGTGACACCCAGTGCCCATTCGTGCATGTTGAGTTTACCCAGAAAGACAGCACCCTGCTGTCTGAGCCTGCTGACCACGAAACAATCCCGGGCGGGGATATTCTGACGCAGGAACAGCGAACCGGCAGTTGTGCGAACCCCCTTTGTTTCGAAAAGGTCTTTAATGGCAAGCGGGATGCCATGCAGAGCGCCCCGATATTTACCTGCGGCAATTTCTTTTTCTGCCTGCTTTGCCTCCTGTAAGGCGGTTTCTCCCGTGAGGGTGATGAAGGCGTTGATTTCCGGTTCGCTTTGGGTAATCTGCTCCAGACAGCGCCCGGTTACCTCGACAGGGGAGATTTCATGTTTGGCAATCAGGGCGCTGAGTTCGTGGAGCGAGAGAGATAGCAAGCTGTTCATCAAGGCTTTTGCCGATTAGGCATTGTCAGCAAGCAATTTGCTCAATTCTTCTTTCGTCTGTGCCGGCGAGACAAATTGAATTGCGTGTATGCCAACTTTGCGGGCGCTGTCGACGTTCCCGGAAAAATCGTCGATGAAAACTGTTTCTTCCGGGTTCAGGTCGAGCTGTGCCAAAGCAATTTGGTAAATGCCGGGATCGGGTTTCATCAACCCGACTTCGGCAGAAATGATGATTTCATCGAAGATGTCGGCAATTCCCCATTCGTCACTGAGCATTTGGCGCAAGTCGAGCCATGCATTGCTTAGCAATGCCGTTTTGTATTGGCTTTTCAGGGAGCGAATGAAGCTGACAAGTTCGGTATCCAGTGCGTCGCCTCCCCAAAAACGGGATTGGACGGCTTCTTTTTGGTCGGGAGGTGCCCCGATTTCAGCAAGGACGACATCCCATAATTTATCGGGTTTGATTTTCCCCTTTTGAGCCTGCAAGCCGGGCGGGCTGGCGAAAACCAGGAATTCCAGGGCGTAGCGTGTCATGCCGAATTCCGATGCGAGTTTCGTGCGGGGTTCGGAATTCATTGTGCGCAACAGCACACCGCCGAAATCCCAGATGATGGCTTTGATGGTCATAGTTGCTCCAGAGCGGTAAGTTGTTATTGGATGAAGCGGTTTGTGCTCAATTTTATCGCAGATTCAGGATGCATCATCAAGATTTTGGACGATGATTTCCTTGCCGGGGCGCAGTTCTTTCTCGAAAGAAATATAGTGCCGGTTTATGTGCATCCCGACGCGTTTGTAGAGGTCGAGTGCTCCGGTGAGGCTCTCTGAATCGACGATGAGGGAAACCTTGCGTTTGCCGCGTTCGTAAAATGCGCTGAAAGCTTTATAGAGTAAAGCAGTACCCAGCCCCTTTTTGCGCCACTGGCGTCTGACGCCAAGGCTGGAAATGTACCCTGTGTTCTTGTCATCTTCAGCCCATTTCTTGCAGAGACAAGTTGCCGCTATCTCGTCGCCATCCCAGGCAATGAACCATAAGTCAGGATCGTAGGATTCGTGCTGCGTGAAATGGTGGAGAAAATACTGAAAGCCTTCTTCGAAAGGTTCTTCCATGAAGCCGAAATGGTCGCGAAAAGCATCCTGGTCTGCCAGATAAACAGCTTTGGCATCCCGTTCCAGATCGAAAGGCTTCAGGACGATTCCTTCCGGAAAGCGGGGTTCGGGCGGCTTTTGGGACATTTCCAGCTGCATTTCGAACCAGCTGCGGACAGGTTTGTACCCGTGTTCCCCGAACAGGCGAATTGCAGCTGTTGCGAGATTTTCCGCTCCGGTGCGTACGGAAACGCGGAGTTCAGGCGGGGTGATGGGCAAGACATCCCGGGCGCGTGATTCCGCCCATTCGAGCAGAAAACTGCCGATACCCAGGTTCTCGTGCTGCGGATGGACGCAGCCATAAAAAAAGGGGTGAACGGGTGGTATTTCACTGGCGTATAAATCTACAAACCCTGCCAGCTTGCCATGCGGATCGAAAACCAGGCGGGTGTCTTTTTCGGGTTCATGCCTGGGTGCGCTCCAGTCCCTGAGCAAAACATCCTTGGTCATTCTTTTGTGACCGAAGTAATGGAGTGCCTGGAAGTTAAGCAGTTCGACCACGTTTGCTGCGTCTTCCGGGGTTGCCGTGCGAAGTGTATATCCTTTGGGTAAGGATGTTTTCTTGTTCATAGATATTTTCCTTTTGGACGTTTCTTAATATATACGGATGAATTGTACTCCCGGTTGAATCGGGTAGGCGCATCTTTCCGGATTTGCCTGTTTTTTGCTCCCCCACGACAAAAAACAGGCGCCTTGTTGCGGAGCAGTTTATCCGTTGCGGTGCAGTTTACCGCTGCGTTTGGCATAGTGTTCGGCCAAACTGAAAATATAGAGACCGGCGGGAATGAGAAGAATTCCCATCAACAACGCAGGCCAGATATATTCCCAGAGCAAGGGGGTCCGGACGCCTTCGAGCACTGCCTGCCGTGTGCCGTTGAGCACATATGTTGCCGGACTGAACACAGCGATTTTTTGAAGGACCTTGGGGAGCACCTGAACGGGGTAATATACACCGGAGACCAGCAGCAGGAGGGCGATGACAATATGAGTCATTTGGGCGCCCCGCTCCGGGAAGAGCAGCGGCAAGGTAGACGCCATGATGCTGATGCCGATGAACGAAAGGCTGCCCGAAATCAGGACAATCAATCCGCCGAACATATTTGCGTGGCTTACGTTCAGGTCGAAGACGAATATCGTTACGATGAGAATCACCGCAGTGAAAAACAGGCTGTAAATCACGGCAAATACGGTTTGCCCGAACATGTGGGTCAGGCGGCGGATGGGCGCCATCAGGGTGTACTCGATGGTACCTTCCCAGCGTTCGATGCTGATGAGTTCTGTAATCCAGTAGAAGATCGAGGAAAGAAAACGCCAAACAAGCGTTCCAATCACCAGATACAAAACGAGGTATTGGCTGTCTAAAGAACTGTCACCGCTGATGTATTGCATACCCAGCCCAATGAAACTGACGGACAGGCTTTCGGCAATCGAGTAGACCATCCACACGATTTCCCATGCCCAGTATCGTTTGACCAGATTGGCGTTGCGTTCGATGAAAGCGTAGGTTGCGCGTAGTTGATGCAAAGCTGTAGTAGTCATACTATTCTCCACTTGTTGCTGCCCGATGCAGATTGCCGCGCTTGCCGACTGTCAATCCGCATCGGGCGCCGTTTTTTCTTATTCCGTTTCTTTTAGTTTTCTTCCCGTCAATGCCAGGAAAACGTCTTCCAGCGTAGGGGGACTGTCTCCGTCGGATGGCGTAAGACGTTTTAGATTGTCCGGTGTATCCATTGCAACGACTTTTCCCTTGTCCATGATTGCCACTCTGTCGCACAGGGTATCGGCTTCAGCCATGTCGTGGGTGGTGAGCAATATGGTGGTGTTGTGTGTATCACAAAGCTCGCGAATGACCGCCTGAACTTCCAGCTTGGAACGCGGATCCAGGCCGGTGGTCGGCTCGTCGAGCAGCAGGACGCTTGGCTTGGAAAGCAGGGCACGTGCGATGGCGACTTTCTGCTGCATACCGCGGGACATTTCTTCCATCGGGCGGTAGATCGACCGTTTTTCCAGCCCCAGCCGGACGAGGATTTGCACTACTTGTTCGCGCGTGTCTTTTCCGGAAAGCCCATACAGCCTTGCTCCGTAAAGCAGGTTTTCCATAGGGGATAGCTTTTTGAAAAAACTGGCTTCTACGGAAACACGATTGATCATTCGCTGCACTGTAAGCGTTTCTTTCTCGACATCGTGCCCGAAGATTGTAATCTTTCCGCCATCAGGGATAAGCAATGTTGCCATCAGGCGGATGAGTGTGGATTTCCCGGAGCCGTTGGGGCCCAGTACTCCGAAGATTTCCCCTTCTTCGATGGAGAAAGAAACATTCGAGACGGCGATGATTTCTTTTCTCGCAGTGAGCTTATCTTCTGAATGGTTGTTGCCAAGGATACGTTTCCAGAACGGATTTCCCGGTTTGCCGAATTTTTTGTAGACATTATCGACGACGATTGCATATGACATGATTTCTTCTCCAAAAATAAAAAAACCGCGGTTGATTGCGTACTCAACCCGCGGCTGTGATAGACCAAACGGAATAAAAAACAGCCACGGGGTTGGAATACACCTGTGGCTGCTGAAAGTCTAGTTTCTTGCCAGTCTAGTCAGTCAATAGGCGCATTCCTACAAGGAAAATCGTTACTGCCGTTCATGGACAGCCGGTAACGTGCTGCCGATTGTGTGTTGATCATCGAAATACGCCTTCCTTTCGTAAGAGTTGTTGCGAATATACCATAACAGCGATGCATGGTCAAGGATTTTGTGCCGGGCTGCTGATGTTTCTATTTTCCGGTTGTCGGATAACCGGCTTGTTCCCAGGCGTTCATACCTCCAGCCATAGAGGAAACCCGGGTGAAGCCTGCCTCGCGCAGGATGTTTGCTCCCAGTTTGCTGCGGTTTCCTGAATGGCAAACCACAATGATTTGTTTGTCGCGGGGGATTTCCTGCAAGCGTGATGGCAGCTCGTCGAGCGGAATCAATGTGACATTCGGGATGTGTATTTTGTCCCATTCTTCTTGGGTGCGCACATCGAGCAGGAAGGCGCCGTTGGTATATGCCTGGTATGCACGCGGTACATCAACGGTTTGCACTGCGGTTTTGGTTCCGCCGGCGAGGTAAACCATGCCGGCGAGAACAAGCAGTATTGCCATTGCAATCAATGCCCAGGTCAGGCGCTGTTTCTTGCGGCGTTCTGCCCGGATTTTCTCCCGTTTGGACTGCTTTTTGTCAGGACGTTTTCTGGACATGGAAGAATCACCTCCGCTTGGATGACCGTTTTTGCCGGTTGTTGTATTGGGTGATTAAGTATAATCCGACAGAGGGGTTTGATGTTGATTAATTGGCGAAGCGTTCGGTGAATTGTGGGGCGCAGGGGTGCTTTTTCTAGGGGGCAGGGGCGGTGAGAGTGAAACGGTCGATGATTTCACCATCCCGGTTGATGAATTCGATGGTAAGTTCTGCGGGGGTTGCTTCTATGCGTAGGGCACCGTAGTTGCGGCGGTAACGGACGACACTGCCGGGCACAGTTTTCACGAAGTTATACAGGCTCGGAATGCCGCTGGCGCCAATTGTAATGTAGGGGAACCCCTCCCGTATGATGCGTTCATAGACATGGTCGTGCCCGGACAGGACCAGGGATGCTCCCCACGCCTGGAAGGGCCATTGCATCCAGTCTGTGGAGCCGTGTTTGCCGGATGAATATGGCGGATGGTGCATGTAGACGATTTTCCAGGGCTCTTCAGCCTGTGCGAGGGTTTTTTTCAGCCATCGTGCCTGGACGGATGAAGCGCTGACACCGTCGGGTTCGCGTGAATCGCTATCCAGTGCGAAGAAGTGCACCGGTCCCCAGACGAAATCATAATACCGTTCGTTTCCGGGGAGGGTGAAATAGTCCAGGTAGGGGATGGCGTGGCGGGTAGTCCAGTCGTGGTTGCCCAAAGCCGGGAAGAAGCGCAGTTGGTCTGCTCCCTGCCCGTATTTGCCGTGATAGTTATAGATGTATGCGTGGTAATACTTGCCGATATTGCGGTCGATGGTTTCGGCAGCCCCGATAGGATTGTTGTTGTCTCCTGTGGTGATGATGAATGCGGGGTGCCAGCTTTTCACAAGAGCGGCTATATCCGCTTCCGGTTTTCCGTCCGTGCCAAAATCGCCAATCACGGCGAATACCAGCGGGGGCCTGGCAGTTTGTGTGGCTGTCGGGGCGGGTGGCAAGGTTGCAGCGGGCTGCGTTGTGGCGGTTGGGGGTGCTGTTTCGAGAGTGGCTGTTTTGGCTGGTGTCCGGGCGTGGGTGGCGGATACCATTGGCTGTGCGGGGGCTGCTGTGGTGATGCTGCCCGGTGACACCGGAAACAGGCGGGTGCATCCGGTTATGACGGTGAGCAGCGCTGTGATGAAAAATGTGCACGTTTTCTTGTTTATCATTGTTTGTGGTTCCATCCGGCGGGTTCAATCGTGCCGGAACGCTTCTCTTGAACGAAAACATGAAAGGCAGCGCATGGGGCGCTGCCTGTGTGTTTTGGATGCCGGGGATTATTCCTCCCGATATTCGCCATCGACGATGTTGTCTTCGTCGATTTTTTCTGGATTTTCATCAGCGGACGGCTTCCAGACCCCGTTGATTTCTTTTTCGAGAGCCTCACGGTGCTCTGCGACGATTTCGGGGGGACATAATTCGACGAATAGGTACGTTCCTGCACCGATGACCATTGCGTCATCGACCGGACCCGGGAGGAGATCGGGAAAGATGAAATAAACCATCGTACCGATTGGGATAAGTTTCAGCAGCGGGTTGATGCGCGGGTCGGCGACCAGCCGCCAAATCAGCTTGATTTGAAAAGCAATATTCCTGAATAAACCGCGGTCTGCTTTGACGACCTGACGTTTGTTTTTATCGTTCATTGGAACCTCCAATGCGCGCATTATACCAGATGTGCGCTATTCTTATATACGCAGCGCTGTATTGCAGGTTTCGCCTGACGACGGGTATTTGTTTTGTGTGATTGTTTTGGCTTTCCGGATGTGGCGACGGGTGTTGGTTTCCCGTGTACAATTGGAAATAAATTTCGAGGCAGGTGAACGGAAGATTATGGCAGAACGCACTGATATCCAAGCAATTATTTTCGATTTCGACGGGCTGATTTTGGAAACGGAGGCACCGGTCTATCGTTCGTGGTGTGAGGTATACGAGCGCTTTGGCCTGGAATTGCCGTTTTCGGAATGGGGGAAGATCATCGGGACGGCGAACGCTGAACATTTCAACCCGCTTTCACAGCTGGAACGACTGATAGGACGGGAACTCAATCATGACGAGATTTTGCGCCAACGGCGGGAGCGGGAATTGGCAATGATTCATGCTCAGCCCGTCATGCCGGGTGTGCTGGCTTGCCTGCAGGATGCGAAAGCCATGGGGCTGAAACTTGGCGTAGCTTCCAGCTCTTCCCGTGACTGGGTTACGGGGCATCTCGAGCGGCTGGGGTTGCTGGATTTCTTTGAGTGTATACGGACTTCGGATGATGTCGAGCGTACCAAACCGGACCCGGCGTTGTACCAGCTTGTTTTACAGGCGCTGCATGTAACTCCGCAGGAAGCCATCGTGTTCGAGGACTCTCCGAACGGGATAACGGCGGCAAAACGGGCGGGGTTGTTTTGTGTTGCCGTCCCGAATGAAATTACCCGCCTGTTACCAATTGAGCACGCTGATATGGTGCTGGGTTCGTTGGCTGACATCCGCCTGCCGGATTTGCTTCGGCAAGTTGTTGCAAAACGGCAGGGTGACATGCTATAGTAAATGTATCGTGCTCTTTTCGTTTGCGGATTGAGGAGGTGTTGGTCATGCGTGCAGTTGGTAAACTTTTGGCGTTTGTGCTTGTGTTGGTTTTTATCCTGGTTCTGCCGGCAGCAGTTCTTGGGTATGATATCGGCAGTGTCATTTTCGATCAGCCGAAAATCACTGCAATCACCACGGAGATTGTCACGAAATCGGATTTGATTCCATTGGGTTTGAACTGGTATTCGGAAACCCAGGCGGAACGGCGATATGCCAGCGGTGCAGCGGAAGCATGGGTGGGCGAGCCGGATGTCGTGCAGCTGATTTCGTTTTTGGATACGGACGACTGGCGGGCAATCCGCAGGGAAGTGCTCACGGATGAGATTTTGGCAAAGTGGACGGCAAGCACGGTCGATGGTGTGTATAAATGGCTGGATTCGCAAGAGAAGGTGCCGCAAATTACCTGGACCATGGCGGATTTTGTTCAGCGGATTGAGAGCAAGCACGGGCTGACGGCAATTACGATTGCGTACAATGCACTGCCTCCGTGCACGGATGAGCAGATAGCGGATTTCAAATCCCGTTTGGCAGCGGCGCCGGCGGGCGAGAAAGTGTTATACAATCTGTGCCGCTTCCCTGACCCATGGAAGACGGATCAGTTCGGTGATTATCAGGATGCGCTGGAAGCTGTGGCGCAGAGTATCCCCGCCCGGTTCAATCTGACCGCTGAACTGGCGCCGGTCAGTGATCCTGACCATGGGGTTGGCGCCGAAGCAATCAGGAATCAGCTTCTTGCCGTACGCCGTATCATGATTTTGGCTCCGATTGTGGTGCTGTTTTTGCTGCTTTTGATTGCGGTGCTTGCTGTGCGTTCCTTGCGCTCTTTGGGCTTTTGGTGGGGAATCCCGCTGATTTTGGGCGGTTTGCTGGTGCTGGCCGGCGGGGTGGTATACCGGGTTGTGCTTACCGGTGTGCTTTCTGCGGGGATATTAAGCGAAGTGCCTCCGTTGATCATGAAAGAAGCGTTGAAAGGCATTCTGATTTTGGCGGGGCATATTTTCAAGCCGATGGTGTGGCAGGGGATTGTGGTTTTGGCGTCGGGTATTTTGCTTTTGGTTGCCGGAAGTGTCCGCAGGAAGAAACCCGGGACGGCGCACGATGAACCTGAAGCGGGTGATGTTCCCTGAGAAGACGGCATACCTTGCGCGGTTTTGATGGGCAGGGGATGTAGGCTGACGCGGACGTTCCCGGCCTTGATTTTGCCCCGTACGATGGAATCTGTTTCGGGGAACCCCGTGGGCTGTACCTGATTGGTCAGTTCCCAGCGGCAGGTTCGCGTTTTTGGGCGGGTTTGATATCGATGATTGGCGTGTTGTTGAGCGCGTCCAGCCCGCGCACGGTGAGGATTTTCCCTTCGATTTTCAACAGTTCGGCTTCCGTGCAGCCAATTGCGTTGGGGCGTTTGGGGCTGTGTAATGAAAATACACCGCGCTGGGGTTGTGTGCGGTCACCTTGTGGGTGCTGCAACAATTCGTATCCTTGTGATTTGTGGAAATGGAATAGTACGTAAACCGACCGGTAGTTTTCCAGCCCCCGCAATCCCTGTTGAAACGCCGGTTTGAGCACCAGACGGGATTCGGCTGTTTTGAGTGTGTCGACCGGTGCGGGTTCGTCGAAGTCGTTTTCCACATGTCCGATTGGATCGTAGTGGATGCTGTCGGGTAGCGGCTCTGTTTCGCTGACGGGGCAGGCGTTGGAATAAGTAACGATCATCACTGCGTTGCTGGTTTTTTCCGTTTTCGAAAAGGCTTCCTGCAAAGCGCGAAAAACCAATGCCTGTTCTCCGACAATCAATGTGCTCATTGCCCCGGGGGTGGTTTGCAGGTTATAGCTATGAAAAATTCTGAGTGCAGAATCGATTGCCGGCGAAAGATCCGGTTGTTTCAGCGGATAAATGCTGACTTGTGCTGAAATGATTGGCATGGTTGACCTCACTACTGGTTGGTTTTGATTATGGCTGCACCGATGAAACCGCCCCAGGGGAGGCGGGAAGACCATGGGAGACAGCGGAATAAAGTCGTTCGTCGGTAATACGCATCTTTTCGAAACCCGAGATGCCGGATGAGTGAATCCAGTTCTCCGGGGGTGAACAAGTGTGCGCTTTGCCATATCGCACCGCCTTTGCGGTGCAGCGCAGCGCCGAGCAAACTTTGCCGGTTCAAGATCCCCAATATCAGGCCGCGCCGGGCAACTCTCAAGCCTTCTGTGAGTGCCTCAGCCGGGTTTTTCATGAATTCCAATGCGGTAATGTAAACGACCAAATCGAAAGCATTCTTGGGAAAGGGCAGCTGTTCAGCATTTGCCTGGAGACAGCGAGACGTTCCCTGCCTTTTTGCCTCTGCGAGCATTGGGCGTGAGCTGTCGATACCGGTGGAATGCAAGCCGCAGGACGGGAACCAGCGGGTGAAGTGCCCTGTGCCGCATCCGACTTCCAGCAGCGTATGTGCAGCCGGAAAGCGGGCAACAAGTTTCGAGAGGAGAACTTTTTCCAGCCGGTCGGCGCGTTTGCCGGATGTTGTGTACCATGCCTCGTAGTGCGAGACTGTTTCCCGGTTGTCGAATGGATTCACTGAAAATACCTTTGTACGGAAGTCGCTGGGATGTGGTGGGGAACGATGAGCCGGAAACATTTTACCACGTAGTACTGTTCTTTGTTCGGCGGATGAACTTGTTCCGGATAGCTTCGCAGATGAGTGCGATACGGGATGAAAACAGGCAACATTCCGAAATTGCAAGGTGGTTGTAAATTGAATGGCACCATTGTAAACTATAATGTGTTATACTTTTTTGTTCGACGGTATGATCTATCGCAGATTTATTGCAGACTTGGATGGCATGATGGTCAATGAGAGGAGTAAATTGAAAAAGATGGTAAATCCCATGAACAAAGATATTGGCGCCCGGATTCATTCGCTGCGCAAGAGCAAAGGTTTGTCCTTGCGGGCGCTTGCCCAGCGCAGTGGATTGTCAGGTAATGCAATCAGTTTGATCGAACGGGGAAAGAATTCTCCCACGATCAATACACTTTACCAGCTGGCATTGGGGTTGGAAATTCCTGTGATTGAATTTTTCCGTGACGGGAATGAGAAACATGCCATCTATATCAAGAACGATCAAGGGTTCCGATACACTTACGAATATGTCGAAATGGAAAGTTTAGGCTCCGGGCTGCCGAACCAGAAAATCGAAGCTTACCGCATCACGATCAAGCCCAACGGGAAAATGCTGCGGGATCCGATTACCCATCCGGGGCAGGAGTTCGTTTACGGGCTGGAGGGGAGAATCGATTACATGGTTGGAGACAAGCGTTATCAGCTTGGCAGCGGAGACAGCTTGCTTCTCGATTCGACCCAGCCGCATTGCTGGTGTAATGCAACGGACAAAATCGCCAAGATTTTACTTGTGTTCTTTTCACCGCTGGAGGGGCAAATCAGCGCCCAGGGGCATTTGATGATTTGATGCGCAGCACGCGGTACACTGGCAGGCATTGATTTCCGCGGGGTGTGCCTGATGTTTTCGTATATCCGGTGTTGGAGATAGCGGGGGAAAGGTTTTCGGCGCTTACGTGTGTTTTTGTGGAGAAGGGCTGTTGCAGTATGCAAGGTCTTTCTCCATGTTGTTTTCCGGCTGGTGGTTCATCCGGAGATAGGGGGATGGCGGTTGTCTGTGCCCCGGCTGTTTTCCGGGGGGAAGTCCTTTTGCGTTGAAGTGATGTTTGTTAGGTGTCAGCCGCAGGTGTTTGGCTGTTGCTTGACAGCAGATAAAAAGAGGGTATTATATATGAGCGAATGAACATATATGCAGGAGAAAGATCATGAACGATGAAAAAACACCTATTCAGCTGGATGATCAGCTGGCGAGCCGTATGGCGGAATTGTTCCGTGCGCTCAGTGACCCCAGCAGGTTGAAAATCATCGCTGCTTTGTGTGGCGGTGGTACCAATGTCGGTGGTATTGCGAAAATGGTGGGAATTAGCGAGTCGGCAGTTTCGCACCAGCTGCGTACCTTGCGGCAAATGCGCCTGGTGCGCGCCCACCGGAAAGGGCGCGAGGTGTTTTACACGCTTGATGATGACCATGTAACGGATTTGTTCATGCGCGGGTATGCACACAGCATTCATGCGTGAGGGTGGCGCAGAAAATGATTACGGACTCAATGAAAACAATCACGAGCATTCACAGGACGAATGAACAATGACATACGAAAAAACACTTGAGTTGGCAGTTCCTTTGCTTTTGCCTGGTGTGAAAATCGGGCAGGATGGGTATTTGGCACAGTTAGCCCGCAGTTTGCAAAACAAACGCGGTATCTTGCGCGTGCATGTCAAAGGGAAGGACGAATACCGGCAGATGTGCCTGCACTACGATGCCGCTGTGCTTTCTACAAATGATGTATCACGCATGGCGCAGCAGGCCGGTGAAAAAATCGCCCGCCATTATCGGCGCGATGTCATTCGCCTAAGCGGTATGGATTGCTCGGATTGTGCGCTTGTCATCGAGCATGGTCTTGCGCGGATGGACGGGGTATTCGATGTGCGGGTAAGTTATCCGGGCAAACAGCTGCAAGTGGTCTATGATTCGCATTTGGTCAGCAGGAAGGCGCTGGAAAAACGCATTCGCGGGCTGGGGTATGGTGTTCCGGAAACCGGTGCCGGGCGCTGGATGCGGGAAAACAGGGAAGTGCTTCTCAGTTTTCTGGGCGGGCTTTTCTTGTCGATCGGGTGGATTGGTCAGCGGTTTGGGAACTTTTCCCCGACAGCTGCACTGGTTTTGTATCTTGCCGCTTATGGGAGCGCCGGATTTCACATTACCCGCCATGCATTGCATGCGTTGAAAGAACGTCATTTCGATACGGATATACTGATGCTGCTTGCTGCTGCCGGTGCCGGATTCCTCGGGCAGTTTGCCGAAGGTGCCTTGCTCTTGTTTCTGTTTAGCCTGGGGCATGCGCTGGAAGAGCGCGCGATGGATAAGGCGCGCAGGGCAATCACTGCCTTGGCTGATCTTGCTCCAAAGGTTGCCCTGGTTCGCCGCGACGGGCAGGAAACCGAATTGCCTGTGGAACAATTGCGGATTGGTGATTGGGTAATCATTCCTCCCGGTGTGCGTATACCGGTGGATGGAAAAATCGTCGAGGGAGAGTCCGGGGTAGACCAGTCTCCGGTAACAGGGGAGTCGATGCCGGTGGACAAAGCCTCGGGTGATATTGTGTTTGCCGGTTCTGTCAACGGGGAAGGGGCGCTGGAGGTGGTCGTGACCCGGCTTGCGCAGGATACTACGCTTGCGAAGGTGGTGGCGATGGTCGAAAACGCGCAGGCACAGAAATCCCCTACCCAGCGAATCACGGAGCGGTTCGAGCGCTGGTTCGTACCGGCTGTGCTGGTTATCGATTTGCTGTTGATTGTTCTTCCGCCGTTGTTTGGGGTACCGTTTGCTGTTTCGTTCATGCGCGCAATGACTTTGCTTGTAGCTGCGTCACCGTGTGCTTTGGCTTTGGGGACACCCTCTGCCGTGTTGGCAGGGATTGCGCGTGCAGCCCGGAGCGGGGTGCTGGTGAAAGGCGGGGCACACCTGGAAAACCTCGGGAGAATCAGGGCGGTCGCTTTCGACAAAACCGGAACGATTACCAAGGGAACCCCGGCTTTGACGGACGTGGTTGCTGTCCGTCCTGATGGTGAAAACGATGTTTTGAGGCTGGCGGCTGCGGTTGAACGCCGGTCGGCGCACCCGCTGGCGTTGGCTGTTGTCCGCGCTGCCCAAATGCGGGGAATTGATATTCCCGATGCAAACGATGTTGTGGCTGTAACCGGAAGAGGTATGAAAGCCATGGTGAATGACCGCCCGGTATGGCTGGGAAGTGCGAAGATGTTTGCAGATGCCGGTGTGACAGTGCCGAAAATGATTGGTGAACAGGCTGATGCACTCGAACGGGCGGGGAAGACCACGATACTGGTGGGAGAAAACGGCAGGATTATCGGGGTGATTGCCGTGGCAGATGTCATCAGGGAGAATGCCCGCCAGGCGGTGAGCGCTTTGAAAGCACTTGGCATCCGGCATATGGTGATGCTCACCGGCGACAACCCGCGTGTTGCCAAATTCATTGCCGGTGAGGCGGGTTTGACCGACGTGCGGGCGAACTTGATGCCGGAGGACAAACTGGCTGTCATCGATGATCTCATTGGAAAATACCATTATGTTGCCATGGCGGGGGATGGGGTAAACGATGCACCGGCTTTGGCGAATGCCACCCTTGGCATTGCCATGGGCGGAGCCGGAACGGATGTTGCCCTGGAGACGGCTGATGTGGTCTTGATGGGTGACGATCTGGCAAAATTGCCTTTTGCTGTCGGGCTTGGAAAGGCAGCCCGGCGTATCATCCGCATGAACCTTTTGATTGCCCTGGGGGTAATTGCCGGATTGACGGGGCTGGCGTTGACCGGTTTGGCAGGAATTGGGCTTGCAATTGTCTTTCATGAGGGCAGTACGATTGTCGTGGTGCTGAATGCCTTGCGCCTGCTCGGTTATCAATCCAGATAAAAGATACCGCGGGGATGCCGCCTGACGGGGAAGGGTTCAACACCCCTGCCACACCGGCACAGGAAACATCCCCGCTGTAACGCTTCGGGCGGGGAGCTTGCACAGGAAAAATGCCATAGCAGACTGGCGGCTTTACAAGCCGCCAACCCGGTTTAGCGGTTCAGGGGGAAACAATGGGCTGGGGTAACGGGAAAAAATAATTTGCGGAGAGGGTGGGATTCGAACCCACGGTGGCACAGGATGCCACAACGGTTTTCGAGACCGCCCCAATCGTCCACTCTGGCACCTCTCCTGTTTCTTTCAACGAACGCATTATACCAAGAATGAGAAGAACCGAAAGTGTGATTCTTCTCATCCGTTATCCATCCGTTCAATCGATAATAGCGCTGCTGTGCGGCTCCGGAAACGATACGTTTTTCATGCCGGCCTGTGCCAGTTTTTCCATCAGCGGCTTGGCTCCGCGTGCTTCGCCGTGAACGAGGAAAACATGCTTCACTTGATCCTGAACGGCGCGGGCATATTCGACGAGAAAAGTCTGCCCGGCATGGGATGACAATCCGCCGATGGTGGCAATTTCCGCTTTGCGGTAGAAGGTTTCGCCAAAGATTTTCACTTTGGTTTCACGCTCTGCCAGCCGCCTGCCCAGCGTATTGGGCGCTTGCCAGGAAACGATCAAAATCGTGTTGCGCGGGTCATTGATATTGTTTCGCAAATGATGCAGGATGCGGCCGGTTTCAGCCATGCCGGAAGCGGAGATGATCACCGCAGGCCCGCGATGACGGTTGATGGCCTTGGATTCTTCCACGGAACGGGTGTAAGTAACCAGATCGAAGCCGAGCGCCGAATGATGCTTGTCAAGCCGGATGAATTCCCTGGTTTCTTTGTCGAAACATTCCGGATGTGCGCGGAAGATTTCCGTGGCGTTGATAGCCAGCGGGCTATCGACGAAGACGGGAATTTTGGGAATGTCATGGTTTTCGATCATCCGGTGCAGGCAATAGACCAGTTCCTGGGTGCGGCCGACAGCGAATGCTGGGATGATGACGCGCCCTCCGCGTGCAATGGTATGCTTGACTACCTGGCGCAATTCTTCGAAGGCAATTTCGGGGTCGTCGTGCGGTTTGTCGCCGTAGGTGCATTCCATCAGCAGGTAGTCTGCATTGGTGGGGAGCACGGGGTCGCGTAACAACGGCAGGTCGCGCCGGCCGATGTCACCGGAAAACCACAAACGATACTGTTTGCCATTCTCGTCGATATCCAGCACAATGGCGGCAGAGCCGAGAATGTGTCCGGCATCGACAAGGTGTACTTCCAGGCCAGGTGCCGGGGAAAAGACTTCGTTGTAACCGACCACTTGAAAGTGCTGGGCAACCCGGGCGGCATCTTCCTGAGTGTAAAGCGCAGCAAGCGGCGGTTCGCCTTTTTTGGCGCGTTTTTCATTCAGATAGCGTACATCGGATTCCTGAATGTGCCCGGAATCGAGAAGCATGATGTTTGCCAGATGGGCGGTTGCATCGGTGGTGTAGATGGGACCCTGAAAGCCCTTTTTGACCAGTAACGGCAGGTTGCCTGAGTGGTCGATGTGGGCATGGGAAAGCAGTACGGCGTCGATTTGGCGCGGGTCGAAAGCAAAGTGACGGTTGATGGTGTAGGCTTCTTTCCGGCGGCCTTGAAAGAGGCCGCATTCAAGCAGAATGCGGCGGCCGTTGATTTCCAGTAAATGCTGCGAACCGGTAACCGTTTGTGCAGCACCATGAAAATGGATTTTCACGTGTAGTCTCCTTTTCGGGAAGGATTGTTTTGTATTGTGTTTGTCGAAACAGATGCGGATGCGTTTGTCATCCCTGCACCACAGACAGGATTTCGTCGCCGAAGTGTTCCAGCCGCCAGGGAACTTCGTACAGGATTTCTGCAAGTTCTTCCGGATTGTGCGGGGCGGCTTCGGCAATGGCGAAGAGTAAATCGCGCGGCAAGATGACATCGGAGCCGACTTTCATCGACTGCGCCTTTTCTTTCCGCCAGTGGCGCAGGTTTTCCAGGCGGTTCAGGTAGGCATCGCTCGGACGTTTGTTGCGAGGCGGATAGATGGGGTCCTGGCGCAGCCCCGCCTGAATGGCTTTCAGCAATGCCCGGCCATGCTGTTTGACCAGGTATCTGGACATCCCTTTGATGTTTGCCAGCTCGTCAAGTGTTTTCGGGCATGCTTCGGCAATGTTGTAAAGCGTTTTGTTGTTGATGACTTTGAATAGCGGACGATTGATTTTTTGGGCAATTTCGTTGCGGTAAAGGCATAATTCGCGCAGAACGGCAGCTTTTTGCGGGGTAAGAATACGGGATCCGCTGACTCGCCAAAATGACTCGTATACGCTCTTCTTTTGATTGGTGGCAGTGACGTGGCAGGCACGGCGGAAGTCTTCTTCGGCAATCGGCATGCGCCCCGATGTTTTGAGCTGCTCGATTTGCAGGCTGCGGAGCGGAATGAGAAAATGGGTATCCAGACGGGCGTAAGCCATCATTTCTGCGGTGAGCGGGCGTTTGCCCCAGTCTGCCCGCTGGAAGCGTTTGTCGGCATGAATGCCGAAATGAATCTGGAGGATGTTCCCTAAACCGACTGCTTCCCAGCCGAGGATGCGGCCTGCCAGCATCGTATCGAAAAGATTGCTGAATGTGAAGTTGTAGTCCCGTTTCATCACAATCAGGTCATACTCGGCGGCATGAAACACCTTTGTGATTTTTGGGCTGGCAAATACCGGCGCCAGAGGAGACAAATCGTCGAGTGCCAGGGGGTCGACAAGAAAATCCTGTTTGCGGGTGGAAAATTGGATCAGACAAACCTGTTCCTGATAAACGTAGAGGCTGTTGGATTCCGTATCGACGGCGATAATCTCTTGCCGGATGAGAAGATCGGCGAGGCGGTGAAGGGCGTCTGGCGTTGTGATCAGGGTCGGTTCGGGTAAGTTGTTGACTTCCATAGGAAAATTATCGTTTATCCTTCCATTTTCTTTTCCAGAATGATGGCATCTTCTCCATCGATGTAATAATGTGCCCAGCTTTCTATATAATGATACCCCCGCTGTTTATAAAGATTGATTGCAGGGGTATTGTGTTTGCGGACGCAGAGCCGAACAGCTGACTTGCCTAGTCCGGTTTCACAACGGTCGAGCAGTGATGATGCGATGCCCAGCCGGCGGTAGGCAGGCAAGACTGCCAGTGTTGCAATCCATCCCGGTTGATTCCCCGATTTGATCTCGCCGGCGATGAAGCCGATCATTTTCCCGGCGAGGGTTGCCTTGAAGCGGACGACCTTGTGCATCGAGAGTATGGCAATCATATCGATGAGTGACCATTGGTCGATGGGAAAGCAAATGGCTTCGAGTGTGCGCAGTTCATTCAAATCCCGCCAGTTGGCGGGTTTGATATCGTATGTTTTTGATCCGGCTTCGGCTGTGATGGTTTCTTCTCTCATGAATGTTTCTTCACTGGTAAAGTTCGTCACCGGCAGAGTGAGTACTCCGGATTAGACAAATTGCTGCATTTCCGGGGTTGTTTGCGTTTTGTTGTCATTCGCTTTTGCGTTCTTTGAGAAAATCGCTGAGCAAGCCGGTGAACTCCATTGGGAAGATGAATTTCGTTGCCGGGCTTGTTCCCAGGTTTTTCAGCGTGTCGAAGTATTGCAGGGTCATTGTCTTCGGGTCTACGGTTTGGGCAATGCTGAATATATGTTCCAGTGCTTTGGCGTACCCCTCGGCACGCAGTTCCTGGGCTTTTCGCTCTCCTTCGGCTTCCAGAATCGCTGCCCGTTTTTGCCCTTCGGCTTTGAGAATGGCGGCTTGTTTTTCGCCTTCTGCGACGTTGATAGCCGCTTCTTTTTTTCCGGTTGATTCGGTAACCAGGGCGCGGCGGCCTCTTTCGGCGGACATTTGCCGGTTCATCGCTTCCAGAATTTCGTGCGGAGGGATGATTTCCCGAATTTCGACATTGGTTACTTTTACGCCCCAGCGTTCGGTGACTTCGTCAAGACGGTTGCGCAGCAGGGTGTTGATTTTTTCCCTTTCGACCAATACTGCGTCGAGCACAATGCCGCCGATGACGGCGCGAAGTGTTGTGGTCGCCATCCCTTGTGCTGCGGTTTCGAAGTTGTTCACTGCCAATACGCTTTCGGTCGCGTTCAGAACTTTGTAATACCAGATGAAATCAATCGAAATGGATGCATTATCTTTGGTGATGGCAGTTTGGTGGGGAATTTCGCGAATTTGTTCGCGCAAGTCCACCTTGGTGCCTCTATCGAGGTAGGGAATCAGAAAAACCAGCCCGGGACCTTTGTCACCAATGCAGCGGCCCAGACGGAACACGACCAAACGCTGGTATTCGGGGACGATGCGAATGGAAGATACGATGATAAGCAGTAAAAATATCAGGATAACGCTCATACACATCAAATTGCCCCCACTGCTCGTGGTGCTTTGGGCGAGAATCATTTGGTACATCAGTCAACCTCCAATCTTGTGTTCGTATCAAAGGCGTGCGGTTTTCAGGCGGGTGCTAAGTTTTCTGCGGGGGGTTATCTTTCAGCGCTTCAACGACAAGCACGAACCCTTCTCTTCGCAAAACGCGTACGGGTGTGCCGGCGGTCAGGGGATGCTCGCTGCGGGCGCTCCATAACTCTCCCATAACGTAAACAGTACCCTCTTCGTGAACACGTGTTTTGGTTACCCCGACTGCGCCGGAAACTTCCCTAAGGTCATGGTAAGGCAATTGTGTTTCGGCATCCAGCACCTTGACGGCCAGGAACCACAAAACGGCGGCGGTGAGCGGGGAAACAATCAGGGTGAGTGCGGGGTGTACGGCAGGCAGCCACCATGCTGCCCCGCGCAGCAGGAAAGTCGTTCCCAGAATGAATGCCAGCAAGGATATGCCGAGAACGATGCGCTTCTTCGGCTTTCTGACCGCCAGAAAAAACATGACAGCCCCGGCAATCAGAACCCAGATTGCCCAATAGTTTATCCGCAGGTATCGGATGCTCCAGCCGATGACGAGAATGATGACAATCGCACTGATTTCCAAAGCACCGGTACCGGGGGTGAGAATTGCAAGGATGGAGAGCAACAAACCTGCAATCATCAGCAGATACACGGTGTTTGGATTGGTGATAAACTCGATCATCCTGTTTTCCGATACAGTTTCATGTGGAAACGGAATCAAAATTTCTTTTCATAATACCGGTAGGTTTTGTAAACTTCGCCGCCCATCAACCGGATTCCCCTGTTCATCATATCGTTGTTGGCAAGAATCCACGACATTTCGGCATTCGGGATGCCTTTTTTCATTGCCTGGAGTGCGGTTTCGTAATAGAACAATGCATCGATCCCGCGTCCCCGGTATTGGGGAATGACACCGAGAGCAAAAACACGTACCCAATTGACCTTGCCGCGCACTTTCCAGTGCCAGGCAAACTTTGCCATTGTCCACCATTCCGGTGTGCCGGGTTTGGGGTAAGCCTGTTTCAGGAACTGGTTTAAATCCGGAAGGGTCAGGCTGAACCCAACGGCTTTGCCTCCGATTTCGGCGACAAAGACCAGGTCCGGGTCGATGATTGGTTTGAGTTCTTCTCCGAGTTTTTCGATTTCCGCATCGGTCATGGGGATGAAGCCCCAGTTTCTTGCCCAGGAAGCGTTATAAATTTGCTTGACGTGTTCGATTTCATCATCGAAGTGTTTCATGTCGATGTGCCGGATGTGAACTTCGCCGCGTTCTTTGACTTTTTTGACCACGCGCAGCAGTTTTTCGGGGAATTTGAAATCCTTGTTTTGTGCGCCTGTGCTTGCAGCGTATGCCCAGAGGTCCATGGCATTTTCGTATCCGCTGTTTTCGATGAAGTTGACGTAGTAGCGCGGATTGTAGGTCATCAGGATGCGCGGGGAATCGTCGAAGCCGTCGACGAGAAGCCCGCATTCGTCATTCGTCGAGAATTGTGCGGGTCCGCGGATGGCATCGTGCCCTTGTCCGTGCACCCAGTTTTCTGCGGCTTCGAGCAAGGCATTGGCGGCTTCTTTGTCTTCGAGCACTTCGAAAAAGCCAAAGAATCCGACGTTTTCTTCCTGAAATGCGTTGTGCTGGTAGTTCGTGAAAGCTGCAATCGTACCGACGATTTCTTCTCCGCGTTTGGCGGTGAAGAACTGCACTTTGGCATGTTCGAAAAACGGATTTTGTTTGGGGTCGGTAAAAGCCAGACGTTCCGAGTAAATCGGTGGTACCCAGTAAGGATCCCCCTCGTACACTCGCCAGGGAAAAGCGAGGAAAGCGCGGCGTTCTTCCAGCGTTTCTACGGGATAAATTTTGACGGGTTTCATGATTGCCTCTCGTTTTGATGGATGTAGGAAAACCGATGATAACTGCGTAATTTTGTATCTTTTGTATTGTTTTATTGTACTTCGTTTTCATCGAAACGGATATATGAGATGCCCGCTCTTGTGTGTTACGAGCGAGAAGCATGGCGCTGGCGTTTTTCCGGATTTTTGCCGGCCTGCCTTTTACAGGGCGGGTTACAGGTGGTATGATTCGGCTGCCTATGGCCGGTTTGTGGATGGTTTCTTCGTTTTGGCTGTATCAATTTGCACTGGTGTGCGCTGCCGGCGCGGGTCTGGGGTTGTATCTGTCGGCGGTTTCTTCCAAACGACCGGGCCGGACGATTGATTTTGGGATTGCATTTTTGCTCGGAGCGTTGATTGGGGGACGTTTTGTGTTCGTGTTGATTGTCCGTGATGCTTTTCGGGCGCAATGGACGGACGCGTTTTTGCTATGGAACGGGGGCTTCGACTTCGCCGGGGCTGCTGCGGGCGGCTTGCTGGGGTTGTGGGTTTATGCCCGTGTAAGGAAAGCCTCGTTCCGGGATGCCGCCAGTGAAATAACCCCGCTGGCGGGTGCGCTTGCTGTGAGTGTTTGGCTGGGGTGCTGGCTGAGCGGGATTGCTTACGGCCCTGTTTCCTCAGCCGCAGGCGGCTTGCCTGCGCCTGATGCGTTTGGCGCGATTGCCTGGCGTTTTCCTTTGCAGGCGATTGGCGCTGCCGGTGGGAGTGTTTTCCTGTGGCTCGGCAGATTTCTCCGGAAAAAGTATGCACACTGCTTCGCACCGGGGATGGATTTGGGCCTGGTTTTGGCGGGAAATGCGGCGTTGGCTTTCGGTTTGTTTTTCCTGCGTGCAGATTTTTCGCCAATGTGGCATAATATCCGTGTGGAAATGTGGGAAGCGGGGGCTGTGTTCTTGATGGCGGTTTTCCTGTTCGTTATCGCCGGAGTGTATGGGCGCTCTTCTTCCTCCGGTGACACCCGGGACTAGTTCCCTGCTTCGAATGGTTTTGTTAATCCGGTTCCTATAAGAAAATGAAAAAAGCGGGTGTTTACGAATGAAATTGATGATTAGTTTGGCACAAATCAACACGAAACTCGGAGATGTGGAAGCCAATCTTGAGAAGCATCTGGCTTTGATTGCCGAGGCAAAACAAGCGGGCTCCGATTTGATTGTTTTTCCGGAGTTGTCGTTGACGGGGTACGCACTGCAAGACCTGACGCCGGTAGTGGCGCATCATGCGGTTGCCGACGACCCTGTTTTCGGCCGGCTGCTCGAAGCAAGCAAGGGTATCGATATCGTTGCCGGTTTTGTGGATGAGGACAAACGACATCGTTTTTATATTGCCGGGGCGTATCTTTCGCGGGGGGAGGTGCTGCATGTGCATCACAAGGTGTATTTGCCGACATACGGCTTGTTCGATGAAGGACGGTTTTTTGCCTGGGGGGATGCAATCCGTGCTTTCGATACGCCGTATGGCAGGGTGGGGATTGCGATTTGTGAGGATTTTTGGCATGCTTCTCCCCCTTACCTGCTCTGGCTGGACGGGGCTGATTTGCTGATTTTTACCTCGGCATCTCCGGGGAGGGGCTTGACTGCCGGCAACAAGCTGGAGTCAGCCCGCTGGGTCGAGCAAATCAACAAAGCGTATGCCAATCTCTTTACGGTGTTCGTGGCGCACGCCAACCGTGTGGGGTATGAAGACGGATTGAATTTCTGGGGCGGGTCGACTTTGTTCGACCCGGACGGGAAACTGCTGGTGCGGGGTCCTTATCACCAGGATGCATTGGTTCATCAGGAAATCGATTTGAAGCAGCTGCATCGTACCCGGGCAAGATTGCCCCTTTTGCGGGACGAAAGGACGGCGTTGGTGCAGCGTGAACTAACCCGCATCATTGCAAAGGATGGCACGCATGCGAGGGAGAATAACCAATGATCGATTTGACCATCAATCCTGTT
>CAYWFK010000008.1:0-62976 GCA_964457375.1 uncultured Anaerolineales bacterium
TGGCTATTGCTCTACTTGTCACGTTCGGATTTCTTCAGGTTTCGGAAAGATTGAACGTCGCAAACTATGTTGCTTCATTTATAAATTCTCACTGGATTGGTTTGACGGTTTCAATAATGGCCCTCCTATTAGGCCTTATTGGATTGCGAACGCTCCGAAAATATTAAGACGCTCTCAATTCATTGTTATTTTGAACTGTTCCAATGATTTTCACATGCTGTCCAACAGTGGAGTAACCGGCCTGGGTTTAGGCTTTGGTTATTGTTCATGCATAGCTAAAGATTACATTTTTCTCGCAGGCCAGTATTGAGCAACCAACAACCAGTGCACGGTTATGGGTGTCAAGGCGCTTCACCGAGGTTGTTGAAAAACAAACTGGCAAAGACACATTCCTCAAAAAGAAAAAATATGTACTTATAGAAAACGAGAAGGAGAGTACAAGAGACGGCACGGAAGCGTTATATCAGGCAAGACCAAGGCTCATTTTATTGTGAGTATCTCTATAAACAGCTGGTTCCCCAAGCATTTTCTTCCGTAAATTCAATCAAATCGTAGACTGGGAGCTGCTGTATGTGAGCACAAGGGGAGATGCAAGAGGAGTAAAAAAAGATTACCGGGTGCATGTGCTTCCCGCCTTGCTACGAATGACATGAGTATTAATAATCGTCACCCGCTCGCCGGTTTTTATGTTTTCGAAAACAGTGCCATTGGGCCACGGGCAAGGTGTGCTGCGTCGGTACTGCTGTGGAAGTTGAATGTCGATCCAGCGGAAGTGCCCGCCGTAGAAGATACCTGGATGGTCTCCGTTACGTGTAGGGTCGTGAATGACCTGCCAAATATAACCGTTCATGGCTAGTCCTCAATATGCCAATTTGATGAGATGTGGGAGAGTATAGCACGCTGTTAGAAGAAATGTCGAGTACTTCTAATAGAATTGTCAAAAAAAAACGTTTTTTCTTTGATACTATGTCATTTTATAAGGCAAGCCGTTACGGTCGAATATTCTTTTGCCTTGACTACCTCCTCTTGAGCGATAAATCTCTGCACAATATGCAACGTCTGCTTCATTAATAAGGACTTTTTGTCCTTCTCTGCGAATTATTGAAATGATGCCCTTTTTGACCCATCCGTAGATTGTCACTGGGCCTATGTTATATTTCCTGGCAGCCTCATTCATCCCAATTTCTTCGCTCTTCAAATGAGCGTATCTCTTATACTCTGGCAGATCCTCTTTCTTCAGCGGTTGCCTAACTTCAGCTTCGCTCACGATAACATCTCCATCCGGTAAAGTAGCTGCAAATATCTTACCGGATTCGGCAAGTTTGCGCAACTTGCGAACCGAAAGGCCATATTTTTTTGCAGCTGTTTTTAGGGGAATGAAGGTGGGTAATGCCATTTCAATCTCCAGTCCGTAAGGGATGTTACAGACGAAAGCGAGAGTACTGCGAAACTTTGTGAGCGCGAGAGGGCTCGAACCTCCAACCAATGGCTTAAAAGGCCACTGCTCTACCATTGAGCTACGCGCCCATATGCGCTGTGCATTCTATCACGCTCTTGCCCAATCGTCAACGCGTACTTGACGTTTTTTTGTCTTCTTAGTACTATCTTCTTCGCGTTTCGTAAAGTGGAAAAATGTGTTTAATTGGTAAACCGAAGTTTATTGTTTAATGGAGATGACGATGAGTTCAATTGTGCATGTGAATGAAGCAGATTTTCAAAGTGAAGTGATCAATTCGGAAATCCCCGTGCTGGTGGATTTTACTGCGGTATGGTGCGGCCCGTGTAAAATGCTCGAGCCGGTTGTCGAGGAATTGGTCACCGAACTGGCAGGCAGGATGAAAGTTGTCAAGCTGGATGTCGATAACAACCCGAACCTTGCAATGCAGTATAACGTCATGGGGGTGCCGACCCTGATGTTGTTTGTCGACGGGCAGGAAGCGCAGCGCCTGGTGGGATTTCTGCCGAAGAAACGCATTCTGAGCAAAATCTCTACGTACATTTCCTAATTCGTCCAAATGGTGGAAGCGGGGGGAGGTAATGCGTTCGGCGGCGCACCGGAGTGGTGCGCCGTTTGTTGACATGTGCCACAATTCTTGTATAATACTCGCAGATGCAATAAACCGCAACTGGGAGCGTTCGCAATGAATAGTGAAGAAATCATGATCCGCACACTGCGCAGCAGGGGGCACCGCATCACCCCCCAGCGTGAAATGATTATCCGGGCACTGGGGCAAAGCGAAAAGCACATGTCTGCCGAAGAGATTTTCGCAGAGGTGAGCAAGTCGTTTCGGTCTTCCAACATTGCCACGGTTTACCGCACGCTCGAACTCCTGTTCAAGGAAGGGCTTGCCTGCCGCAATAATCTTGGCGGGGGAAAAATCGTGTATGCTGCACTCAGCCACGGAACGCATATTCATCTGGTTTGCCGGCAGTGTGGACAAGTCATCGATGCGGATTACCAGTTGCTTGACCCTTTGGCAAAGTCTTTGCAGGCGCATTATGCGTTTCAGGCAGATTTGATGCATATCTCGATTTACGGTTTGTGTCATCTGTGCCAAAAGAAAGCCAAAGCGGTACAAAAACCCAATTTGCAAGGATGAAATATCATGTTGTATTTAACTCATTTATCTAAAATGGCGGCTATGCATATTCCGGACGGCTTTCTCAGTTTGCCGGTTTCCCTTGTGTTCTGGGGCATTAGTATTGTGCTGATTGGTATTGCCGTACGTAAAACCCGTGAATCCTTTGGCGAGCGGCAGGCACCGTTGATGGGTGTGATGGCAGCGTTCATTTTTGCCGCCCAGATGATTAATTTCCCGGTTGCCGGCGGCACCTCCGGACATTTGCTCGGCGGGGCGCTTGCTGCGATTGTTCTGGGGCCCTGGGCAGGGATGCTGGTGATGACTACGGTGATTTTCGTGCAGGGTTTGTTGTTTCAGGACGGGGGGCTGCTGGCTATGGGCGCCAATATTTTCAATATGGGGCTGCTGACCGCTCTAATCGGTTTCGGGGTTTATCGTTTGCATGGAATCTTCGGCAGGCAAGACCAGCGTGTACGCTGGCTTTTTGCGGGGCTGGCTGCCTGGCTTTCGGTGGTTGCCGGAGCGTTATCCACTTCTTTGCAGTTGTGGCTCAGCGGTACATCCGTGCTCGCAGTTGTGCTGCCGGCTATGCTGGGGGTGCATGCATTAATCGGGGCGGGGGAAGCGCTGATTACTTCGGCTGCACTGATTTTCATCTTTCGGACGCAGCCCGATCTCCTGAAAAACGAGGTATCCGGTGCTTCGGAAAGGCGCTGGATGATCGGCGGTGTGCTGGCTTCTCTTGGTGTGTTGCTCCTTTCGCCTTTGGCTTCTGCTTACCCGGACGGGCTGGAGCGTGTGGCTTCCAATCTTGGGTTCATTAACCGGAGTGCAGAAGCGCCCTTTCTCCTGCTGCCGGATTACACAATTCCATTTCTGGGAGAAACACCGTTTTCCACAATTGCCGCCGGCTTGGCAGGAACGATTGCGGTCGCGGCGCTCATATTTCTCGCTGTTCGCCTTATCGGGCGTCCCCGGCGTGCCTGATGGTTGCCGGTGTCGTGGCAGCAACGCATTTTCTTCCTGAAAGCGGCAATCCGTGAAGATGCGATCTTTCGAACGCTATCAGGCAAAGACCAGCCCGGTGCATCGTCTTGCGCCGCAGGTCAAGCTGGGGATTGTCGTCTTTTTCATTCTTTCGAATGTGCTGCTGCCGGATGGCGCCTGGAAGGCGTTTGGCGCATCATGGGGGTTCGTGGCCGGATGTAGTCTGGCTGCCGGTGTGGGGGCGGGTTATTTGCTCCGGCGTTCGTTTATCGTGCTCCCTTTTGCTCTGGCTGCTGTGACGGTTGTCTTCTCGACGCCGGGGAACACGCTTGTGCATGTTGCCGCCTTGACGGTTACAGATGCCGGCCTGGTGCGTTTTTCGAGTATCCTCTTGCGGAGCTGGCTTTCCGTTCAAATGGCTGTGCTTTTGACCGCTACAACCCGGTTCCCCGACCTGGTTCATGCTTTGCGGCGTTTTCACGTACCCGGAATTTTGACAGGTACAGCTGCTTTCATGTATCGTTATCTTGGTGTTTTGGGTGATGAAGCGTTCCGGTTGATGCGAGCGCGGGATGCGCGCAGCGCGTGTGCCGCCGGGGATGCCGCAACGGGGCGTGAAGGCGGTTCTTTGCGCTGGCGGGCGAAAATTGCCGGGAACATGGGCGGGCAGTTGTTCCTGCGCAGTTTTCTGCGCAGCGAGCGGGTTGTGAATGCCATGCTCTCCCGCGGTTATCAGGGGACTTATTTGCCGGGATCTGTGCGTGAAATGCAGAAAGATGATTGGGTGCGGGGTATTCTTGCGGTGCTTCTCATTGGGGCTATTCAGGCGGCAGCGTGGTTGTTCCCGGGATAGCCGGAAAGGATGTTTCCTCTGACGATGAACAGCGAAAATTCGAAATCCGGTGTTTCCGGTGCTTTCGGGTCTGTTTTGACGTGCGATGAAATTGTTGCGGTCGAAGATTTGCATTATGCCTATCCGGACGGGCGCAAGGCGCTTGCCGGTATCAGCTTGTATCTTTCCGCTGGGGAAAAGGCCGCTGTCGTTGGGCCGAACGGGGCGGGAAAGAGTACGCTTTTGCTTCATCTCAATGGTATTTTGCGGGGTGACGGGCGAATCCGGATTGGCGGTTTGACGGTTGCGGAAAAGAATTTGCCCGCAATCCGTGCAAAGGTTGGTATGGTGTTCCAGAACCCAGATGACCAGTTGTTTTCGCCCACTGTTTTCGAAGATGTGGCTTTTGGCCCTTTGTATATGGGGCTGCCGGAACCGGTAATTCAGGAACGGGTCGCCGCGGCACTTGGCGCCGTAAGTATGAAAGGGTATGAAGCGCGTCTTTCACATCACCTGAGCACGGGGGAAAAGAAGCGGATTGCCATTGCTACCGTGCTTTCTATGGAGCCGGATGTTTTGGCGCTGGATGAGCCGACGGCAGAGCTGGACCCCCGGGCGCGCCGGGCGCTAATTCGGCTTTTGCAGCATTTGCCGCAAACCATGCTGGTCGCAACCCATGATATGCGGCTGGTTGCAGAACTCTGTCAGCGGATGATCATTCTGGATGAGGGGCGCATTGTCGCTGATGGCCGGACGGATGACTTGTTGACAAATCAGGCGCTGCTCGAAGCGCACGGGCTGGAGCGCCCGTGAATTGGGTTGAGAACAAACAACGGGGCGGAATCGTTTTCCGCCCCGCGCGGGTTTGACTTTTTTTGTTGGGGGGTTATAGACCGGCAGCGTCTTTCAGAAGCTGGGCTTTGTTGGTGCGTTCCCAGGTCAGATCGATATCATCTCTGCCAAAGTGTCCGTATGCTGCCACCTGCTGGAAAACCGGCTTTCGCAAATCCAGGTCACGGATGATAGCACCGGGGCGTAAATCGAAGAAGCGGGTGATTAATTTGGCAGTCTCTTCGTCATCGATGACACCGGTGCCGAAGGTTTCAACGTTCACGCTCAACGGGTGTGCAACACCAATGGCATAAGCAACCTGAATCTCGCAGCGTTCCGCCAGGCCGGCGGCGACGATGTTCTTTGCCGCCCAGCGTGCGGCGTAGGCACCGGAGCGGTCGACTTTGGTGGCATCTTTGCCGCTGAATGCACCGCCGCCATGACGGCCCATGCCGCCGTAGGTATCGACGATGATTTTTCGGCCGGTCAGCCCGGAATCGCCGAGAGGTCCGCCGATTACGAATCTGCCTGTGGGGTTGACGTAGTATTTGGTGTCTTTGTCGATCATACCTTTCGGCATGATGGGTTTGACAACCTGTTCGATGACCGCTTCACGGATTGTTTCGTTCTCGATATCCGGTTCGTGCTGGGTGCTGACGAGTACGGTGTCGATGCGGACGGGTTTTCCGTAGCGGTACTCGACGGTTACCTGGCTTTTTCCGTCGGGACGCAGCCACGGGATGGTCTTGTTTTTGCGCAGTTCTGCCAGACGGCGGGTGAGTTTGTGCGCCAGGTAGATGGGCATGGGCATCAACGTGGGGGTTTCTGTGCATGCATAGCCGAACATCATTCCCTGGTCTCCTGCGCCGATGGCGTCGATATCCGCTTCGGTCATTTCTCCTGTTTTTGCTTCGAGTGCGCGGTTGACGCCCCGGGCAATGTCGCCGGATTGTTGTGCCACGGCAACCTGGACGCCGCAGGTGTTGCCATCGAAGCCTTTCTTTGCTCTGTCGTAGCCGATGCCGACGATCACTTCGCGGGCGAGTTTATCGTAGTTGATGTGAGCCCGGGTAGTTATTTCGCCCATCAGGATCACGAAACCGGTTTTGGTTGCCGTTTCGCAGGCAACGCGGGAGGTTGGGTCCTCTTTCAGGCATGCATCCAGCACAGCGTCGCTGATTTGGTCGCACATTTTGTCAGGGTGCCCTTCGGTAACCGATTCCGAGGTAAACAGGTATTTCGATGACTTCATGAACGTAGTATTCATAGTTCCTCCAATAAAAAATGCCCCTCTGGTTAAGAAAGGGCATACGAAAACGGCTGCCCTCTCATCTTCCAGAACATCCGCCTGCCGGAATTGGCACCTTCCACGCTTTCGCGGGGGTTGCCGAGGTTTCATAGGGCCGGTCCCTCCACCTCTCTGGATAAGAGTGCCGCAAGGGGCTATGATATTAATTCATGGGCATATTACCATCATTAATCTGACCTGTCAATTTACAATTTCCCCGATACGGGAGAGCCGCGGGCTTGCTTTGGCAACAATCGTACCGCTTTTCTTTTATTGCCAGGTTGTCGTTGTCTGCACGAAGTTTGCGGAATAAAAAGAAGACAGCCTGAACGGCTGTCTTCTTTTGTTTGGTTGCTGTTGGCTGCAGACGCTGCGGGATGAATGTGCTGTGTTTTCAGGGCTTTCCCCATTGTCTGCGGCAGGCACCTGTTTGATCAATACTCGATTTCGCTGATTGGGTTGAGTTTGGTGAAGTTGTGGTTGGCGATGATTTGGCGGACAGTGCCGGTTTTTCCGCGGATGACAAGGCTGTCGGTGCGTGCGCCGTGGCTGTAATATTTCACGCCTTCCAGCAGCTGCCCGTCGGTGATGCCGGTTGCTGCGAAGAAGACATCATCAGAAGCCACAAGGTCATCCATCGTGATGACCCGGTTCATGTCCATGCCCAGTTCACGGGCGCGTTGTTTTTCGTCTTCGTTGCGCGGGTAAAACAAGCCTTGAATTTCTCCGTCCATACCGCGCAAGGCGCAAGCCGCCAGCACGCCTTCCGGTGTGCCGCCAATGCCCATCAATACATCAATACCGGAATCGGGCCAGGCAGTCATCAGGGCGCCTGCGACGTCGCCATCAGCGATGAGAAAAATGCGTGCGCCGCATTCCCGGATTTCGCGAATCAGGTTTTCATGGCGGGGACGGTCGAGCACCACCACGGTAATATCGTTGATGTGCTTGTCCTTGGCTTTGGCAATCTTTTTGAGATTATCTGCAACCGGTGCCTGAATATCGATGACGCCTTTTGCATTGGGGCCGACAGCGATTTTGTTCATGTACATGAAAGGTCCCGGGTCGTACATGGTGCCGCGCGGGGCGAGGGCGGCTGTTGCGATGGCGTTGGTCATCCCCTTGGCGAGCGGGCGGGTGCCGTCGATGGGGTCTACGGCAAAGTCCAGCTCGGGTGGGGTTCCTCTTCCCAGACGTTCGCCGTTGTAAAGCATGGGGGCTTGATCTTTTTCTCCTTCGCCGATGATCACGACAGCATCCATGGAGATGGAATTAAGCACGAGGCGCATTGCGTCGACGGCAGCAGCATCTGCCGCTTCTTTGTCCCCTCTGCCCATGTAGCGACCTGCGCCAAGTGCAGCCGCTTCTGTGACGCGCACCAATTCAAGCGCAAGGTTCCTACTCGGTTTGGTTTTCATTTTCGATCAGTCTCCTTGAATAATATGACATATTTAAGAAAATATGATGCCTGAACGAGAAACCTAACGCAAAACGATTTACATAAGCATATGAATGATTAGATAATAACCAATTGGGGCTGCCCAGAGCCAGGAGTCGATGCGGTCGAAAGCACCGCCGTGTCCGGGAATCAGGTCACCGGAGTCTTTGACGCCAAACTGGCGCTTGAACATGCTTTCCCCCAGGTCGCCGAGCGGGGTAAAAACGGAAAGGATGTATCCGATGAATCCGCCTTCGAAGAGTGTCAGCTCCGCTCCCATCAAATTCCATATGATGGTCAGCAATATGCCCCCGATTACCCCGCTGATGACCCCCGCCAGATAGCCTTCCCAGGTCTTCTTGGGGCTGAGACGCGGGGAGAGTTTGTGTGTGCCGAAACGTTTTCCCACCAGGTAAGCGCCGGTATCCGCAAGCCAGACGACAGGCAGCACGATCAGAAACCACCATTCGCCATCCGGCAAAGCACGGAGGGAAAGCATATAGGAGCCGAGCCAGCCGATATACAAGATACCGCTGATTGTGATGGCGAAATCAGTGCCTGCTTGTTCGCGTCCCTTTTCGTAAGCGATAAGGTGGTAGGTGACGGTGACGAGCAAAATCAGGGTCAAACACCAGGGAGCGCTGTTGAACTCGTCGAAAAAGCGTTCGGCGACAAGCAGGAGCACCCCGAAAAGGATTAAGCCGCTTGCAGGCTGATGGCCGCCTTTTCGAAAGAGATTGGCGTATTCCGTGGCGGCAAAGCCGAGGGTAACAGCAATCAGGGCTGCCAGCGGTACTCCTCCGAGGAAGATGACAATCAACCCGATTGGGAGCAGGACAATGGCAGCCAGGATTCTTTTTATCAGCATAGGATTAATAGGAACAGGTTATTTGATGCGCCCGAACCGGCGGTTCCTCCGGCTATATTCTTCCAGCGCCTGTATGAAGGCTTCTTTGTCGAAATCGGGCCAGTAGGTGGGCGTGAAATACCATTCGGCGTAAGCGCTTTGCCAAATCAGGAAATTGGATCCGCGATATTCTCCGGATGTGCGGATGATCAGATCCGGGTCAGGAGTGCCTGCGGTAAAGAGGTAGCGGTTGACAAGATCGACGGTTACTTCATCTTCCTGAACGTGGTCGCGAATCATACGTTGAATGGCACAGATAATTTCATCGCGTCCGCCATAATTGAAAGCGACCGTGAGTACGAGTTTGTCGTTGTTTTTTGTGAGTTCGATGGCATCGATAACTTTCTGGCGCAAATGTGGTTTTAGCCTGTCCAGGTGGCCGATATGGCGCAGCTGCACGCCTTCTTCGTTGAGTTCCGCCAGCTCTTTGTCGATGACATCTTCGAGAATTCGCAATAACCCCTGCACTTCTTCCAGGGGTCTTGCCCAATTTTCAGTGGAAAAAGCGTAAATCGTCAGGTAAGGGATACCGAATTCGACGCACGAGGTAATGATTCGTCTGAGGTTTTCCGTCCCTGCGCGATGTCCCGCCAGACGAGGTAACCCGCGTGATGTTGCCCATCTGCCGTTGCCATCCATGATGACGGCAACGTGTTTGGGCAACCGTTTCTGAGGAATATTTATCCCTTCTTGTTTGTTCATTCAGAAATCATCCCGTTTTGTTTGTTTTGGATCTGTTTCGTTTATCTTTCATCAGGCGCAAATCCGGCGCCGGGAAAGATTCGCACAGGCCGGTTCAAATCTCCATGATTTCGTGTTCTTTTCGTTCGCCAATTTCATCGACCTTTTTGATGAACTCGTTGGTGATTTTCTGGATTTCCGTTTCGCCGCGTTTCAGGTCATCTTCTGAAATCAGTTTTTCGCTTTCGAAGTCGCGAAGGTCTTTGATGACATCGCGGCGGACGTTGCGGATGGCTACCCGTGCTTCTTCCTGGCGGTGTTTGACCATTTTGACGAGGTCGTGCCGCCGGTCTTCTGTCAGGGGGGGAATGTTCAGACGGATGGCTTTCCCGTCGTTGTTCGGGGTCAACCCGAGGTCAGAAGCGAGGATGGCGCGTTCGATGGTTTTCAACGTGCCCGGGTCGAACGGGCGAATCAACAAGGTGCGCGGTTCAGGAACGCCGATGCTGGCTAACTGGCGCAATGGTGTCGGGGAGCCGTAATACTCGACAGAGAGTTTTTCGACAAGGGCCGGGCTTGCTCGCCCGGTTCGGATGCCGACCAAATCTTCTTCCAGAGCCTGTATTGCTCCCTGCATTCTTGATTTTGCTTCTTTGTAAATATCATCAAGCATATCTGCCTCCGGGGCGGATTGATTTCGGAAAAAGTGAATGCTCTTTTGCTTCAGAAGAATTTGAGTGGTTTTTAATTTTACCCCAAATTGTGCGAACTTAACGATAGAAATCACAGGTTCGTAAAATGAACCCGGATTTCCGGTTTCGTTCTCTGTAAAAAGGAAACAAGCCGCGGGTCAGTCGGTAACCAGGGTGCCGACTTTTTCGCCGTAAACTGCGCGTACCAGGGCGTCTTTTTCCCATAAATTGAGAACGAGAATTGGCATTTGGTTATCCATGCACAGGGAAACCGCGGTGCTGTCCATGACATCCAGGCGGAGGTTGAGTGTTTCGATGTAGGCAAGCTGACTGAAACGGACGGCTTTGCTGTTTGTCATCGGGTCTGAATCATAGATCCCGTCGACTTTGGTCGCCTTGATGAGGACACCGGCGCCAATTTCCATGGCGCGTAAGGCGGCTGCGGTGTCTGTCGAAAAGTAAGGGTTACCGGTACCGCCGCCAAAAATGACGATTCTGCCTTTTTCGAGGTGGCGGATGGCGCGGCGCCGGATGTACGGTTCGGCGACGGCGCGCATTTCGACGGCTGATTGCACTCTGGTTTGCATGCCCAGCCGTTCCATGGCATCCATCAATGCCATGGCGTTCATCACGGTGCCCAGCATGCCCATGTAATCGGCGGTTGCTCTGTCCATGCCCCTTTCCAGCCCCCGTTTTCCCCGCCAAAGGTTCCCGGCGCCAATCACGATGGCGATTTCGACACCAAGCCTGTAAATTTCGTTTACTTGCCGTGAAACGGCTTCTGCCCGTAACGGGTCGATTCCAAACCCTTGCGGTCCTGCCAGTGCTTCACCGCTTAGTTTGAGTAGTATTCGTTTGTATTCGACGTCTTTTCCCATAAGTTATCAGTAAAGCCTCCGGATGTATTTTACCTGAATTGGTTTCCCCGCCGCAAGTACGGAATTACCTCCCGGCGGGAGAGAAGCGGTATTGCTGCATGCTGCCTGATAATAAATGAGCCAACCGTGTGGTTGGCTCATGGGTGTTAGTTTTCGTTGCTTTCGCCGACTTCCCAGCGTATGAATCGCCGGATGATGATGTTTTCTCCTAACGCAGCAATGTTTTGCAAGAGCAAGTCGTTGATGCTCAAATCATCATCGCGGATGTACGCCTGGCGCATCAGGCACACTTCGTCGATATATTTTTTTATTCTGCCTTCGACAATTCTGTCGATGATTTTTTCGGGCTTGCCTTCATCGATGGCGCGTTTACGGGCTATTTCTTTTTCGTGTGCAAGCACATCTTCCGGGATGTCTTCTTCTTTCAGCCATTTTGGAGATGCGGCGGCAACCTGCAAGGCGATTTCGTGGGCAAATTCGAGGAATTTTTCCGAACGGGCGACGAAATCGGTTTCGCAGTTTACTTCTACCATCACACCGATCCGACCGTTGGCATGGGTATATAGTTCCAATACGCCTTCGGATGCTTCGCGGCTGGCACGTTTTTTGGCTGTTGCCAGCCCTTTTTCACGCAGCATGTCTACGGCTTTGTCGAAATCGCCGTTGCATGCTTCGAGTGCTTTACGGCAGTCCAGAAAACCCACCCCGGTGGCTTTTCGTAATTCTTGTACTTGTTTTGCGTTTACAGTCATTTTTTCTATGCCTCGTCCTCTTGTTCTTTTTCACTTTCTTCAGCGGGTGCTTCCTCAGCGGTTTCTGCTGCGGAAGGTTCGTTTTCGGTTTCCGGATTGGAGGGTGTTTCAGTGGTGGCAGTTTCAGGGGTTTCCTCGCTTGCCGGTGTTTCTTCCTGCGCTGCGGCTTCCGGTGCAGCGGTTTCTTCGGCTGCTTCAGCGGGTTCGGCTGCGGGCGTTGTTTGCTGGGCTTTGATTTTTGCCATTGTGGATTCGCCGAGCAGATCGTCGTCGCTCAGTTCGGTTTCGCTGCTTGCGGACTCGCTTTTCACCTGAACGGGCATATCTTCTGATTCGTCTTCTTTGTGAACGGCTTTGCCTTCCAGCACGGCGTCTGCCATTTTACCGACGATGAGTTTGATGGCGCGAATGGCGTCATCATTCGACGGAATGATGTAGTCGATGTTGCGGGGGTCGCAGTTTGTATCGACCATGGCAACGATCGGAATGTTCAGGAGGTTGGCTTCGTGTACTGCGGTTTCTTCTCTGCGGATATCGACGATGAAGAGTAAATCGGGGCGGCTTACCAGCGTGCGGATGCCACCGAGCAGCATATCAAGACGGTCGATTTTGTGGTGCAGCCCAAGGGCTTCTTTTTTGGTCAGGCGGGCAAATTCGCCGGCGTCACGCATTTTCTCGAGGCGTTCGAGGTAGTTGATGCGCTGGCGGATTGTCGTCCAGTTTGTCAGGGTGCCGCCGAGCCAGCGGGCGGTTACGTAGGGCATTCCGCAGCGCTCTGATTCGGTTTGGATGGTTTCCTGTGCCTGGCGTTTGGTGCCAACGAAAAGAATGACACCACCGTCTGCAACGGTGTCGCGTACGACTTTGTAGGCTTCGTCGAGTGCTTTTACGGTCTTCTGGAGGTCGATGATATGAATCCCGTTTCTCTCGGTGAAGATGTAGGGTTTCATATGCGGGTTCCACTTGTGGGTACGATGCCCAAAGTGAACACCACTTTCCAGCAGCGATTTCATGGAAACGTTTGACATTTTATACTCCTTTTTGTTTTGCCTCCGCACCTCTCTCCCCTGCACAGGACCGCCTGCTGTTTCTCCCTGTGGCGGCACCCCTACGCAAGTCAAGGTGCGTGTGTATTTTTGCATCTTCCGATGCGGTTTGCTCCGGTTTTCGACAAGAGCGCACGGAGTATATCACGGGCTGTTTGATTCGTCTATGTTTCTACTTCGTTTTCAGTGGTTTTGACCGGCTATGGGCTGTTCCGGCAGGTGTTTGCCGTGAAATCAACCGGTTTACTTGAAATCAAATCCGGCTGATCATGTATAATCCTTGGAATACTGTTTCGGACAGGGTGCTTCGGCAAATTGTCCGGCGTGTAAGTCCGCTGCCGCTACTCGCCGCGAAAAGTTCCGGATTCGATGGAGAGCCGGGCAGTTATTGAGCAGAAACGCCGGTGTAACGAACCGCCGGTTTATCCTCAACAGGAGAAAGACGATGAATATTCCCGTACAATTGATTGTTTTCAGCATTCCTGCATGGATTACCCTTTTTGTGAGGAAACGTCGTGGGGAGAAGTATCAGGATGTCATGCGGGATATTGGCTGGCAGGGGTGTGCTTTGCGTTATTATCTGCTCGGGTTGTTGCTGTTGGTGATTCTCGGGCTGCTTGGCTGGATGGCAATGCGCTTTGTGCCGGTGAGTGTGCTGCACCAACCCGGTTTGAGCTTTTTCGCTTATGCCGGCAGCCAGGTTACGTTGATTACTTTTTTGGGCATTCTGCTGCACGAAGCGATTTATGTCGCTTTGGGTGAGGAAATCTTTTTCCGGGGATGGCTCGGGGGTTGGTTGTTCCGCAAGTTCGGGTTTGCCCTGGGAAATGTGATTCAGGCGGTGTTCTTCCTGCTGCCGCATTTGCTGCTGTTATCGGTCAGCACCGCACTTTATCCGATTTTGCTGGTGCAATTGCTGGCAGGCTGGCTGCTTGGCTGGCTGCGTTACCAATCGGGAAGTATCTTGCCCGGATGGGTTGTTCACAGTTTGACGAATGCCCTGAGCGTCATGTTGATGATGGCGAGATGAACTGCTTGCCGGTTCGTGCCTGGCGCGCCGGCGGGTTGGTGTAAACACCGTGGCAAGTATGCTGTGCCTTGTTGCCGGTTGAAATCGGGAAAATTGCAGGCTAAATTCTTAAGCTTGTCTAAGCTTGCCGGAAACGCGGCATGTTACAATTCGTGGGGTAACCGGAGCCTGGCTGTTAGGTACAAGGGCCGGTTCCAGGTTGAGGCTATCGATGAAAGCAATTTTTCACCGCGGGTTCAAGCTCGCTTTTATTGGCACGTTGTTTCTGCTCTTGTTACAACGCAGCACACCGGATACCAGTGATCCGGTTGAACGCGTGCGCCGGTATACACGGGGTATCGAGTTTAATTATGTAAACTGGACGCTGGACGCAATGGGGTTGAAGCTCGGGCAGGTCAGCCTCGGGGCTGCCGATTATCTGGATGATACAACCCAGAGCAAGACGGTTTTGGAATTCCTCGATGTGGTCTCCGATATTCAGCATAACGAAACGCTTCTCAAAGAGTATTACTCGAACCCTGATGTGACGGATCCGGATGCTGAAAGCCAGCTGCTCCGCAGAGATTTGGACGCGCTTTACCGAAAACGTGCCAGGCTGGCTCCGCTGGCTGAAGCCATATTGCAAAACCAGATTAGTGCGGTGGTGGCGGAAGAGGGGCTGACTCTCGGCGGGCAACCCATTCCCCCTTTGTTGTTTCATATGACTCCTTTGCCGGTAGACCTGATCGTTTCTCCCCGCAATGTCATTCGCCAGGACGCAAATATTTCCCTGAAACCGGATCTTCCTCTTGATAAGATTGTTGCTCTGGAAGAACAAGTGGATAACGGGCTGGATGTTTCTTCTTTGGTGGTGCCGGTCGGGGGCATTGGCTTGTATCCGACAATGGTGATGCAGACGACAAGCATCAATTGGCTGGTTGAGGTGGTTTCGCACGAGTGGACGCATAATTTTCTTGATTATCATCCTTTGGGAATGAGTTATGAAAACAGCCCTGAGCTGCGGACGATGAACGAGACGACTGCCAGTATCAGCGGAAAAGAACTCGGGGCTTTGGTCATCAAGCGTTTTTATCCTGAGTTTGTGCTCCCGCCGCCTCAGCCGAAAAAAGAAACCGCAGCGGAAGCAGAAAAGCCTGCCGAACCACCGGCTTTTGATTTCAGGGCTGAAATGCATGAAACACGGGTAACAGTGGATGAATTGCTGGCGGCAGGAAAAATCGAAGAAGCGGAAACTTATATGGAAATGCGCCGCAAGATGTTTTGGGACCACGGTTATCGCATCAGAAAACTCAACCAGGCTTATTTTGCTTTCTATGGCGCTTATGCAGACCAGCCGGGCGGCGCTGCCGGGGAAGACCCCGTGGGCGCGGCTGTGCGTGCCTTGCGCGCGCAATCCGGCTCGTTGGCGGATTTCATCAATCGTATGGCCTGGATGTGGTCGTTCGACCAGTTGAAAGCCGCTGTCGAGCGATAGCCTCTCAGCTGTTTTCTCCGGAAGACGGATGATGATTCGGCTGGTAAAATTAACAATTGTAAGAACATTCACAAACAAGTAATGGAGATGGTGTAGATGAAGAGACGATGGATTATTGGTGTTTTTCTGGGGATTTTAATGATTAGTGGATGCCGCAATAGCGGGCAGCCTGATGCCGCGACAATCGCTGCACCGGTAAAGCCGACGGCTGTGAAGGCTGAAACGGTGAAACCGACGGATGTTCCGGAAGCAACTGCGCAGCAGTCTGCGGCGTCTTCGGCGCAAAGCGTGAAGCCAACCGCGACAGGCCCCGGATGCACTGTCGTCAGCTCTTTGCCTACACCGGTCCCGGAATTGGTGACCCTCTTTTCTCCGCAGAAAGACGACTGGAGCCGCGGTCCCGAAGATGCTGCGGTAACGATTGTGGAATATAGTGATTTTCAATGCCCGTTTTGTGCGGGTTTTGCTGATTCGATCAAGCGCGTCGAACAGGATTTTCCGGATGATGTGCGTCTGGTCTTCCGGCATTTTCCGCTCGACAGCATTCACGATAAAGCGATTTTGGCGGCGCAGGCTGCCGAAGCTGCCGGCAAGCAGGACAAGTTTTGGGAAATGCACGATTATCTCTTCGGACACCGGAACGAGTGGGTTTCTTTAAGCAAGGAAGATTTCGGGAAATGGTTGACCGATAAAATGCCGAAATTTCTCGATTTGGATGCACAACAGTTCGAAAAGGATTTGACCAGCAAGAAAATTGCCGATGTTGCCCGGAAAGCATGGGATCATGGAAAAGAAATCGGACTTCCCGGAACACCGTTTTTGGTGATCAACAATATCCCTTACAAAGGGCCCTCCGATGTCGCAAATCTGGAGCGTATCGTCGAGATGATCAAATTGGAGCCTAAGCAGTTTACCGAATGTCCTCCGATGGCTATCGACCCGCTCAAGCAGTACATTGCTACGATCAAAACGGAAAAGGGAAACATCGTTCTCTCGCTTTATGCTGACAAGGCACCGATTGCAGTTAACAGCTTCATCTTTCTGGCGAAACACGGCTGGTATGACGGGGTAACGTTCCACAGGGTCATTCCGGGGTTCGTTGCCCAGGCAGGGGATCCTACCGGAACGGGGATGGGAGGTCCCGGTTATGCGTTTGTCAATGAGACAAGCCCGGATTTGAAGTTCGACCGCGCCGGTTTGCTGGCAATGGCAAACGCCGGACCGAATTCCAACGGAAGCCAGTTTTTCATCACGTATGATGCGGCACCCAACCTGGACGGCGGGTATACGATCTTTGGGGAAGTAACCGACGGGATGGATGTTGTCAGGAAGCTGACCCCGCGGGATCCATCCAAAGGGCAGCCGCTTGATCCGGGAGACCGCATTGTCACGATAACCATCGAGGAAAAGTAATCTTTGCCTGATGCAGGGGCGGGTTGTGATTTGGAATGTTGGCAGGTCACACACGGAAAAGCCGTGGCTGGTGAACAATTCGGGTTTGTTGCAGCGGATAGCACTTTTCCCTGAAAATACAGCCACGCCAAAACTTTGGTGATTTACCGGCGTTCCGGTAAACAAGGAACGCCGGATAAGAAAAAAGGAAATCTTAAACGAGCGAAGAGGAAAAAATGAAAGTACTGATTTGCGATTCTACAGCACAAGAAGCACTCGACACCATTGCTGCTGCGGGGTTCGAGGTGGTCAATCGACCGGATATTACCCCGGAAGAGCTGATGGAAGCCATTCCTGAATTCGATTGCATTGTGGTACGCAGCCGCACGAAGGTGCGTAAACCGCTGCTCGATGCTGCGGCAAACCTGAAAGCTATCGTCCGCGGCGGGGTGGGGCTGGATAATATCGATGTCGAGTATGCCCGTTCGAAGGGCATTCAGGTGCGTAATACGCCGACTGCATCGACCGATGCGGTGGCTGAACTGACCATTGGTTATATCATCGCCTTGGCGCGGCATATTCCGCAGATGACGATTTCCATGCGCGCGGGCGAATGGGCCAAGAAAGCGTTCAAAGGCAGCGAGATCAGCGGCAAGACCCTGGGCCTGATTGGCGCCGGTCGCATTGCCTGTGCAACGGGAAAACGGGCAAAAGCACTCGGAATGACTGTCGTTGCTTATGACCCGTATGTGCAGGAAGCCGGAGATATCGAGCTGGTATCGCTGGATGATTTGCTAGCGCGTGCCGATTACATCAGTCTTCACGTCCCGCATAACCCGGAAACGCATCATATCATCGGTGCGGCAGAAATCGGCAAAGCCAGGAACGGTGTCTATATCATCAATTGCGGGCGCGGCGGCACCCTTGACGAAGACGCCCTTTATGATGCGGTGAAGAGCGGCAAGGTCGCCGGGGCTGCGTTGGATGTCTATGCCGAAGAACCATCCAAAGGGAACAAATTGTTTACGCTTCAGGAGATCATCGGGTCTCCTCATATCGGAGCCGGTACGCGTGAAGCTGCCGCCCGTGTTGGCGCCGAGGTTGCCCGCCAGGTGATTGACGCACTGAGCGGGAAATAACACAGCCAAAACCGAAACTGCACGAATCATTCTTTTAAGATTTTGGAGAAAACATGGCCATACTCAAACCATTCCACGGAATCCGCTACAACCCCGAGAAAATCAGCGATATGGCGACGGTCATCAGCCAGCCTTATGACCGTGTCCGCCATGGTTTGCAAGACAAGTATTACGCGCTTAGTGACTACAATATCGTGCATATCATCAAAGGCAAGGAGTTCGACGGTGACACGACACAGGAAAACGTCTATACCCGCGCCAATGCTTTCTTGCAAGAATGGCTGAAAAATGGCGTGCTCAAACGCGAAGAAAAGCCTGCGCTGTATGTCTATCATCAGGAGTTTACTCTCAATGGCAGGCAGGTAACCCGCAAGGCTGTAATCGGTGCGCTGGAATTGGTGCGCTTCGACGAAGGGGTTGTCTTGCCTCACGAACGTACCCATGACGGGCCCAAGATGGATCGACTCAACCTGACCCGCGCGACCGAAGCTTATTTCGGAAATATTTTCATCCTGTATCCTGACCGGCAAAACAAGGTGGATGCGCTTCTCGATGCTGCAATTCAACGCCCGCCGGATGTGGATGTGCGCGAACTATTCGAAAAAGATGTGCGCCAAAAGTTGTGGGTGGTAACCGATGAAGCAGTGCTTGATGCCGTCCGGGCGGAGATGGCGCCGAAAACCGGCTTGATCATTGCCGACGGACACCATCGTTACGAAACTGCGCTGGCGTATCGGGATGAGCAGCGGGCAAAATACCCGGATGCCCCGCCGGATGCTGCTTTTAATTATCTGATGGTCGCTTTGGTGAGCATGAGTGACCCCGGACTGACTATTTTGCCTACACACCGCCTGATTTACGATTATGCGAAGATGACGGCGGATGAAGTGTTTGCCAAAGCTGCGACTTTTTTCGAGATCGAGAAAGTGACAGACAGGGCTGCTTTGGAAGCAGGAATGAAAGCGGCGTTGGGCAAGACCGGCTGTTTTGGAATGGCATTGTCGAAGGGGTTTTATCTGCTGAAACTGAAAGATGTTTCCGTGATGGACGAACTGGCCGGGGAGCATGCCAAACCATGGCGCGAACTGGATGTCAGTATTTTGCACAAGTTGCTGCTGGAACATATCATGGGTATTCCCGAAGCACAAATCGATGCCAAACAAGGCATTGAATATTTGCGCGAGCCTGACCTCGGGTACGAGCGGGCGGCAAATGACCCCCGGGCGTTCCTGTTCATCGTCAACGCTACGCGTATGGAGCAGATAACCGCCTGCACTGCGGTCGGTGAGAAGATGCCGCAAAAATCGACCGATTTTTATCCGAAGATTATCACCGGTCTGGCAATGCTTTCGGTGGCTGCCTCGGAAACCATTGGCTGATGAGATGCCCGCCGAACCTGCCGGGAAAAGATATGCGATTTCATGATGCAGGTTTGGCTGATTGTGTTTCCCTGAACAGGTTTGTTTGCCGATGTTGCCCGGAGAGGTCTCTTCGGGCAACGAATTTTGTCAGGCGTTTGCGGGGATGGCGCCGAGTGCAAAGAAAGCCGGAAGACCTCAGCCGGTTTTGACCGGTTTGTCTGCCGGTGAAAACTGTGCGGGCGGTTGTTCTCCCGAATGAGCGGCAGCGGTTCGACTGCAAGCCGGCGGGGTAATCGATTTGACAGGGGGTGTCTGCCGTCGGGCGGCTTTTGGCCCATGCTATAATACCGGCTTCTGTACTGCATATCGTCATCCTGCCGGATGCGGATGCTGGAAAATGATGAGTTCCCTGTTTTCTGCAAAAGGAAGCGGGAGATAAGGATGGACAATGGACTTGATTAAATATCTGTTCGACTTGTTCTTGCATTTGGATGACTATCTGAGTACGGTCATTGCAACTTACGGTACGTGGACGTATATTTTGCTTTTCGGTGTGATTTTCATCGAAACGGGCTTGGTGGTTACGCCATTTCTGCCCGGTGATTCGCTGCTCTTTGCTGCCGGCAGTTTTGCCGCTTTGGGTTCCTTGAATCCGGTTTATTTGTTTCTGATACTCGGCTTGGCGGCGATATTGGGTGATACGGTGAATTACTGGATCGGACATGCCATCGGGCCCCGTGCGTTCAGCAGCAACAGCCGTTTTTTGAAAAAAGAGCACCTCGACCGGACGCATGAATTCTTCGAGAAATACGGCGGCAAGACGATTATCATTGCCCGCTTTGTGCCGATTGTGCGGACATTTGCGCCTTTCGTTGCCGGGATTGGCGAGATGACTTACTGGAAATTCATTACATATAATATCGTCGGGGGGTTGTCCTGGGTGGCTTTGTTCGTCTTTGCCGGTTATTTCTTTGGGAATTTGCCGGTTGTCAAGCATAATTTTGAAATCGTGATTTTGGTGATCATTGCGATTTCTCTGCTTCCGGCAGCCTTCGAATATTTCAAGGGAAAAGCCGGTGGGAAAAAGTCTGCGGAAACCGAAGCCTGATTTTCGCTTTGGTTTTTGGTCGTCCGGATGCCACAATGCGCCGGGTGACATCAAGATGCAAAATCAACACCCGCTTGTGCAAGCGGGTGTTTTGTATTACCGGTTTGTTTGCGGCTGTCAGCAGCACCGGTGAGGGAACTGCTTTGCGGGTGTTACGGGGTCAACTGCAAATGGTTTTGTGTGGCGGCTTCGATTTCATCCCGCCCCCAGTACATTGGCTGGTAGCGGATGGTGCGCCATAAATCCGCCATGTCGATATAGTTCGGGTGGTAAGCGTGCCCGGACTGGCCGGTGGTGTGGACGAGCAGTGAATTCGGCAGGCTGCTCAAATCGACAATCATGCGCATCGAGGGGAGCCAGTCGACCTGGTACGGTGCCGATGTATCCCATCCGGTGGCGTTGACGTTTTCCGCGCCGCCGGCAGTGCGGAAAGGACCGCGGTCGAAAAGTTTGTTGAACAACGGGATGTTCGACATCACCTGATTGTGGAAGGTAATCGTGTGCAAATCACCCCAGCGCCATTTGGAGGGTTCTTTGCCGAAAGTATCTTCCATTTCCGCAACCGCATCCGAGAGCGCTGCGGAGAGAATCATGTCTCTGTTTTCTGTATCCGGCGTTTCGATATTGTTCCACCATGGGTTGTCGGGAGAACCGATGATTTGACGGACAACTTCCATCCATACAGAGCCTCCTTCCGGCTGGTATGAATCGGGAAGTTGGTCGCTAAAAGTCATCGCCAACAGATTTTTCCAGAAGGCTGCATACAGGGCGTTGGGTGCAGAATCCATATCTGCCTGATAATCCCATTCCCGGAAAAGGGTTTGCGCCTTTCGGATATTTTCATTAGCGGCAGGAAGCTGCATGAGAAATGGAACGAGCAATCCGGCGGTTGGGTTTTTGTCGTCTCCCTGCATTTGCTGAATCATCTGCCGGGTGATTGGCTTGGGGCTGTTTTCAATCATCTCTACGATGCGGTGGGCGCGGAAGCCGTAGTTCCAGTTCTTGGTGAGCAGGTAAGGATATTCCGCTCCGACAACGGCGTTATTGGCGGTGACGATGTACCCTTCCTGCGGGTTGACTGCGTAAGGCAGATTGTCGAAGGGGATGTATCCCTGCCATTCGTATTCGTCCGTCCATCCGGGGACGGGAATTTGCCCGTCGTGTTTGTCGGTGCGGATGGGAATATTGCCCGGCATTTGGTACGCGATATTTCCTTTGATGTCGGCATATAGCAGGTTTTGTGCGGGAACAACGAACTCTTTGGCACCTTGCCGGAATTCCTGCCAATTGCTGGCGGCGTTGAATTTCCAGATTGCGCAGAAGATGCAGGAAGGCTCCAGTGCGGTCCAGCGCAGGGAGAGCGCATACTGTTGAGGTACTTCGACCCCGGCATTTTCGCCGAATGCTTCCAGATCCTTGTAGACATCGCTGATAATTGGCCCGTGTCGTGTCAGGCGGACGACAAGGTCTTGGGTTTCACCGCCGGCGACTTCGATGGCTTCGTGAATTACCTGCATGTCAACCCATTTCCCATTGTATTCGTATTGGTCGGGATTTTCCGGATTGATTTTTTCGATATAAAGGTCCATCACGTCGGGGCCGACATTGGTGAACCCCCAGGCGATATTGGCATTATGCCCGATGACCACACCGGGTACGCCGGCGAAAGAAACGCCGGAAACATCGAGATTGCAGTCTGCGCTGACGGGGGCACAATGCAGCCCGACTTCATACCAAATGGATGGCATTTGTGCACCGAGATGGGGATCGTTGGCGAGGTAAGGCATGCCTGTATCGGTGAGTCCTCCGGAAATGACCCAGCTGTTCGAGCCGATTCCGTCGAAATAACCGCCGATTGCCCGGTTGACATCGCTTACTCTGGTGCGGAGGGCAAGCAGGGCAGGAGCCGAAGCGCGGACGATACTTTCGCTGTCTTGTGTTGTTTGCCCGGTTTGCGTGCTCAGATAAGGATGGGGCACGATAACAGGATGGTCGGCCGGATAGGGCGGGAAGAGCTGGCTGACCTGTTCCGGGGAGAGGGTTTTCAGGAGCAAGGCACGCGATATTTCCGTATCCATATTCCCCGAAAGATCCCATGCCATTGCTTTTGCCCAGGTGAGGGAATTCAACGGCGTCCAGGGCGCCGGTTTATACCCGCGGTTGAGCAGGGGGAGCACGGTATATTCCAGGCTCAAAGCGCTTCCCTGATGGTCGCGCAGATAGGCGTTGACACCCTCGGCGTAAGCATCGAGGATTGTGCGTGATTCGTCATCCAGCCTGGTCAGGTCTTCTTCGGTAACACGTTCCCAGCCCATGGTGCGCAGGAACTTGTCGATGCCAAGGGTGTTCTTCCCCAGCATTTCCGAAAGACGCCCGGCGCTTTGATGACGCCAGAGGTCCATCTGCCAGAAGCGGTCCTGGGCATGAGTGTAGCCTTGGGCAAAGAACAAATCATGCTTGGTCTTTGCGTAAATCTGGGGGACGCCGTAAGCATCCCGGTAAATATCCACCTTGCCGTCAAGGCCTGCTATGCGAAGCTCTCCGTCGAGTTTGGGAAAGGAACGCTGGGGCAGCACGAAACGGTAGACCGCCGTTGTGATGAGAAACAACAGGCCAAGAATACCGAAACCAATAATCAATGTACGCCAGACTTTGGACATAGAGACTCTCCAGAATGCCTGATTGACAGGCAGCTAGTGTGTGTTTTTATCTTGTTGAAGACAAAAATGAGGAAATTGTCGTATGTTATAACCCCAACTACCCGGAAGCGATGCAAACGAAGAAAGCGACTGCATGCGTTCTGGAATGGCTGAGGGATACAGACCAGCCGGTGAAACCGTTTTTTTGTGCGATTGCCTGGGCGTTACCGTGCAGCCTGACCGACGGCGCACCGGATTTCGAACGGATGATCTCGATTTCCTGCCAGCTGACGATGCCGATACCGGTGCCCAAAGCTTTGGAGACGGCTTCTTTGGCGGCAAACCGGGCAGCCAGCGAAGCGATATTCCCTGCAACTTGCTGCCGCTCTTCACGGGTGTAGATGCGCATCAGGAAATGCTCGCCGTAGCGTTCGACGGCACGGCGGATACGTTCGATTTCGACCAAATCAACACCGGTGTGGACGAGCATCGGGTTTTCGCTCCTGAGAGGCTGGCTAGGGTCCTGCAACGGCGACAGCAAGTTTGTCGGGGTGCAGGTAACGGCGTGAAGCTTCCCATACCTGTTGCGTGTCGATTGACCGCAGCATGCTTTCGAAACGCCGGTAATAATCCAGCCCGAGCTGGTAGCGTTCGAGGTTGATCAAAGCAGAAGCTACCCCGATATTGGATTCCAGTGCCAAGGGCATCATGCCGATAGCGCTTTCCCTGGTGTCGTTGAGTTCTTCGGGAGTGACCGGTGCATCGACGAAACGACGGATTTCCTGACGAATCAGGTCGACCGCTTTTTCAACGTTGGCAGGGTTGACCCCGGCGGAAACTGTCCAGGGACCGGGCCCAATGCCGCCGCCCAGACTGGAATAGGCGTAGTATGCCAAACCGGCTTTTTCGCGCACAGCTTCCCCGATGCGCCCCATCATGCCAAATTGCCCCAGAACGCTGTTCCCCAATGACACGGGCAGAAAGTCGGGGGAACGCCTGGGAGGACCGGCTGTCCCGAGAACGATATCGGACTGGATTTTTCCCGGAATAACGACTTTCTCTTCGGTAAGTCTGTCGAGTGGTTGAACAGGCGGCAGCTCCGGCGGGGCAGGCTGGGCGGGGTTTTCCCAGTCTCCGAGCATTGCGGAGACTTTTTCCGTTGCCTGAACGGGATCGATGGCGCCGACGATGGCAATGACCATACCCGCAGGACCGTAAATTTTCCGGTGGAAGTCGACCAGATCCTGCCGGGTGATTTGCCGGATGGTTTCCGTATAACCGTCTTCGGGACGCGAATACGGATGTCCCCGGTAAACGATTTTGTCGAAGGCGAGTGCTGCCATTTCGTCTGTGCTTTGAGCACGGATTGCCAAACCGGTGAGATGCTGCGCACGCAGGATGTCGATTTGGCGGGAAGGGAAAACGGGGCTGCGGAGTGTATCCGAAAGAATGTCGAGTAGTCGGTCGATATCTTCTGCGAGCGCCTTGCCTTTGAATGTGGTGGTATGGGTAGCGCCCGAAAACCCCATACTGGCGCCGATGGATTCCAGGGCGTCGTAAAGTTCCTGAAACGAGCGTTTTTCCGTGCCGCGCATGAGTGCGGATGCGGTGAAGTAAGCCAGCCCTAGTTTTTCATCCGGATCGTTGATGCCGCCGGCTTGCAGGTACCCGGAAATGGATACGGCCGGGCTGTTGAAATTGGGTCTGGCAAGGATTGTGATGCCGTTGGAGAGCGTAACCCGGGTAATGTCGTCCGGGCCTGGGATGGAATGATGCGCTGCGTTCATGCCTTTGCCTCGTGAAGCTGGTCGGTTTTTACGGGAAGATAAGTGCCAAGTACTCTGGATTGAGGACGCAAGTAGGTTTGTGCAATTCGCTGTACGTCTTCTTCGGTTACGGCACTCAGTTTATCCAAATAAGACTGATACCATGCGTAGGATGCGAACATTTCCGGAAAACCAAGCCAAAATGCCTGGTTGGAAATGCTGTCACTGCCGTAGGCAAACAGGGCACGTGCCTGTTTGACCGCTCTGGCAAGGGATGCTTTCGCTGGCGGGGTTTCCTGCAATTTGCGGATTTCTTCGTTCAGGATTGGAATGACATCCTGAACGGTGTGTTCCGGGTGCAGGGTAACTGAAATGGTGTACAGAAACGGGTCGATGGTTGCCGGCAGGCTGCCGTTGATGCTGACCGCAATTCCTGTTTCGACAAGTTCCCGGTAAAGGCGGGATGTTTTGTTGGAAATGCCGCCGCCAAACATGTTCAGCCCTGTCGGACCGGTCAGAAGGCTATCCAGCACCAGGAACGGGAAAAAGTCGGGGTGGGAGGCTGGCGGGGTGCGGTAGACCGCCTGAAAGAAGGTTGTTTCTCCGGGCCCTTCGACGGTTACACGGTGTTCGCCTTCCTGAGGGGGTTCTTTGCGGATTGTGTGATTTGGCTTTTCCCCGGCTTCGATGGCTGCGTAATAGCGGCGCACTTTTTCCAGCATCTCATCGGTTTCGAAATCGCCGGCGATGCAAACGACTGCGTTGTTGGGGCGGTAGTAACGGCGGTAGTGCCGGTATAAATCATCCCGCTGCATGGTTTCCAAATCCGCCATATCCCCGATGATTTCATGATGATAGGCGTGTACGCGGAAAGCGGAAGCCTGGATGGCTTCCCCAAGGCGGAAAAGCGGGTTATTTTCGTTTCCCTGACGTTCCGAGATGATTACCGTGCGTTCTGAGGCAACTTCTTCCGGATCGAAGCGGCTGTTCACCATCCGGTCGGCTTCAAGCTGCATGGCAAGGTCGATTTTTTCTGCCGGCATGGTTTCGAAGAAAGTTGTCCAGTCCAGATAGGTGAAGGCGTTCCAAATGCCGCCTTCACGGGAGATCAGTTTATCCATTTCTCCGGACGGGAATTGAGCCGTTCCCTTGAATTGCATGTGTTCGACCCAGTGGGAAATACCGGTGATGCCGGGAATTTCATCGCGGGAGCCGACCCGGTACCATACCCAATGGCTGATAATCGGGGCAGTGTGAATTTCTTTGAGCATCACTTGCAGCCCGTTTGCCAGCGTAGTTTTTGTCACAGCCGTTTGTTCCATGAAACCTCCGTGTGAAAAGCATGGAAATCAATCCGAATTGTATTATACGTGTTTTTCTGAAAGCGTGCGCCGGGAGAAATGCCGGGTGCAGCAGATTCCGGGTATCAGCGGGTGTTTGCTGTCCGGAACTGCTTGTGAAAAATAGCACTTGTGTAGAATGCGGAATACGGGTAGAATAGATGCAAGGGAATTCCGTGAAACAAGAGGGGGCTTTAGCCGAACATTGTTGAAATTCACCGCGCACCAGACATCTTGAGAATAGTTGGTTTTATTGCTTGGGAGGCTGTCGTGGGAATTAAATTGGAAGGGGGGTATTTGCTTGCTGTTATCGGTGCCGGACCGGCAGGGCTTTACGCTGCCGGGAAACTTGCCGGGGCGGGGGGAACGGTTCTCATCCTGAACAGGGATATCAGACCGGGGGGATTGGCAGAATATGGCATTTACTATAAAAAGCACAAAATGAAAGAGGGGCTGCGTAAGCAGTTCAGAAAGATTCTGGAAACACCCCGCATTGCTTATTTTGGGAATGTAACCGTTGGGGAGCAGGGAGATTTCACCCTTGACGGGATAAAGGCAATGGGCTTTTCTGCTGTGCTGGTTACGGTGGGCGCACAGGCGACCAAGTGGCTGGGTTTGCCGGGTGAGCACTTGACCGGTGTGTATCATGCCAAAGACATTGTCTACCATTACAACAAGCTTCCGCCATTTAGCCAAACCAGGCTGCGAATTGGGAAGAAGGTTGCCTTGATTGGCGTCGGGAATGTGATGGTCGATATTGCCCGCTGGCTGTGCCGGGAGAAGAAAGTGGATGATGTCATCGTCGTTGCGCGCCGGGGTCCCGCAGAAGTCAAGTTTACGAAGAAAGAATTCAGTCATGTTGCGGCGTATCTTGACAAACCGGCGTTCGCTCAGGAGTTTGAGCGTGTGCAGGAACGGATGCTTGCTGTCGGGCAAAATCCGCAGGAGGCCAAAGGGTTCATCTTGTCCATTCCACCCGAGGCGCCGGAAGCGGGCAAGCAACCGAGACTGAGGTTCGCTTTCCTTTCTTCCCCGAAACGCATTTTGGGGGATGGACAAGGCAATGTGTGCGGTTTGGAAGTGGAAGATACGCGGCTTGTGTGCGAGGGGGAGCGTACCAAGCCAAAGGGAATGGGGACAACGCGGGTGTTGGATGTAGACACGGTGGTGTTTTGCATTGGCGACAAGGCGGATCGTGCTATCGGTTTGCCGGTGGAATGGAATGGCTTTTGCAAGAATCCAAATCCGCTTTACCCTGTGCACGGGGTTTCTTATGAAGCATATGATCCCGAGTCCGGGAAGCCGATCGAGGGGGTGTTCATTGCCGGGTGGGCACGGAATGCAAGCAAAGGGCTGGTAGGGCTTGCACGCAAGGACGGGGAAGCCGGGGCGGAAGCCGTGCTGCGTTATCTGCAAACACTGCCGCCGATGGCAGAACCGGAAACCAAATTCGAAGAGATTGCCCGGCGTATCAGAGCGCTTCCGCACCCTGTGGCGGATAAGGACGCAGTTTTTGCATTGGAGGCGGCGGAGAAAGCCGAGGCGGAAAGACGGGGAGCAGATTACTTCCGCTTCGATACGAATGAAGCCATGCTCAGGGCAGCGGGGCTTTTGTGAGGTGCTTTGGTGGTTTGGTGGTTCAATCCAGCATGCGGTTGAACGGGATGAGCATCAGAAAACCGATTGCAATACAAATTTCCCCGAGAATGACGCCTGTTGACTGCATGGGACCAAAGTAAGGGGTTTGGGGCCATGGCTGGGTGCCGATGCCGAAGACATCAGCCATGCCGGAGGCGACTGCAATCAGGTATCCGGTGGCAACGAGCCGCAGCCCGATGTCAGCGACAATTGATTTTTGTTCGCCTTCCCAAAGGCTGGCCAGGCTGATATAGCCGCCGATGCAAATCACAGCCAGCCCGACAAGGAAAAAGGCAATCTGGACGAAGCCGATGACCGGGCTGCGATCCGCATGAAAAAGTTCCGGTTTGGCGCCCAGCAGAAAAAGCAGAAAACCGACCAGGGTGGTGATCAGCCCGTGGCGGATGCGACGGGGCATACTGCCGATGATTGTTTCCTGCGCCTTTCCGGATTTGTTTTCGTTTTCGTTCATGGTTTTATCCTGTGATGATCTCTCAACGGCTCCAGGCACGTTCGAGAAGCAGGAGCCAGTTTTTGTAGAAGATGAGACCGATATCCGCATCGGAAAATCCTTTGCCGGCAAGGATGGGTGCCAATTTTTGCAGGTCGGCGATGGTATCGACTTCGGCAGGGGCTTTTTGCACGCCAAAGCCGCCATCGAAATCGGTGCCCAGCCCGACATGACCGGCATCACCGGTGAGCTGGCAGATATAATCGATTTGTTCGGCAACTTTTTCCAGCGATACGCTTTCCTTGCCATCGCTTGCCTGCCAGCCGGCTTGCAGAAAACGGTTGTAAGGGACGACGCCGATGACTCCGTTTCGCCGGGCAAGCCTGCGAATCACATTGTCCGAGAGAAACCGGTTGCTTTCTGTTCCCTTTATCAGCGCTTTGGCATTGGCATGGGATGCCATGATTGTTTTCGGGTAGTAGTCCAGCGATTGAAGGACGGCTTTCTCGTCCATGTGGCTGATATCCAGAATGAACCCGAGGTCAGCCATACCGTCGAGCAGCGCGAAGCCTTCCGGGGTCAGGGGCCCCGGTTCCCGGGTGCCACCGCAAAAACGGGTGCCTGCCCATGCCGGTCCGATGATTCTCACGCCGTTTTCCCACCACAAGGGAAGTTCGTCCGGGGTGCGTATGCCCTCGGCGTTTTCCATCAGGATGACCAGCCCGACGGGGTGCTCTTTGGCTTCGTTGTCATCCCGGCTGCCGATGATGGCGCGGAGGTCTTGCTTGCCGCGGATGATGCGGAATTTTTCCGGGTGCTGATCGGCAAGGCGGTGATAGGCATCCAGCTGGGCGCGGTAACGCCGGTGGGCTTCTTCGCCGGTGGTGTAAAACTGGGTATCCCAACTGCCCAGCCGGGCGCGTACGGGGGCTGCGAAAAGCGTGGAAAAGACAACCGCAATTTCTCCCTGCTGGTAAGCATCCCATCCCAGGAGGGTATCACCGTTGAGTTTCGGAACTTCCGAGCCGGCTTCTTTCCGGCGTGTTTCGGATACCGTTTGGGTATAGTCCCTGCCGAAAGAAAGCATGTTCCAGGCGAGGTCTTCGTGTGCATCGATTATGATCATGGCAGATTTATTGTACCTTTGGTTTCGGGAATCAGGGAACGGATTGTTTTCTGAAATCTTCCATCAGGTTTTTGGCAATTTCCCGGTCGATTTTTCCCATTGGATATGCCGCGAGCTGATCGATTGGCGACCAGTGCAATTTGCGATGGACTTTCGCAGCAGGTTCACCATCGATAATCCGGCAATGAAAAGCGTGCAGCGTGATGCGGAAGTGCGTGTAAGCGTGTTTGTATTTGCCATAGGCTTGTCCCACGGCGACCTTGATACCCAGCTCTTCATCGAGTTCGCGTTGCAGGCAAGCCGGCAGGGTTTCTCCGGGGTTTTGTTTTCCGCCGGGGAACTCCCACAAGCCGGCGAGCAAACCATGTTCCGGGCGCTGGGCAACGAGGACGTGTTCGCCTTTGTGCAGGATGCCGGCTGTTACGGTGTAGTGGGGAATCTTCCGGCGGGGGGTGCGTACAGGGAGTGTATTCTGAATGCGGGCGGCAAATGCCCGGCAGATAGCTGCCAGCGGGCAGGATGAGCAGCCGGGGTTGTGCGGTGTGCAGATGAGCGCACCAAGGTCCATCAATCCCTGGTTGTATTCTCCGGCATGCCCCGACGGGAGGTTTTCTTCTGCGAGCAGCCATAATTGTCTGACCGTTTGGCTTTCGCCGATTGGTTCACGAAGCGAGAAGACGCGTGCCAATACCCGTTTGATGTTGCCGTCGAGGGCGGCGATATTTTCGCCGAACGCTATCGAGGCGATTGCTGCGGCGGTGTAACGTCCGATACCGGGCAGGGTTTGCAAAGCTTTGGCTGTTTCGGGCAGTTTGCCGTGGTGTTCCTGAACGACGACCCGGGCGGCACGGTGCAGGTTCAGTGCCCGCCGGTAATAACCCAATCCTTCCCAGAGCGAGAGCACACTTTGCTGCTCCGAACCGGCAAGAACTGCAATCGACGGAAAAGTTTGCATCCAGCGCCGGTAGTACGGTATCACGGTTTCGACGCGGGTTTGCTGGAGCATGATTTCCGAGACCCAAATGCCGTAAGGATTACGGATGCCGCGCCAAGGTAAACTGCGTGCGTTTTCGCGGTACCAGGCAAGTATGTTTTCTCCAAGCGGTGTTGTGTTCATTGAGAAAGGTTCTCTGGGGTAAGGAACAGGAATGGCCGGGCAGGTGCGTTCTTGTTTGGCTTTTTGTGTCTTACATCTGGAAACCGGGATGATCGATAACGGTTTTCTGGTGGAAATTTTCGACGAAGTCGAGCAGTTTGTTGATCATGCTTTCCCATTCCGATGAGTGCATCACCTGTTTCAGGAACGTCAGGGTCTCCGACTTGGCGCTTACCATGATTTGGGGATGGTCGCCGTAAACGGTGTACCAGGCATCCGCCGGTTCCAGCCCCAGCCGTTGAATTTGGGGAATGAATTCGCGGACAACGAATTCGAAGTATTCCTGTTCGCGTCCGAGGCGGATATCCCAGGTCATCAATAGTTTGACTGCCACAAAAAATCCTCTATCGTTTATGTATGACGATAGTCGAGAACGACTACACGGGTTTGGTCGGGGACGGATGATTTGGTGATTTTCAAAGAGGGTTGTTTTTCGATGTTTCCCAACCCCATTTCCTTGAGAAACTTGTCCAGCGGATCCAGTTCGATTTTGCTGTCAGGTGTGTGGTAGTGCATGGGGATGACAATGCCGGGTTCGAGCAGACTGATGATTTCAGCCGCTTTTGATGCGTTTAGCCCGCTGCCGCTGCCGACCGGTACAAGGGCAATGTGTACAGTGCCCAATGCTTCGACTTGTGCCTGGCTGGGTACTTTGCGGATATTGCCCAGGTGTGCTACGGTAATCCCTTCGTAATCGAAGACATACAGGATATTGCGTTTTTCTTCCGTATCTTTGGTTCTTCGGTTGGTTTGTACCGCAGTAATGAATACACTGCCGATTTCATATTCGCCGGGGCCGGTGAGAATGTGTGGCTTCGATTTGACTGCCTGTACGAAGTTATGTCCTTCAGTATCCTGACTGACAGTAACGACATCTGCTTTCAGCTTGAGTGGTGCGTATCCGACTACCTGATGGTCGTAGGGGTCGGTAACAATTGTCGCCATTCGCCGTTCGGTGAGGCGAAAGCATGAATGTCCATACCAGGTTATTTCCATGTGTCCTCCATAATTTTCTGCGTACTGATTATACATCATCAGGCGCCGGTGCGGCAGGTTTGCCGGATTGGAACCATCGGGAGCATCGGGGCGCATTTGTGTTAGACTTGGTTTAACAGCAAACTGGTCGGCGGTGGATGATGAACAAGCGGTACGTTGTCAATCTGGAACCAAGGACTGCGGGAGGCGGAACAGTGCAGCCTTCCGGCGGTGGCGTGTGGCGGCTGCGTATACCTGCCGGCGGCCGGGGATCGTACCGGTTGGCGCAACTGGATGATTACAGCAGTAAACCGAGGAAACGGTTTCCATGGTCTCCGCCGGTAACGCTGGCGCTGGATGCGCGGGTTTCAGATGCCGCCATTCCGGGAACCTGGGGTTTTGGCTGGTGGAATGATCCGTTTGCGCTGTCTTTTGGTTTTGGGGGCGGGGAACGGCGTTTCCCTTCCCTGCCGGAGACCGCCTGGTTTTTCTTCGCTTCTCCCCCCAATTATCTTTCGTTTCGCAATGATTTGCCGGCACAGGGGTTTTTATCTGCGGTGATGCGCCCGGCTTTTTCCCTTTCCCTGATAAATGTGTTTGCCGGTGCGTTCCTGCCATTGGCTGCATGGCGATTGACCGCACCGTTGGCACGCAGGCTGGCGCGGCGGTTTCTGCATGAGGATTCCGGAAGGGTGAAAACCGATGTTACCCGCTGGCATCATTATGAAATCTGCTGGGAAATGGAGCAAGTTCAGTTTAGCCTCGATGAGCGGCAGGTGTTTACAACGAAGTGTGTGCCGCGTGCTCCGCTGGGTTTGGTGATTTGGATCGATAACCAGTTTGCCGGATTTCCCCCCGACGGCAAACTGACTTACGGACTGCTGCCGAACGCCAAAGCGGCATGGCTGGATATCCGGGATGTGAGGCTGATGGCGGTATAATCTGCTCATCCGGCTGAACAAGGATCGATGGAATGATGGTTGTCAAGGAAAGAACACAACGCGCAGAAGGGGTTGTTTTGCGCCATTCAGACTTCGGAGAAGCAGATCGTCTGCTGGTTTTGTTCACACGCGAGATGGGCAAAGTGCGTGCGATTGCGAAGGGGGTGCGTAAGCCGCGTTCGAGAAAGGGCGGGCATCTGGAGCCGTTTACGCGGGTGAATCTGCTGTTGGCAAAAGGGCGTCATCTTTCCATTATCACTCAGGCAGAAGCTCTCAATATTTATTACCCGTTGTATGAAGATCTCGAACTTTTCGGGCATGCTTCCTATATCATCGAATTGATCGATCGTTTTACGCTGGAAGGGGAAGCAAATCCGGCATTGTACGCTTTGTTGATCGAGACTTTAGAACGTTTGAACGATGGGGAGAATCCGTTTCTGGTGGTGCGTTATTATGAGCTTCGGATGCTTGATTTTGTCGGTTTCCGCCCCGAATTGTTCGAATGTGTGTCTTGCAAGGCGAAAATCGAACCGGAAGACCAGTTCTTTTCTTATGAAATGGGCGGGGTTCTTTGCCCGCAATGTGCGCCGCAGCATGATAGTATGCGTCCGGTTTCACTGAATGCGCTGCGTTTTCTCAGGCACTACCAGCGCAGTTCTTACACGCAGGCGCGGCGGGCGAAAGTCAATGATTTGATTCGCATGGAAATGGAAACCCTGATGCAGGCATATGTTGCGTATTTGCTGGAGCGTAGTTTGAATTCCCCGGCTTTTTTGCGCAGATTACGCAGGGAAGATGCGAAACCGGAGCGTTAGGTGTTGGACTTTATGATTTTGATGTCGGGAGATGCGTTGGAATGAGACAAAGAAAATGGCTTCCCGGGGTGGCGGTGATTTTTGCCCTGGGGTTGTTGCTTGGGGTGTTCAGGCAGCTGCCGGTTCGCGCTGCTGTGTCGAAAGCGCATGTGGTGAAGACACCTGTGGCAGAGAACGGGTGGGCTTGGCAAAATCCCCGGGGGCGTGCTACTGCTGTTCCGGAGCCGGATGAGAGTGGTTTTTTCGTAGTTCGCGCTTATTACACAGACAAGCGTTCAGTCCGTGCGTTGGCTGGCTGGCGTGAACCGTGGGAAGTAAACGAGGAGTTGGGCTATGTCGTTGTCGGAGTAACCCGCGGAGAAATGGCAAGGTTGCGGGCAATCGGATTCCGGGTGCAGGTGGACTGGCGTTTGACGGAGGCTTTTCTACACCCGGCACAAGCACCTCTTTCACAAAACGGAGGCATTGCGGGGTTTCCTTGTTACCGGACGGTGGAAGAAACGTATGCTTCGATGAGGGCGCTTGCGAAGAAGGCGCCTGCGCTGGCAGCGGTGATTGATATCGGGGATTCGTGGGAGAAGGTTAATCCCGGAGGCAAAGACGGATACGATTTACTCGTTCTTCGTTTGACCAATTCGCAAATCCACGGGCAGAAACCCAGGCTTTTCATCATGACTTCGGTGCATGCACGCGAATACACGCCGGCAGAGTTGAACATGCGTTTTGCCGAATACCTTGTGGAGAATTATGGTAAAGATGCTGATGTTACCTGGCTGTTGGATTATCATGAAATTCATTTGCTGGTGCAGGCAAACCCTGACGGGCGCAAGCAGGCTGAAACCGGGCTTTTGTGGCGCAAAAACACCAATGCAACATATTGTGCATCCGGGGTGAAAAAATACGGGAATTACCCGTTCGAGTATCCCGGGGCGGATTTGAACCGCAATTTTTCGTATGGATGGCATGGGTGTAACAATGATAGCTGTTCCAGTGGAAACGAGTGTAAGGAAACCTATCGCGGTCCTTCCGCTGCATCAGAGCCGGAAACACAGGCAATCGAAAACTATTTGAAACAGATTTTCCCGGATCAACGCGGTGCAAGCCGGGATGCTCGTGTGTCTGATGATGCAACGGGTGTCTTTTTGGATATTCACAGTTACAGTGGACTGGTGCTCTGGCCGTGGGGCTTTGGCCAGGATGCTCCTAATGGCGCGGCATTGCGCACGCTGGGACGGAAATTCGCCTTTTTCAACCACTATTCTCCCAAGCGGGCTGCTGCTCTTTACGAGACCGATGGATCTACGCTTGATTATGCATATGGCGAGCTGGGACTTTCTGCATTCACGTTCGAGCTGGGAAGCAGCTTCTTCGAGGAATGCAGGGTGTTTACGAATACTATCCTGAGAGATAATTTGCCGGCGTTGTTGTATGCGGCAAAGGTTGCCCGCAAACCGTATTTATTACCAAAGGGGCCTGACGTGGTGGATTTGCATGTGGAACCAGGCGCAGAAGCGGTGACCGTCACCGCTGTGATCGATGACAGCCGGTATAACAACAGCAACGGGCGTGAAGATACCCAGTCGATTGCACAGGCGGTGTATTATCTCGATGTGCCGCCGTGGGATTTGGCGCATCATCCCGTAAGCCACCCGCTCGCTGCCCGGGACGGGGCTTTTGACGAAACATCCGAAGAAGTCCGTGCGGTGATTGATACCAGTACGTGGAGTAATGCCCGGCATATCCTTTATGTTCGCGGGCAGGATGCGGACGGGAATCAGGGACCGGTGAGTGCGATTTTTATCGGCGAAGAAAATGCAAAGCAGCAACTGATTAAGAAAGTGAGCAGCAATACGGTGGTTCCCGGTCAGGTGCTTGCATTCACCATCACGCAGCACCTGGCAATTAGCGGTACGCACACCTATTCCGTGTCATTGCGCGATCCGTTGACTACCGGATTGCAAATCGTTGCTGCTAGCCTGAAACTGAACGGGAACCCCAAGCCGGATTTGTTCGTCTCGAATACGCATAGTATTGTTTGGCAAGCGTCCGGGACGTTTACGGATGCGGTGACGAATGTGATTGTCTTTCAGGCGCAGGTAAAGGACACTGCGGGCGCAGGGACGATAATCAATAATACGGTTCATGGCAAAGCTTATGCTGATGTGTTCCTGTTGCCGGACACTTCCGCTTCGGTTTCGATAGAAATCCTGGCGCTGCCGGCTGATAAAATTTTCCTGCCGATCATCGAGCGGTAAAGGCCGGCATTTGAATTTGAAACAGAAAGGAAACTTGATTTGAAGGGAAAACCGGAAGAAACACTTGGAGAATATCTGACTGCATGCGGATGGAAACTGGCGGTTGCAGAATCCTGTACCGGCGGTTTGATTGGACACCGCATTACCAATATCCCCGGTTCTTCGGTTTATTACAGGGGGAGTGTTACCGCTTATGCCTATGAAGCCAAAGTGCGCTTGCTGGGTGTACCCTGGGAAACGCTGGAAAAATACGGTGCGGTAAGCGGTGAAACCGTGCTGGCGATGGCGCGGGGTATTCGGAAAGTGATGGGCGCCGATGTGGGCCTGGCTGTCAGTGGCATTGCGGGCCCGGGTGGCGGTACCGGGGAAAAACCTGTCGGGTTGACCTGGTTCGGGCTTTCTGCCCCTGGTTATGAAAATACCTGGCGTGTCATCTGGAAAGGTGACAGGATCACGAACAAACAACATACTGCCGAAAAGGCGCTGTTGTTGTTGACGGATTTTCTGAAAGGGAAGGATCACCATGGAAGAAATTGATGTGGTTGCCCGCTTCGAGTCCGGCGGGGAGATAACCCCTCTGGAACTGGTCAGGAAAGGTGCGCTCTACCGGGTGATTTCGACCGGCAGAAGCTGGCGCGGTAAAAAAGGTGTTCATATTCTGGTGATGCTCATCGGAAATCGTGTGCTTCATTTGTTGTTTTCGATGCCGGATGCAAAATGGTATCTGGTCGATGATACGCACAACGGTATGACAACAATGTAAGATTTCCTGATAGGTGCTTGCATTTTCAGGAAAATCATGTATCTTATTATCAAGGGAATGTTTATATTTGCTTGCAGGCAGGGAGGGGGTCCGTAATTGCCTGAAAAGGGTCGATGCGGATGTTGCCGCTGCAAGCGTGAAAAAAGGAGTTTTCGTATGAAAAAACAATGGGTTGTTTTCCTGGGGTCTATATTGATTCTCGGGGTTTCTTTGGGCGTTTTTGTGAGCGCCAACGCTGCTGAAAAAGCAGTGAATCCTCAGGCGGCTGCACAGGCGCAACCGTCCTTTACAATTCCGACGTTCGACATTATTACCATTAAGCCGAACAAATCGATAACGATACGTACCCATCATTTCCCCGCCAAAGATACGTTCGTCGTCCGGATGGGTGCATTCGGGACGATGGGGATTGGCGGGATCAAAGTGGCTACTACCAAATCGGGGAAAGGCGGTTCTTTCACCAAGACTTACACCATTCCGGCGAAACTTGCCGGTGCTTATCGGATTGCCATTCGTCTGGAAAGCCCGACGTCGGGCTATTATGCCTACAACTGGTTTTACAACGATAAAGCCAAAGCCAAGGCCAAGGCGAAGAAAACCCCTGCCAAAACCAAAAATAAAAACAAGCAAAAAGGGTATCAGGGAATTCCGACGGTCGATGTCGTTTCGGTGGTGAGAAACAAAAAAATTACGATCAAGATGAAAAATCTGCCCCCCAAGGACACCTTCAAGGTGCGGATTCATCGCTTTGGCACAATGGGTGTCGGCGGGGAACTCGTCGGGACGGTGCAAACCGGCAAGGGCGGATCGTTGACCAGGACTTTCGATATTCCGAAACGATACAAGGGGAAGTACCAGCTCGCTGTTCGAATCGAAAGCCCGAAGAGCGGTTTTTATGCCTATAACTGGTTTTACAATGCAAAAAACAAACCCGCCCCGACAACCAAACCGAAGAAGGGCACCAAGACAACCTCCAAAAAATCATCCGGGTATGTCGGTTATCCGACTTTCAAGATTTCTGCCGTCAAGAAAAACAAAACGGTTACGGTGAAAATTCTCAATCTGCCGCCAAACGATACTTTTGTCGTGCGGATGAACCGCATGTGGACGTATGGCATTGGCGGGCAGAAGGTTGCCTCGTTCAAGACCGGCAAGGGCGGAAAAGTCACCAAGACGTTCAATATTCCTGCTTTCCTGAAAAACCAGGGCAGGATTGCTATCCGCATCGAAAGCCCTTCAAGCGGATTTTATGCGTTCAACTGGTTTTACAACAGTACCGCACCGTAGCGCATCATTGCCATGTAACGCGGTGCTATCCGAGTTAAGAAAAAATCCGGTATGCCTTTGGGCGTACCGGATTTTGTTTTCGGGCTAGTTTCCGAGCTTTTCTCTTTCTTCCTCGACGATTTTCGGTTCGAGTTTACGGAAAAGCGGGGCTGGTTTCCGGATTGGGGCGCTCGGTGCAAGTGTGCTGGGCACCCATTGTTTGCCGCCTGGGCCGGCATGGTAGCGCAAAACGGTGTGTTCCCCGAGGTCGTCCGCCTGTGTTTCTACGGATTGTTCGCCAAAGAGCGGCTGTGTGTAGCCCAGGTAAGTGTGCAGTTTTTCGCTGGTGAACGGCAGGAACGGGGCAAAGAGGATTTTGAGCGAATCGATTGCACGCAGAGCGGTGTAGATCGTTTTTGCTGCTGCGTCCTTGTTTTGCTTGATTTCGAACCAGGGCGCTGCCTGGTCGAGATATTTGTTGACTTCGGAGGCAAGGCGCATCGTTTCGCTAAGCGCTGCGCGCAGTTTGATTGTATCGATGAGATGTCCGACGGTTTCGAAGCCGCCTTCGATGACCTCGAGGATTGCTTTGTCTGTCGGGCGCAGCTCCCCGGGCTCGGGGACGATTCCCTGCCAGTGTTTGTTGGCAAAGGAAAGTACACGGTTTGCCAGATTTCCCCAGGTGGCAACCAGTTCGTTGTTGTTGCGGGCGAGAAAATCAGCCCAGTCCCAGTCGGAGTCTTTGCTTTCCGGCATGTTGATTGTGAGGTAGTAACGCAGCGGGTCGGGATCATAACGGGCGAGAAAATCCAACCCCCAGACGCCCCAATTTGCACTGCCGGAAATCTTTTTCCCTTCCATGTTCATGAATTCATTGGCGGGGACGTCATAAGGCAGATTGAGCGGGCCGCTTTCTTCCCCTTCGAAGATTTTGCCAAAGGTCTTGCCGGCGCCATAAAGCTGGGCTGGCCACATGATGGCATGGAACGGGATGTTGTCTTTGCCGATGAAGTAGATTGTGCGGGCGGTTTTGTCGTACCACCAGTTGTGCCAGGCGTCTTTGTCGCTGCCCAGTTGTGCCCATTCGATGGTTGCGGAGATGTACCCGATGACTGCTTCGAACCATACGTAGAGGGATTTTCCTTCCCAGCCTTCCAATGGAACGGGGATGCCCCATTTCAGGTCACGGGTAATCGGGCGTTCGTGCAGCCCTTTGGCTTTGATCCAGCCAAGTGACTGCTTGACGACGTTTGCCCGCCAATATTCCTGACGTGATTCAAGAAATTCGACCACCGGCTTTTCCAGCTTGGCAAGGTCGAGATAAAAATGTTCGGTTTCTCTCAGCACCGGCGTCGAGTTGTCGTTTTTCGAACGAGGGTCGATTAGTTTGCGTGCATCCAGTAAACTGCCGCATTTGTCGCACTGATCCCCGCGTGCTTTTTCGTATCCGCAAATATAGCAGGTGCCTTCTACGTAACGGTCGGGGAGAAACCGCTGCTGGGTCTCGGAAAACCACTGCTTTTCGACCTTGGTGAACAAGTAGCCGTTTTCTTTGAGCGCCAGAAACATCGATTGGGCAACTTCGAAATGGTTTCGGGTGTGTGTACTGGTGAACAGGTCGTATGTCAGCCCGAGCTTTTGGAATAGCGTGATGAAATGGTTGTGATAGCGTTTGTAGATTTCCAGAGGGGTGCTGTTTTCTTCATCGGCTTTGACAGTAACCGGTGTGCCGTGTGAATCGGAGCCTGATACCATGAGTACATGATTCCCGGCCAGACGCTGGTAACGGGCATAAATATCGGCGGGCAAGTAAGAGCCGGTGATGTTCCCGACGTGGATATCAGCGCTGGCGTAGGGCCAGGCGACGGCGACTAGGATGTAATCGGACATGGTTGAACCTCCAGCGATAATTCCGCAAGAATAGAATAGCCAAAGAAAAAGGCTGCCCTGCCGTGGACAGCCTTGTGACGGAACGTTCGTTTGGCATTAGACATCAAGCCGTATGCTCCGGGCTGTCCTTGTCTCGACGCGGGACATCCTCTCCATGTTTTCGGGCATGGTCATCGGCATGATGGATAAGTACATGGTTGGAGCATTCCGGTTCATCATTGGATGGTTTTAGTCTAAACTGCCGGTTATGATTTGTCAACCCTGATTTTCGGCGGTGTCAGATATATTCGCGTAAAGCGTGAGAACGGTTGGGGTGGCGTAGCCTGCGCAGGGCTTTGCCTTCGATTTGGCGGATGCGCTCGCGGGTCAGGCCGAATTTCCTGCCCAGTTCTTCCAGGGTGTAGGGGCGGTTTTGGTCGATGCCGAAGCGCAGGCGGATGATTCGGGCTTCACGCGGGGAGAGTGTGGAAAGGATATCGTTGATTTTCTCTTTGAGCATCGATTGATAAATCAGCTGCGGCGGGGCGGGGGTGGTTTCGTCTTCGATGATTGCGCCGATTTCGTGGTCTTCGTTTTCATCCCCCAGCGGTGTTTCCAGCGAAACGGGGAAACGGGCAACCTGAAAGATCCATTGGAGTTTGTCTTCCGGAATATCCAGGCTTTTGGAAAGTTCTTCCATGGTGGGCGGGCGCCCCAGGGTTTGTTCGAGCTTTTGCTTGGTTTTGTTGACCTGGCGGATGCGGTCGTGCATGTGAACGGGCAGGCGGATAGTGCGTCCGTGGTCGGCAATGGCACGGGTGATTGTCTGGCGAATCCACCAGGTGGCATAGGTGGAGAAACGGAATCCCCGGTGGTGATCGAATTTTTCGATTGCCTTAATCAAGCCGATGTTCCCTTCCTGAATCAAGTCCAGAAGCGGGAGGCCGTTACGGGCGTAACGTTTGGCAACGCTGACGACAAGGCGTGTGTTGGCTTTGATGAGTTGTTCGCGCGCCTTGATTCCATCCTGGATGGTTTTGAAAAGTTCCTGTTTGTGTAATTTTTTGCCTCGCCATTTCTGGCTGGCGAGTTCGTTACGGGCATCACGTGCCTGCTCGATTCGTTCGGCAAGCCTTAGCTCCTGGTCTTCCGTGAGCAAGGGAACTTTGGCGGTTTCTTTGAGGTAAAGCCCCACCATGTCATCTGTGGAGATGAATTCCAACGGGTCGTTTGGTGTTGCCGCAGCGGATGTGTCGTTTGTCATTTCCTGCCTGTATTCCGTAGCAAAGTCGGATTCGTCGTTTGCTGTTGAGTAGCTGTTGGCGGTTTGCGTTTGAATGTCATCGTAATCGGTGTATGCCGGGATCTCCGGGTTGTGTAAAAAACGATTCGTTTGGTACGAAATCATTCTTTTTTGCGTGGTTGTCATGGATACCCCTCCTGAAAACCATAGAGCAAAAGGTGAGCCGGTGTGAAGAACAGCTGTGATATGGGCGGTGGTTGAACGCGAAGAAAAGCGTACAGTTCAGGCTTCGTTGATTAGCGATTTTAATACTGCCAGGCGGGGATCGATCGTTTCGGGATGATGCCCGCAAGGGCTGTGATTTAGGTTGGCACCGCAAACGGGGCATAACCCTTTGCAGTCCTGTTTGCAAAGGGGGTTGATGGGAATTTCCAGCAGGAAGTACTCCCGTACAAGTGCGGTGAGGTCGATGATTCCGTTCTCCGGGAAAACGAGTTCGGTATCCGTGCCGGCATGAGAAGAAAAGGCGTATAATTCAGTGAAGCTTGTCGACAAAGGTAAAATGAAAGGCTCCAGGCAGCGGACGCATTCCGTTGCTATACCTGCCTGCAACGATGCTTCGAGCAATAACCCCTGGGTAGCTCTCGAAAAACGAACCGCTCCGCTGAAATTGTGAAGGGTCAAATCGCCGGAGATGCGTAGTTCAACCGGGTTAAAAGAAAAAACTCGGCTGTAACCGATAGATTGATGTGCGATAAACCCGACGTTGATGCGGAGCAGTTGAAGTGAATTGGACACGAGATTTGCCGAGAAATTGCAAAGTTTATTTACGAAATTTGCAAAATTATAACATACTTAGCAATTTCAGTCAAGAATGTGGATAAATAGGATATAATATATGGTATTTATACGGCACGGACAACGCCCCGCAGAAACGAACTTGCTGATTGCGACGAACAATGCAGGCAAGATGGAAGAAATCCGCACGCTTTTGGCAGGAACACCTTTCGTGCCCGTTTCGCCGGCGGAAATCGGGCTTGAACTTCACGTGAAAGAGGACGGGCGTACTTATGAAGAGAATGCCTTGAAAAAGGCACTTGCCTTTGCCAAAGCCGGCGGAATGACTGCGCTGGCGGATGATACCGGCCTGGAGGTTGACGCATTGGGTGGCGCACCCGGGCTTTATTCCGCCCGCTTCGTTCCCGGAGAAAACGTGAGCGATGCAACGCGGCGCGCTTTTCTTTTGCAAAAATTATTGGGCTTCGAGCGCCCGTGGTCTGCACGGTTTTATTGCTGTGTTGCTGTGGCGCAGCCTGACGGACGGTGTTTTACCACCCATGGGGTCTGCCCGGGTGAAATCATTCCTGAGCAACGCGGGGACTATGGCTTTGGTTATGATCCGGTTTTTTGGGTTTCTTCCCTGAACAAAACCCTGGCAGAATTATCTCTGCAAGAGAAGAATCGGATCAGCCACAGGGCCGGAGCCATCCGAAAAGCCCTCGAAGCATTGCCGGAATTTTTGGGATTTTCGAAATAATCGCTTTTGCCGGTATCTAAAATACGGTTTTTCGGGTATGATTGACAGAAGTGAATGAATTGAATTTTACGGAGTTATTGACCGTTCTATATGAATATAATGGATGTGATTCTCATCAGTACGATTGTGGGGGTCTTCGCTTTGCTTGTGGGAATATTAGGAACGTGGGGGCTGACTCACAGGAGCAGAACAAAAGAGCAGACCGAAAAAGAGTTGTGGGGGTTGAAAAAACGGGAAATCCAGCGCAAGCAGCGTGAGGAAATCGACCGGCTGTGGGATATTTTGTATCAGCTGGGGCAGATTACCGAAACACTGAATTACAACACGGTACTCGACGCTTCACTGGATATTAGTGCGAGGGCATTGATTGGATCGGATGCCGCTTCGAACGAATTGGTTTCTGCGGTTTTGTTGTTTGCGAGAGCAGGGCAGGATTCCAAACTGCATATCGAAGCTTCCCGGCGCCTGACGCGGGCTGACCTCGGGCAGGTTTTCCCTGCTGCGACCGGTTTGCTGCGGAATACGATCGAAAATGGCGAGGCGGTACATATCCGTAACGTCAACCGCGACCCTGAGCTGGGAAAGATGTTTGCCTTGCATACCTGCACGGCAGCGTATTGTTTTCCGCTGCGCTCCGGGCTGGATATTTATGGCGTGATGCTGTTTGCGCACCCGGAGCCATCGTTTTTCAATGCTGACCGGCGGGTGATTTTGGAGTTCATTTGCAATCAGGCCAATGCTGCATTGCAGAACGCACGTTTGTATCAGGACCTGGCGCAGGAGAAGGAACGCATTGTGGAAGTCGAGGGGGAAGCCCGAAAGAAACTGGCGCGTGATTTACATGACGGGCCTACCCAGTCGGTGGCGGCGATTGCCATGCGGGTGAATTTTGCCCGGCGTCTGCTGGAAAAGGACCCGACGCAGGCTGGCAAGGAACTTTATAATGTCGAAGACCTCGCCAGACGCACGGCTAAGGAAATCCGCAATATGCTCTTTACACTCCGACCGCTGGTGCTTGAATCCAAGGGGCTGGTGCCGGCAATCGATGCGATGGCGGAAAAGATGAAAGAAACTTATGAGCAGAACGTTCTCGTAAGTATCGATGAAGGAATCGTGGCACTTCTGGACAAGGGGGCGCAGGGAGTGGTTTTCAACATCATCGAGGAAGCGGTGAACAATGCCCGCAAGCATGCCAAGGCTGACCATATCTGGGTGCGTCTGGGACCCATTGCACAGGATTTGGCAATGCTCGAAATCGAGGATGATGGCGTGGGTTTCGATGTGGATGCGGTTACCAGTGCTTATGAAGAACGAGGAAGCCTCGGGATGGTCAATTTGCGCGAAAGGGCGGAGCTGGTGAACGGTATTCTGCATATTGATTCTGAAAAAGGGCAGGGGACGAAAATCCAGATTGTGATTCCCCTGAGCGAAGATGCGCTTGGGCGGCTTCAGCACCGCTGAGGTGTTCCTTGGCGGATAAAATTTTCCCGGACTATCGTTTTGGATTTATGATTACAGGGGTCCTGTTTTTTGTGTGGCTCCCTTTCGATGATGCAACCCCCTTGCCTGCGATGCTGCTCGGCGGGGCTTTTGCCGCACTGTTGGCGGTGCGCTGGTTGTCGGGCAAGGCGCAAAATGACCGGCAGCCGTTCCGGCGGCTGTGGCGGGCGGGTTTGGTTGCCGGGGGACTTACATTACCCATTACCTGGGGTTTGATGATTTTGAAGATATCCGCTCATGGGCATGTGCCGGTGGAAAATGCGCCCGGGCAATTTGCCGCTGTTGCTTCGGTAACACCGCTGCTGGTTGCCGGCGGCGGTTTGATTGCCGCCGGGCTGAGTGCTTTTGAGAGAAACAAGTTCGCAGGAGGTCGGGACGATGCCGGTTGCCAATGACTTGTATTATTGGGCATACCATCAGGATTTGAAAGACAAACCGGCGGTTGTGCTTATTCACGGCGCCGGAGGTAATCACTTGTTTTTTCCGCCGAAGATTCGCCGGTTGGAAGGGGTACGGGTTTTTGCCCTCGATTTGCCCGGTCATGGAAAATCGGGCGGGGTCGGGCGTCAGATGATTGCGGCATATGCACAGGCTGTGGTGGGGTGGATGGATGCGGTAAAGATGAGCAAGGCGGTTTTTGCAGGGCATTCGATGGGCGGGGCAATCGCAATGACGCTTGCAAAGGATTACAAAGACCGGGTTCTTGGGTTGTGTTTGATCGATACCGGTGCGAAACTGCGTGTCTCGAAAGCTATTCTGGAAAATAGTGAGCATGATGCTACCTTCCCGCTGGCGGTGAGTTTGCTTCTCTCGCAGGCGTTTGGTGCGCATACCCCGAAACGTATGGCAGACCTGGCAGCGCGACGTTTGCTGGAGGTACGCCCGACGGTTTTGCACGCTGATATGGTGGCGTGTAATGCTTTCGATATCAGGGATGCACTTCCCGCGTTGCAGGTTCCGGCTTTGGTGATTTGCGGGGAAGAGGACAAGCTTACGCCTTTGCGGTATTCGCAATATCTGGCAGATAAACTGCCGCAGGCAGAACTGGCGGTGATTCCCCGTGCCGGGCATATGGCGATGCTCGAGAATTCGGATGAAGTGGGCAGGGTGATGACGGCGTATTGTCGGGCACTCGATTATGCGGCTGGCGCCTGATAACAGTCTTGAAATCGTACCTTGCCATTTTCGGAGCATATGTGTATAATTTTTTGGCATTCGGGCGGTTAGCTCAGCTGGTTAGAGCGTTGCGTTGACATCGCAAAGGTCGTTGGTTCGAGTCCAATACCGCCCACAATGCAACAGAGAAACCCCGGTGCTTTTGGCAGCCCGGGGCTTTTTTGTTTGACGGCTATTCTGTAAACGAATTTCTTGCTTTGCTGTGCCTTCTCTGTCAGGATTGGCTATAAAACGGTTAGGGGTTTTTCAAAGCTTCGTCATGCTTGCCAACAACCCGCAACAAGAGCACATCATTGGGCAATCGTTCGTAAGTCATGCGATAGGCTCGGTCTATTCGTGCCTCATAAATGCCCGGCGCTCCTTGTATCGGTTTGGTTTGCAATGACGGGTAACGGGGGTTTTCTGCCAGCAAGCGGATTGCTTTTAGGATTTTCTTTTGCGCATTGGAAGGCAAGCTTGTATATGTTTTCCTGAAATGTTCAGTTATCTTTATTTCCGGCATGGGCCAATTCCTCGAGTGCTTCGATGGCCTCGCCTGCATTTGCATGGTGTGTTACCCTGCCGGCTTCGATATCCGCTTGCGCCTCACGCTCCATTTTTTGCCAGCGCTCAGACCAAAACCAGGCTTGGTCGGGGGGGATGGTGTGTAGCCGGTCTACGATGATGCGTCCTTCCTCATTGATGGTAAACACTAGTTCGTCACCCTCGTCCAGGTCCAGCAGGGAACGTACCGCTGCGGGCAAGGTGATTTGTCCCTTTGCACGCAGGCGAGACCGATAACGGGTCTCCTTCTTGTTCATATCAACCTCCATAGGTACGTAAGAAAATCCGAAAGTTCAAAAGTTGGAAATTCTTACATTGGGATTATACAGGTGTTCTCCGGGTTGTCAAGGGGCAGCCGGCTGGATAAGGCTTTTCCGGGTGGGATAGGGCATTCATCGTGTTTGGCGGAGTGCTTCGGAGCGGTATCTTTCTGCGCCTGATAGAAAACCGTATCACAAAGGTCCGTTGGTTCGAGCCCAATACCGGCCACAATGCAAAAGAGAAACCCCGGTGCTTTTGGCAGCCCGGGGCTTTTTTGTTTCATTGGCGCAGGGAGCAACCCCGTCGATTATTCGCTGTCTTCTTTTGCGGGTGGCAGCGAGGTGGTTTGCTCGGCTGCGCTGACGGAAAGCAATTTGTCTTCGAATTTGTTCAGGTGGCGTTCCGCTTCTTCGTATTTGTTGCGCGCATTTCTGAGGTGGCTTCCGAGCGTGTTGAATTCTTCGCGGAATTTGTTCTCTTCTGCCTGTAAGCGGGCGAGATGGTCCATGATTGCGCGGGCTTTCTCTTCGATGCGCATGCCTTTCAGCCCGTGGATGATTACTTGCAGGTAAGCGTAAATGGAGTTGGGGCTTACGGGGATGACGCGCCTGCTGACCGAGTAGGGGAACAGTTCCGCACCCAGTTCGTCTTTGATCACCGTTTCGTAATAAATATTCTCGGCGGGAATATACATCAGAGCAAAATCGTAAGTGCCTTCATCGGGGAGAATGTATTTTCGGGCGATGGCATCGACGTGGTGCTTCACCGTACGCAGAAAGGCTCTGCGTTCTTTTCTTCTTTCCGCTTCGTCGCGGGCATCGAGCAGCCGGCGGAACTGCTCGATGGGAAATTTGGAGTCCACCGGCACGATACGGTCTCCGATGAGAATGGCGGCATCGACAATTTCCCCGCCCTTGAAAGGAAATTGCAGGCGGTAGTGTTTTTCCGGCAAAATTTGGGCAAGCAGTTGGGCGAGCAGGGTCTCGCCGATACCGCCGCGCAGTTTGGGCGGCTTGAGCAAATCTTCGAGGCTGGTAATGTTTCTGCCGACCTCCATCATTTGTTCCGATGCCTTGGATAATTGTCCGAGGTCTCTTGCCAGTCGTTCGAAAGACCTGCGGGAGTTTTCATCGACGCGTAGCAAACGTTCGGAAAGTGTGTGGAATTCCTGCGCTTTGGGCATTTGCTGCATCAGGGTGTTCATTTGCTCCCGCGTCTGAAGCACAAGGTAGGTGAGCATACCGATGACAGCTGCCGCGAGGAGTGCGAGCAGGATGACGATTATTTCAGTCTGTTCCATGTATTTTTCTCCGTGATTTCTTTCCTGCCCTGATGATAAACGCATTTGCGGTAGTTTGCAAACACGAACCTGCCGGAAACGGGGGGAATTTGCGGGGGATGTTTGGAAGGTATGCATTGGCGGGGGGGGAAACATACTTTCCGGAACAACCGTTGTGCGGTTTTTTGGCTATAATGGGGCGTTGTGCGGATACTTGCCCGTGAGAAAGGGCAGACGACAAGGAGCAAGGAAAGGGTGTATGGCTGAAAATCAAGTGCGTAAACCGGCAGCTGGCAGACATTGCAAATGGGAGATGGTGTGCCCGATGCGGATGTATTATCGGCAGGGCAAACTGGACGGGAAATGGATCCGAAACTATTGCCAGGGGGATTGGCTTCACTGCAAGCGGTATGAAATGGAAGAAAAGGGGCTTTATCATCCCGATAATATGCTGCCTGACGGCAGCATCGATGAAAGCCTGGATTGAAGGAATGTTTTTGGGGGCAAGTGTGCGGCAAGTTTGCGCAGGGCGGCAGCCGGATTGTCATGCGTGTATGCGGGGGGATGGCGTGTTGTACCTCAGGTATGCGTGCGGTGTAAATCAAGAGAACGGGAACCGGTAAGCGGGGGTGTTATTCCCGGTGGTGTTGGGGCATTTGCCGGCCGGGTGCATGAGAAATCTTAAAGATATTTGACATCCAAAACGTTTTGGGTTATGATAGTGTTACATCCAAAACGTTTTGGATGTAACACTCCTCCTCAACTCTCACAAGGCTGGCTGCTGACACTCAATTCGTTACTTGCTCAGCCTTGTGGAAATCTCTAAATGGACAATCCTCATGGATGTGACTTTAAAAGATATCGCCAACCGGATAGGCAGATCGGTCACCACTGTTTCCCGCGCCTTGCACGACTATGACGATGTAAGCCCCAAAACCAGGGCGCTTGTCAAAAAGGTGGCGGAAGAAATGGGTTACAGCCCCAACACTTTGGCACAGCGTTTGCAGAAGCGCCAGTCCGACACCATCGGTTTGGTGCTGCCGACGTTTGGACCGCGTTTTTCCGACCCTTTTTTCAGTGAGCTTCTTGCCGGTGTCGGAAATATGGCTGCCAGCCTGGGATTCGATATGCTGGTTTCTACCAGCCCTCCGGGAGACCGGGAACTGGAAGCCTACCGCAAGCTGATGAATGGCAGGCGTGTCGACGGGTTCGTGGTGGTCAGAACGCGGAAAGAGGACCGGCGTATACAGTATTTGCTCGAAGAAGAATTCCCTTTTGTGGCTTTTGGCAGAATGGGCAGCAGGAATGATTTTCCGTATGTAGATGAAGACGGGGAATACGGCATGCGTTTGGTGGCAGATCATTTGGTTTCTCTGGGGTATCAGCATATCGGGTGCATTGCACCGGATCCGAAATTGATGTTTGCTGCCAGCCGGTTGAACGGTTTGCGGGAAGGGTTGACCGTACACGGTATTACCCTGAATGAAAATTATGTGTGTATTGGAGATCTTACGCAAAGCAGCGGGTATGCGCAGGCAAACTGTTTGTTGGACAAGCCAAACCCGCCGAATGCGATTGTTGCCTGTAATGATTTGATGGCTTTTGGCGCGATGAGTGCGATTCAGGACCGCGGGTTGGTCGTGGGAAAAGATGTGGCCGTTACCGGTTTCGATGATATTCCCATGGCTGAGCATACGCATCCGCCGCTGACTACTGTTCACCAGCCTGTTTATCAAATTGGCAGTATGGTTTGTGAAAAACTGATTGCGCTCATCCGCGGAGAAAGCGGGGGCGAGCGTAATCTGGTACTGAAACCATCATTGATTGTACGCAAGTCGTGTGGAGAAAAGATAAAACAAGGATAAGTATAAATAAACGATTGAAGGAGGTGATGTAAGTAACCGATTGAAGTTGCCGTTTTGTTTCAAGCCGTACTATCAACAGATTACTAGATATGGAGGATTATTGTGAAAAGGGTAAGGATTATTGGGCTTTTGATTGTGATTGCTCTTCTCGGCGCGGTTTTGTTGTCGGCTTGTTCGGCACAAAAAGCTGTCGAGACGGTGGTGGTTACAAAAGAGGTCGAGAAACAGGTTGTGGTCACGAAAGAAGTTGAAAAGGAAGTCGTGGTCACCGTCGAAGTCCCTTCGTCCGAAAAGACCGTCGTTGAATTCTGGACGACCGATAACGAAGAAGAGCGCGTAGACAAATACGAAGCGATCGCCAAACAATACATGGCGGAACATCCGGATGTCGAAATCCGCATTGTCCCGATCGAAGAAGCCGGCATTGCCCAGCGGATTGCGACTGCTCAGGCTGCCAACCGTTTGCCTGACATCGTGCGGATGGGTGTGGAACGTGTTGCCTCTTTCGCCGCCGATGGCATTCTCGATGAGGACGCCGCACAGGCAGCAATCGATGCAATTGGTAAAGACGATTTCCGGGCGGGACCCCTGAAGATGGTTACCGACCCTGCGACCGGCAAATATGCTGCTGTGCCTTTCGACGGCTGGATTCAGGCAATCTGGTACCGCTCCGATGTCTTCGAAAAACTTGGGCTGAATGCCCCGATTTCCTGGGATGACATCAATGCCGCCTGTGATGCACTCCCCGGCAAGGAAAACTTGCTCTATGCGCTGACACTGGGAACCGACCCCGGGCAGAACTACCCCAACCAGGTTTTCGAGCAGGTTGCCATTTCGAACAATGCCTGGCCTTTCGATGCCGAAGGCAACGTAACAATGAACACCCCCGAAATGGTCGAAGCGCTGAAGTTTTACACCGGCTTGCAACGTTGTGCAACTCCGGGCCCGCAATACTGGCGCGGTGCACGTGAAGCGTATGAACTCGGTCAATCCGGCATGCTGTTCTACAGCACTTACATCATGGATGACCTCGTAGAAGGGTCCGGCCTCGAGGCGGGCGGCAAAGTGGAGATCAATATCAAGGATCTGCCGAAGAAGACAGGCTTTGCTTCGAAAATGGTTGGCCCGAACGGCTCCGCTTCTTATGGCCAGCTGGTTACGCTGGGTATCATGAAAGGCGCCGACCCGGTTGCTCAGGACGTCGTCAAGTACTTCATGACCGGCCAAAACTACGTGGATATTCTTGCACTGGCACCGTTCGGCAAGGTTCCTGTGTTGAAGAGTGCTGTGGACGGGTGGAAGGATTTGAGCCCGTATTTTGCTCACTACTCCGAAGACACGCTGGCACAAATTGCCAATGGTTTCGAAACGATGCAGCGCTGGCTTTTCCGGCCTGATTATGGTCCGACGCAACGCGCGGTGATCGGTGATATCGAAGGCCGCTTGTTGATCCCGCAGGCCATCAGCAACATCGCTTTGGAAGGCACGATGACTCCTGAAACAGCTGCTGCCTGGCTGCAGGAGCAGGTTGAAGCTTTGTTGAAAGACAGGCAATAAGATTGTGATTGTATCCCGGGAGGCGGCGTTACGCTGCCTCCCGGGTTCGTCTTTGTCTGGCAGGTTTTCGGGGTGCAAGATGTTTCTGCCCGGTCAATTCTGCACATTGTTCCTGAGTTCGTTGTGTTTCCAAACTATCTGTTTTGTCAAACAAGAAAGGACGTCGAGAGATGGACACGGTATCTTCAACTTCCACGTCCAGGTGGGCTTCCCTGAAAACACGTGAAACCCGGCTCGCATGGTTCCTGATTGCACCGACGGCATTGATTGTTTTCGGGCTGATTATTTTCCCGGCTGTTTTCAGTGTGTGGGTCAGTTTTCATGATGTCGGGCTGCATAATCTTAATGATGTTTTCAATGCTCCTTTTGTCGGGTTGGAAAACTACATCAAGGTTTTCAACGATTATGCGTTCAAATTCCAGGGCTGGCAGAGCTGGGGTGCAGCAGTTACCAGTATTATTTATTCCTTTGCTTCGACGATACTCACTATCGTCATCGGACTTATTGCGGCTTTGTTATTGAACCGCCCGTTTAAGGGGAGGGGGTTGACCCGCGCAATCTTTTTGTTCCCTTATGTGGCTCCGGTGGTGAGTATTGCTTTCGTATGGCGCTGGTTACTCGATCCGCGCCCTTCCGGTGTGCTCAATGATATTCTGCTGCGACTTGGCATGATCGATATGCCCAAAGCGTATCTGGCAACACGCGGTTTGGCGCTGATCATTGTGATTTTGTTTCAGGCGTGGCGTTATTTCCCCTTTGCCATGCTGATGATTCTGGCACGGTTACAGGCTGTCGACAATACATTGTATGAGGCAGCGGATGTCGACGGGGCAAATACGATGCAAAAATTCTGGAATATCACCATTCCGGAAATCCGCTATGTGCTTGGCGCTACGTTTTTGCTGCGCCTGATGTGGACTTTCAACAAGTTCGACGATATTTATTTGATGACAGGCGGCGGGTTTGGAACGAAAGTGCTTCCGGTGCTGACGTATGAATTCAGCTTCCGCATGTTCGATTTTGGCAGGGGGGCTGCAACTGCGATGATCCTTTTGCTGATTTTGCTGATTTTCATGGCTTTTTATGTCCGCACTGTGATGAGAAATGTGGAGGAGTAACGGATGAACGCATCGAAGAAATCGTTTATTGGGCATTTGGCGGGGTGGTTGACCTGGCGGCGTTTCATCTTTTCTGCGGCGATGATCTTCTTCCTGAGCAGCATTCTTTTCCCGTTTTACTGGATGGTCAGTTCTTCTTTCAAATCGAGAGCTGAAATTGGCGGACGCACTCCGGTTTATCTGCCGGCATCTCTCCGCCCGGATGCTTATCTGGAATTATTCGATCCCGCAAATCCGAGTTATCAGGATTTTGCCAGAAACATTCTCAATACGCTCAGGGTTTCTGTGCCAACAGCGGTTATTGCGGTTGTTCTTTCTGTTTTGGGGGCTTATGCAATTGCCAGGCTGAAATTCCGCGGAAAGGATGTTTTGCTGAATAGTATTTTGCTGGTTTATCTTTTCCCCGGTGTGCTGCTGATCATCCCCCTGTTTGCCATGCTGGCGAAAATAGGAGATGCTGTCGGGTTCAACGTGCAGGATAACCTTGGGGTGCTGGTGCTGACTTATCTGGCACAAACACTGCCGGTCGCGCTGTATATGCTGACGAATTATTTTCGGACTATTCCGGATGAAATCGAGCAAGCCGGGCTGATTGACGGTTGCAGCCGCCTGGATGTGATTTGGCGGATTACGCTGCCGCTGGCGATACCGGCGCTGGTTTCGGTGAGCATTTACACGTTCATGATCGCCTGGAACGAATTTTTGTATGCGCTGGTTTTTCTTAATAACCATCAGATGTTCACGATGCCGATTAAAATCAACGCGATTTTCAACGACCCCAGCCCGCGCCCGAATGTGGTGATGGCAGCTTCCACGATTATGACGATTCCGATTATTGCGCTTTTCCTGGCAATGGAGCGGTATCTCGAAGAAGGGTTGACTTCGGGAGGCGTCAAAGGGTAAAGATGGCGTGGTTTCCTTCGCAAAGGATGACCGGTTTTGGCTTTCGTTTCGGGCGCAGACCTGCCGGCGGGAGCCTTCGGGCAGTACACCGGAATTTGCCGGCTGAGAAGACGGCGCGTTCCGGGTTGCTGCCTGTTTGCATGTGCTGTTTCGTTTCAGGGAGATGTTGTGAAGAGGTCTTGGGCAGTTCGGGGCTGATGGATTTTCGGAATACCGGCTGATTATCGGGTTGCTTCGCCGGGATGAAGGCGCATACGGATTTGGCGCTGGCACTGCAATCGTTTGTCTTTTTCCGTGAAGAGCAGATGCATTGCATTCGCAGCGGTAATCCGGTTCGGTGATTGTAAAATTTTCTTTTTGGACATGATTTCATGACACATTCGAAAAACATTGCTATTTTTCATTATCAGGTTGGTGGTACGGATGGCGTTTCTTTGGAGATCAATAAATGGAAACGGGTTTTGGAAGAAATGGGGCATTCGGTTTTTTTGTGTGCGGGGGATCTGGGCGGTGCGCAGGGGACCTTGATCCGGAAGATGTACCATCATTTGCCCGAAGCGGAGCGCCTCTTCCGGAATACGTTTATCCGTCTGGCGGAGTATGACGCGCAGTCTTATCGCAAGGCGATGGAGCAGCAAAAGGAAGTTCTGGTTTCGCTGCTGAGTAAATTCATCATCGACAAGCGGATCGATACCATCATTTCGCAGAATATCTGGTCGATTGCAGCCAATCCGCCGTTGTCGATGGCTTTGGCAGAGATTTTGCACCGGTTTGGTCTGCATTCGATTGCCCATCACCATGATTTTTATTGGGAGCGTTACGGGGGCGTTGCCCTGACCTGTACAGCGGCAATCGATTTGGCTGATGAATATCTTCCCCCGCGAAACCCGCTGGTGGAACACGTGGTAATCAACAGCCTGGCACAGCAGGCATTGATGGCTCACAAGGGAATCAATTCGACGGTTGTTCCGAATGTTTTCGATTTCGATGGCTCAACCTGGACTATCGAACCCTACAATGCCGATTTGCGCCAGCGCATCGGGCTGCGGGAGAATGATTTGATGATTTTGCAGGCAACCCGGATTGTGCCTCGCAAAGGTATCGAGCTGGCTATCGATTTCGTTCGGGCGTTGAATGCTCCCGAAAGACGGGCGCGGCTTGGCAGAGGCTTGCTTTATAACGGCAGGCAGTTCGACGCCGAAAGCCGGATCGTTTTGGTCGTTGCCGGGTATTCCCAGGATGACCTCACCCATCATTACAAAGCCAATCTGGCGCGTAAAGCGCAGGAAGCCGGCGTCGATATTCTCTTCATCGAAGACTGGATTTCAGGCACAAGGGGAACGAAGCGGGGCAGGAAAACATACGCTTTGTGGGATGTCTATCCGTTTGCCGATTTGGTAACGTATCCGAGTTTGTGGGAAGGATGGGGAAACCAGTTTCTCGAGGCGTTGTATGCCAAAGTGCCGGTTGTGCTTTTCGAATATCCAGTGTATCAAAAAGATATTGCCCCGAGAGATTTCGGGGTGATTTCTCTCGGTTCGCAAATCATTGGACGGGATTCGGCAGGACTGGTTCGGGTATCGCCTGATATAATCAATGCGGCAGCAGACAAAGCATTGATTTACCTGACAAACCCGGAATACCGAAAAGAAATCGTTGAGCGGAATTACCGCGTTGCCAGAGTGTATTACTCATTGGCAACACTGCACACTTATCTGGAAGGGCTGCTGAAACATTGAGAAGGCTCTCTTTCACCATTTGGCACAAAACGCTTGACCGAGGAAGGAATGATGAAATTGCTTGATCGGCAAATTTATGAACACATGAAATTCCTTTATGGAAAGGATAAAGCGGATTCTTTCACTCCTCGCCTTTTGAACAAGCTGGCTGATTTCAGAAAAGAACATCCGGAATTTGTCGAACCTGTGCAATCTCCGCGCCTGAGTGAAAAAGACACGATTTTGATTACTTACGGGGATATGCTGCGGAGAAAAGGGGAAAACCCGTTGAGAACGCTGGCTGGTTTTCTGGAAGAAAATTTAGCCGGTGTTATCAGCACCGTGCATATTCTCCCGTTTTTTCCTTATTCCTCGGATGATGGTTTTTCAGTTGTGGACTATCACCGTGTCAACCCCGCTTTTGGAAGCTGGGAAGATATTGCCCGCATCGGAAAGCGCTTCCGTCTGATGTTCGATTTGGTCATCAACCATGTTTCTGTGGAAAGTGACTGGTTCAAAGGGTTTCTTGCCGATGAGCCGAAGTACCGTGATTTTTTCATCACAGTGGAGGCAGGAACCGACCTTTCGAGCGTTTTCCGGCCGCGTGCCCGCCCGCTGCTCACGCCCTTCGAAACAGCTGCGGGGCGCAAACTTGTCTGGACGACGTTTAGCACGGATCAGGCGGATTTGAATTTTCACAACCCCGAGGTGCTGTTGGCTGTCATCGGCATCCTGCTCGATTATGTGGTGCACGGGGCGGAATTCATTCGGCTGGATGCGGTTACCTTCGTGTGGAAGGAAATCGGCACCAGCTGCATCAACCTGCCGCAAACCCATCGTTTTGTCCAGCTTCTTCGGTCGGTTTTGAACCTTGCCGCTCCCCGAGTGACGATCATTACCGAAACCAATGTGCCGCACAGTGAGAATATATCGTACTTTGGCGATGGCAGGAACGAAGCACAGATGGTGTATAACTTTGCTCTGCCAGTTCTTACTTTGCACGCGTTTCATCATGAAAATGTCGCAGCGCTCTCGTCGTGGGCGGCAACGCTGGAATTGCCTTCGGATGAGACAGCGTTCTTTAATTTTCTTGCCGGGCATGACGGTATCGGCATTCTTCCGGCGAAGGGGATTCTTCCGGAAGAGGAACTGGATGCACTGGCGGAAACCGCCAAGCGGCAGGGAGGAGCAGTTTCTTACAAGAACAATCCGGATGGCTCGCAAAGTCCTTATGAGATGAACATCAATTTTTTCGATGCGTTGGGCAGCCCTGCTGATACCAGGCTGGATGAAAGCCTGATCGTCAGGCGGTTTTTGGCTTCTCAGGCAATCATGCTGGCTTTGCGCGGTGTGCCCGGGATTTATTTCCACAGCCTGGTCGGTTCGCATAATTGGCTCGAAGGTGTTGCCCTGACGGGGCGAAAAAGAACAATCAACCGCGAGAAAATCTCCGCCGATGCATTGGAAAAAGACCTGCAAGATGAGCATTCGCTGCGTCATCAGGTCTTTCATGGGTATCTGGCGATGCTTCGGGCGCGGAATACGACAAGGGCATTTCATCCTTATGGGGGGCAGACCATCGTTTCTGCCAACCCTTCCATATTTGCCGTAGTGCGGATAGCCCCGGACGGGACCGATCGGGTGTTGTGCTTGCATAATGTTTCTTCCGGACGGCAAACGGTAACCCTTTCTGTCGGGAAAGCAGGCTTTTCGGAGCATGGGGTGCTGAATGATTTGCTGGGGCAATCGCGAATCAAGGTTGAAGGTGAAAGCCTGACTTTGACGATGGAACCTTTTCAGGTCATGTGGCTGAAAGAGACCGGGGCGGGCGAAAGAGACGCCTGACGGCGCCGGAGAGGGGTAAAGTTTGCGGGGGAGAGAGTGGTCTGTCTCAAAAAGAGTGAGTAGACGCGTCCGAGTGGTTGTTTTTTCTTGGGGGAGTGTTTTTGCTGTGCGGTACCCAGGCAAGCACAGTGGTGCCTCCCATCGGGCGGGATGAGATTTTTACTTCACCGCCGACCCGTTGAATACGCCGTTTCATGTTGGAAAGTCCGTGCCCGATGGTTGTGTTCATTTTGTTCACATCGAACCCTTTTCCGTTATCTGAAACTTCCAAAAACACGCGTTCTTCGGCTGCCCATAGCGTTACGGTGGTGTGATCTGCGTTGGCGTGTTTGGAGATATTGGCAAGGGATTCCTGGCAGGTGTGAAATAGTGCCATTGCGTGTTTGTCGGGCAGGCTGGGAAAGCCGTTTGGCGGACAAATCAGGTTTGCATCGATGGATGCCGAAGCGTTCGAGCGGAATTCGTCCAGCAGTCTTTCAAGCCCCTGTTTGAGGGTTTCGCCTTCTTTCAGCTGTCTTGGGCGCAGGTCCTGAATATAGGCACGGATATCGCGAATGACGTTGTTGAGTTCGTCGATGCTGGTTTTGATTTTTTGGCGAACGAGCATGGGGTCTTCGTCCATTGCCAGCCGGGCGTATTCCAGGGCAAGGCCAACAGCATAGATAGACTGGATGATACCGTCGTGCAAATCCATGCCGATGCGTTCGCGTTCTTCGAGAACAGCAAGGCGGCGTGACTGGCGGTTCAGTTTGGCGTTTTCGATGGCAGTCCCTGCCCAGGTGCCAATAGCCTGGAGCAGATTGAGTTCCCGTTTTTCGAAAGCCCGTTTTTCACGGGAGATGATGGTCATTACGCCGATGATATTTGCCCGTGCCTTCAAAGGAATGCAGACGAGGTTTTGGAAACCGGCTTCGACAATGGAATGACGCAGGAACCGGATGTCTTTTTCGAGGGCGTTGCTGATGAGTATTTCCCCGATTTCCGCAGTCCGGCCAATGAAGCAGTCCCCGATGGCAAAGCGTTCCCGGGTCCAGAAAGTGCTGGCTGTTTCTCCGCGGTGGAGTGCGAGGCGCAGGTACCGGGTTCCGTCGTCGCGCAGGAAGATTTCTCCCGCTTCGACAGCGAAATAGTCGATGACCCGCGAGAGTGCCTGTTCCAGAATATCATCGATCTTGAGTGAAGACGCCAGGGTTTTGGCAAGGTCATTGAGCAGCGAGAGGTCTTCGTTCCTTTGCTGGAGGGCGAGGTCGCGTTCGAGTGCGAGTTCATACAGACGGGCGTTTTCGATGGCAATGGCTGCATATGCAGCCAGAGTTTCGATGACGTGTTCGTCTGCTTCCGTAAATTCGTGATGCCCGATTTTATTGGTGAGATAAATTTGACCGAGAAGTTTGTTGCCGGAGCGAATGGGTACACCAAGAAAGGCGTGCATTTCGGGGTGCCCCGGTGGAAAACCGGTGCTTCGCGGGTCGTCCTTGATTTCCGGAATGCGGATGGTGCGTTGTTCATGCTGGATAGCACCGATCATTCCCAGCCCGATTGGCGGGTGGGGCATGCGCTGTACATCCTCTTCCGGCATGCCTACGTGGACGAAAGTTTCCAGTTTGCCGTCAGCGTCGAGAATGCCGAGCGCGGCGTATTGGGCATTGACCTGCTCTTTGGCAAGTTTGACAATGCGTTCCAGTACAACTTTCAGGGACAAGTTGCGCACGAGTTCCAGGCTGGCTTTGTGCAAAGCGGCCAGCCTCTCCTCCAGTTGTTCCCGTGTCAGCATAATCATATGAGTTTCCTCACCACGCTCTTATTTTACCCTAAATTGTCAGATTTGATAGTTTTTGCAAGCGAAACTATTCTATAGTTAACCGAATTTGGTCGGTGTTGTTTGTGAAGGAATGATAATGGCAAAATTCGATGTGAATTCAAGGATTTCCGGGTTCTATAATTTGTCGGTGGCAGAACGCCGGGAGAAAATCAGGGCGTTGACCGGTTTACCGGATGACGCTTTGGATGCCTTGTTCGGAAAAAAACCGTTTTCGGTTGCGGATGCAGACCCAATGATCGAAAATGTCATTGGCGTTTTTGGTTTGCCGTTGGGCATTGCCCTGAATTTTACGGTCAATCATCGGGATGTGCTGGTGCCGATGGTGGTCGAGGAGCCTTCGATTGTGGCCGGGGCTTCTTTCATGGCGAAGCTTGCCCGTGCCGGCGGCGGTTTTTTGGCAGAAACCACTCCCCCGGAAATGATCGGACAGATACAAATTCTGGGGGTCGAAGACCCTGAACAGGCGAAAAAAGCGGTTCTAAAAGAGAAGGAACGTTTGCTGGCAGAAGCGGATGGTATCGACCCCGTTTTGAAAAAGCTTGGCGGAGGGGTGCGGGATTTGGAAGTCAGGGTTTTACAGGATACGAATCTGACCCCGTTTCTGGTTGTTCATTTGATTTATGATGTGCGGGATGCGATGGGGGCAAACGCGGTGAATACCGCTTGTGAATTTCTGGCGCCAAAGCTCGAGAACATTACCGGGGGAGAGGTGCATTTGCGCATTCTTTCCAATTTGGCTGATCGCCGTCTTGCCAAATCGACTTGTACGATTCCTGTGAGTGCGTTGGCTTTTGGTGATTTTTCGGGAGAAGATGTGCGTGACGGGGTGATTGCCGCCTGGTCATTTGCGGCGGTCGATCCTTACCGGGCGGTTACGCATAACAAAGGGATCATGAACGGGGTGGATCCGGTGGTGATTGCTACGGGGAATGACTGGCGGGCGATCGAAGCCGGTGCCCATGCTTATGCAGCCCGGGCAGGCAGATATACCTCGCTGAGTATTTGGAGCAAGGATGCGCACGGGAATTTGACAGGCAGCCTGGAAATGCCAATGGCGGTGGGGATTGTCGGGGGAGCAACGAAGGTGCACCCGGCAGCAAAAGCGGCGCTGGCTTTGATGGGTGTCGAAACGGCACGGGAACTGGCGGAAATCATCGTCTCTGTCGGTTTGGCGCAAAATCTGGCTGCACTGCGCGCGCTGGCTACCGAAGGCATCCAGCGCGGGCATATGGGATTACATGCACGCCAGGTTGCCGTTGCCGCCGGGGCGAAGGGTGATGAAATCCGGCGTCTGGCGAAACAATTGGCGCATGACGGGGTTGTGCGTATAGACCATGCAAAGGAATTGCTGGAAGCATGGCGGAAAGACCAGGGCGAATAACGGACATGGCTCGTTTGCCAGGCTGATAAAATGGTTGAGCAAAGCCGGCGGAATCCGGACCGGCAAGGAAATCATGCTACAGAAAGTGACGGTTCTATGAACGGAAACAATCACGAAACGAACGATAAAGCAAATCTGTTGTTGAAATCGGAAAAACCCGTTGGTATTGTCGGGTATGGCGCATACGTGCCGCGTTACAGGCTGCCGGCGAAGGAAATCTCGCGGGTGTGGACGGGGGGCATGGGGGGAACTCCGATTGAGGAGAAGTCTGTGCCGGGGCTGGATGAGGATGTTGCCACAATGTCCATCGAGGCGGCGCGCAATGCATTGGCGCGGGCGGAAATCGATGTTACCGCCATTCGGGCTGTTTGGGTGGGGTCTGAATCACACCCCTATGCCGTGAAACCGACATCCACGATTGTGGCGGAGGCGTTGGGGATTGTGCCTCACACACAAGCGGCAGATTGGGAGTTTGCCTGTAAGGCAGGTACGGAGGCAATGGTCGCTGCGATGGGACTGGTCGGCTCCGGCATGGCGCGTTACGCGCTGGCTGTGGGGATGGATACTGCCCAGGGACGTCCCGGGGATGCTCTGGAATATACTGCGGCGGCTGGCGGGGCTGCCTATTTGATTGGTCCGGCAGATGAATCGCTGGCAGTCATCGAGCACACGTATTCTTTCGTGACGGATACGCCGGATTTCTGGCGTCGTGCTTATCAAAAATACCCGGAACATGGCCAGCGGTTTACCGGCGAGCCGGCGTATTTCAAACATATCACTTCGGCGGCAAAAACGATGATGGAAGAGACGGGGACAACCGCCAGGGATTACCGGTTTGCTGTCTTTCATCAGCCGAATACGAAATTCCCGACCCGCGTTGCAGCGAAACTGGGCTTCAGCCGTGAACAGATTGCTCCCGGGCTGCTGGTTCCGAAAATCGGGAACACATATTCCGGTGCGGCAATTATCGGACTGACTGCGATTCTCGATATTGCCCATCCCGGAGACCGGATTCTGATGGTTTCCTTTGGCTCCGGCGCAGGTTCGGATGCTTTCGACATCCGTGTAACCGAACGAATCGACGCCAGCCGGAACAAGGCGCCCGGCACGCAGGCTTATATCAAGAGGCGTACAGAAATCGATTACGCAATGTATGCACGGATGCGCGGCAAACTGGTGCTGCGCTGAGCGCTGAAGATCACCGAAAGACAGTCAGAATCATGGAGCTGTTATGGCAGAAATTGTAATTGCAGGAATTGGACAAACAACTGTGGGGGAGCATTGGGAACTTTCCCTGCGGGAATTAGCGGTTCAGGCGATGCGCGCTGCACAAAAAGACTCCGGCGGGTTGGTGCCGCAAGCCTTGTATGTGGGGAATATGTTGGCACCGATGGTTTCAGGGCAGGCTCATTTGGGGGCGCTGCTGGCAGATTTTGGCGGTTATTGTGGAATCGAAGCGCAAAGCGTGGAAGCCGGAGGGGCAAGCGGGGGGGCGGCATTACGTTTGGGCTATCTGGCTGTCAAGTCCGGGCTGGTCGATGTGGCAATGGTCGTGGGTGTGGAAAAGGTAACTGACAAGATCGGGGCGGAGGTCGATGCAGCCATTACTGCGACCATGGACAGTGATTATGAATCGGTGCATGGCCTTACGCTGGCTGCTCAGGCAGCCATGCTGATGCGCCGCTATATGGTCGAATTCGATGTACCGCGTGAAGGTTTTGCCGGATTTCCGGTTACAGCGCATGAGAATGGTGCCGGTAATCCGTATGCGATGTTCCGGCGGGCAATCAATTCCAGGGTTTATGCAAAGGCAGGTGTGGTGGCAGATCCGTTGAATATGTTCGATGCCGCACCGGATGCGGATGGCGCGGCCGCCCTGATTTTGACACGGCAGGACTTGCTCCCGGAAAAGTTCAATCATCCGCTGGTGAGGATAGCCGGTTTGGGGTTCGTCACGGATACGCTTGCTGTGCATGATCGTCAAAACCCGCTGGATTTCAGGGCTGCCCGTCTTTCGGTTGAGCGTGCCTGCCGGAAAGCCGGTGTGTCGTTGGCGGATATCGACTTCTTCGAGTATTATGATTTGTTTTCGATTTATGCCGCCTTGTCTCTGGAAGCAGCAGGGTTTGCCTTGCCGGGAAAGGGCTGGCAAATGGCGGAAAGCGGCGAGATTTCCCTGAATGGCAAAATGCCGGTTGCGACGCTGGGCGGGCTGAAAGCGCGCGGAAATCCGTGGGGAGCAACCGGTGTGTATCAGGCGGTTGAAGCGGTGTTGCAGCTGCGAGGTGAAGCCGGTGAAAACCAGATAGCCGGTGTGAAGCGCGGGCTTGTGCAGTGCCTCGGCGGGGCGGCGGCTACTGCGGTTGCGCATATCCTCGAACGTACAGATGATTGAAATCTGATAGTTCCTGATAGTTTTTTGGCGTACACTGTTAGATGATATTCTTTCGGAAAAAAGCAAGTTCGAAAACCGTGCAGAAGGTTTGCCGGTTATTGTTGGAGGCAAAACATTATGGAAATAGCGCGTCATTGGCGGTTGAAAAAACAGCGGTATGCTTTGGTGGGGGAAGTTTGCCCGCATTGCAATGCCAAATTGTTCCCCCCGCGCGATGTTTGCCCTGAGTGCGGCGGCGAGGCAAAGACTCCTTATGAATTCAGCGGGCGCGGAACGGTTTATTCGCATACGACAATCTATAATGCTCCCGAAGGATTTCAGGAGTATGCGCCGTATACGGTTGCCTTGGTTAAGCTCGACGAAGGCCCGGTGGTAACGGCTCAGTTGACCGATTTGGGTGATACCCAGGTGGAAATCGGGATGCCGGTGGAAATGGTTACGCGCAAATTGCGAACGGACGGGGACAAGCGCGGTTTGCTGGTTTACGGGTACAAGTTCAGGCCAAGTTTATCGGTTTCGGCATAGTTCCGGCATAGTTTCAACGTAAAAGAATAGCCACCCCGTGAGAAATCTCATGGGGTGGTTTTGTGTTTGATATCGTTTCTATGCATCACCAACGTGGGTATTCCTGCCAATTTGCGAGAGAGGGGACGCTAATCCACCTCTTTGGAATACGCTTCTATCGCCTTGCGAGTGGTGTACCAATTGCGCCCGCGTTTAATCGCCTCTAAACGTCCTTTGCGAGCCAGAAGACTAAGATATTCTTGCGAATAGGGACTACCTTCTGCGGCTTCGCGTAAAGGTATCCAAGTCTCTTCAGCAGGTCTAGGTTCAGATTGTGGCGTAACTGCGTCAAGGGTTTGAAGCAAACTACGTTCAACCGCCCGACCAAGAAAATTAACTAAGGGGACAATCTTACCCTCATCCGCTTGGGCAAGAACACGATAATACTGCTTGCGATGGACGCGCTCAATAACTGCCGGAGGATAGCCTTCTTTTATCAGAATCAAGTTCATAATCAGGCGTGCGGTGCGCCCGTTTCCGTCCACAAAGGGGTGGATGTTGACAAGACGATGATGCGCTTGGGCGGCAATGCAGATCGGCTCGTCTTGCTTTTGCGCTTCTAAAAGCCACGCGCCCCATTCGTTCATCAGGCGCGGCACCTCCCACGAATCGGGCGGGGTATGCGCGGCTCCTGAAATCTGGACTTGTGTTTTGCGATATTGTCCGGCGTTTTCAGAATCAATATTTTTCAAAACAAGTGCATGAACTTGACGGACGTGAAAAGGTGTGATGTGTACATCTTGGGAGACAAGATCCTCAACATAGAGAATCGCCTCGCGGTGATTGGTGACTTCAAAATGCTCTCGTAAGGATTTGCCGCCGATGGTTAATCCCGTTTCAAGAATGAGACG
>CAYWFK010000009.1:0-40108 GCA_964457375.1 uncultured Anaerolineales bacterium
CCCCGACCTGTGGTATTCTCACAAATAGCACTATAATACAATCCGGATGCTGTCAGGCAATTACCCCTTGATCAAACAATCGCATTCATCCTGATACTGGCAGCACTCCGTCAGCCAGTATCCGCAGGAGATGAGGAGCAGCCCATGAAACGCAAACTCGCCCTAGTCCTTTTTGCTATTCTCTTCGTGCAGCTTGCCTGCAACAAACCGGTGAAAGAAAAACAATCCCCGACCCCATTCAGTTTTGCCATTCCAACCGCCACACAGGGAGAAAACAGCAGCGCTGTACTGCCGACCCCGCAAACCAGCCCCGCCCCCCAACAAAGCGGAGAAAGCCAGCCTTCGGGCACCTGGAACCCGCCAGAAGGCTGGAAAACCTACACCAACAGCCTGTACGGATACCGGGTTACCTATCCCCCGGAAGCCAAACTGACGACAAAAGGCGTGGAAGGGACCCCCACGGATGAAATTCCGGAGGGGATGAGCCTGAACGATTACCTCGCAGACCTGACCCGAAAATACGGCAAGGAATTATGCGTGACCATCCGCTACCAGCAAGGCTACGTGACTATTTCCGCCCCGACGAACGTCGGCTACCGCTATACGAAATGCGGCAAAACCGGCGTGGGTGTCGGTGAAATTACCTCGGCATCCGAACAAGTGGTCATCAGCGGGCAAATCTACGAAGCCAAAGGGCGCGACTTCGTCAGCAGCCAAAACGACTATCATGACGAAGTTTTTTGGGTAACCCTGCCGGACAACACCCAAATCACCTACGGCTATTTCGACGGAGACCCCGCCAAATTCGATACATACACCAGCAAGACGAAACCCGTGCTGCGGAAAATCGTCGAATCCTACGACAGCACCATCCCGGGATCCTTCGACTGGAGCACCTACCAAAAGCCGTCCGGCAGCAGCCAGCAGGGAGACTTACCCGACAAGGCTGCCTTTTTGGGCGATATCACCATCCCCGACGGGACGATTTTCAAACCGGGGGAAAGTTTCGAGAAAACCTGGCGATTGATGAACAACGGCGCATCGACCTGGACGAAAAGTTTCAGCCTGCAATTTGTCAGCGGGGAACGCATGGGTGCAGCCGAAAGCCTGCCGCTGAATGCCGAAGTCCCGCCCGGCGGTGTGCTGGATGTTACCGTGGAATTCACCGCACCGGAGGAAGAAGGCGAATACACCGGCTATTGGCGGCTGAAAGACGAATTCGGGCACCCCTTTGGCGTTGGGGAAACAGGCACAGAACCCATCTGGCTGACAATTGCGGTTGCCAGGGATGGCAGCGAAGGCGCCACGGCGACACCCGGCGGCAGCGGCGCAACAGTAACCGGCGCCAGCCTGTCAATCGACAAGACATCCTACAACGGCAGCTGCCCGGTAACCCTGAATTTCACCGGCGTGATTCATGCACAAGGCGCCGGCTCTTTCGAATACAAGTTCATCGCCGGCGCAAGCACCCCCGGTTTTGAATTCACTCTGCCGGGGTCCCAAACCGCAAGTTTCCACGGAGACGGCAGCCACGACTATCCTGTCGACTTTTTCCTGACAATCGAAAGCTCCGTCAACGGATGGGCACGCATCGAAATATCGAAACCGAATTCCCGTCAATCGAACACGGTCAGCTTCACGGTAACCTGCAAGTAAAACCGCTGCACACCCGGCAGGCGCGGCCCCCAAACGAGCAGGAAGCGGCAGCGGCGCACGACACGAACCTCAGGCAGGCAATCCCGCCTGACAGACGGGCACGCCGGTGTGCACGCCTTGTAGTTTAGTCAAACGGCATAGCCCCCGCGGCAAAGGCGGCGGGCGGAACGCCACAACGGCACGGGGAAACCCCTCGAACGCCGGATGTGCTTATTTGGGGATGTATCGAAAGATGATCGGCAGAAGAAGAAAAGCATAGGCGTCATTCAGGATGTGCATGAGCATGCACGCGTACAAATTCCGCCTTTTGACATAGAGCACGGTAATCACAATACTCCAAACGCCAATCTGGATTGCCCCGCCAATGCCCCAAAAGGGGATATGCAGCGCCACGAAAAGCACATAGGCAACCACAGCCCCCAAACCAATCCGGCCGGTCAGGCTTCCCAGACGCTCGATTGGGTATCCCCTGAACAAAATCTCCTCGGTAATCCCGGCTGTGAGCACAATTCCTATGCGCAAAGCCAACGGCACCTGTGCCAGTTTTGTAATGCCGCCGGAAGCCGAACTCAGCCCCAGGGCTTTGAGCAGCGGCATGGTGAAAATAAATGCCATCACTCCAAGGACGAATCCCCCCAACGCCCACCAGAGATCCCGCCAGGTCATTTTCCTGAATCCAATCGAAGCAAGCGATTTGCGTTCCCAGAAAATGACAACCGCCAACAAGAGCACGACCAGGAACCATTCTTCGGCAAGGGCGGTAATCATGCGCCGGGGAACAAGCAAATCTCCCGGGGTCTTTTTCAATACCAAATCCATCAGGAACGGAAAAACCAAAGCAATCGTCAACCCTGCAATCGCTGCCACACGCTGTCGTTTTGTCTTCATGTTTCTTTTGCCTCACAAATCATCCGGGGATTTTCCAATCGGCTGAAAACGCAATGCAATCCGCACTGCGTAATTTTACCAGAACCCCGTCGCCGTCCGGCAGGCGGACAAACGCCGGTTGATTTTCCCCGTAGAATGATGCGGTTCGTGGTATCTTCCCCACCCGTCCCCACACCAAAAGAAAAACCCGCCGCCTTCGCCCCTGCACAATCAGGGCAAAGGATGGCGGGGGGATTGATGGCGGCAGCTCTGCACGGATGAGCCGGCCGGGCGAACGCTTGCCCGGAGATGAAAAGACAAAGGTGCGGGGGAAGGCTGCGGTAATTCCCAGGGCACAACCGGCGGGCGGATTACATCCGGAAAGCCCCGGTTCCCCAATCGGCTTTTTGGCCGGAAGACATCCAAACTCCTTCGACCACGGGGGCATTTTGCGAGATGCCCGAAACCGGCACGACAAAAGCCCGGGTAACGAAAGCCTGAATGCGGAAACCAAAAATCACGCTGTCACCCGCTGAAATCTTTTGGCCTTCTTCGGGATTCAAGATAGCGTAATAATCGATTGCCGAGGGCGGCGGTAAAGTGGCATCGACACGCGTATGCATAGCGGTTTTGGCGTCCCTGCCAACCAGTGCCCGAACCGGGTAAGGCGGGAACACCGGATCGATATAAAGCCCGCCGCCAAAACAATACGGGTGCCCCTGATAGCTATGCGATACTTCGGACAGGTAGACAACCGCCGGGGTTTCGGGCAAATCGGTAACCGCATGCAGCGGGGTGGTGCCGGTAAGCCCGTGTCCGGGTTCCACCTGCGTGGCGCCGGCAGATGCCAGCGCAGCCATGACTTTGGCGGAAGTCGTGCCCGGGGCATTGATTTCAATCGAATCCCTGCCGGCTTTTCGCAGGGCGGTTGCAGCGTTTTCGAGCGTTTTCAGGTTCGGCGTGGGGGAAATTTGCCGGGTCTCCGAATCATACAACAAGGCAGGGAAAGTGGTAATCCCCGCAAACGCCGCCCCCGGCAGCGCGTCGATTGCATCGGCAACCTCGACGATTCGCTCAGCAGGGAAGCCCCCTTCGTGCCCCATGTAGAAAATATCCCCCGCAGTCTGAATGCGCGCCAGCAGGTTTTGGGTATGCCCGGCTTTCAGGCTGGCTGCGGCGGCTTGCTGTGCTTTTTCGGTGCTGAAAACCGTCCAATATGCGGGGTTCATCGCAGCGGCTTCCGGCGCCGCAGCACGGGGCACCTGCACCAGATGCCCCAGGTGTCCGATGCGGTAACCAGCCTTGTGAATGACTCTCGCTCCGTTCATATCGACGGCAACATAAGCATCGATTCCCCCCTGAGCCAGCGCCTTGAAAAAGGCGGGGTTGCGTCCGATTTGCTTGCTCATGGCATAGACTTTCAGCCCCAGGTTTTGCGCCTCGTCTGCGATGATGCGGGCGTTTTCCCGGATGGTATCCAGGTCGAGCACATAACTGTTCGGCGGGAGCTTGCCTTCCTGATGCAGGCGAACAGCGGATGCAATCAAGGACGGGTTACGCCGGATGATTTTTTCGAGAAACATGATGACCTCCTGTTCAGATTTTGGAATGGCGGTACTCACACACAACCGGATTCAGGTGCTCCGATGCCGGCAGAAGCAGTGTCGTGTGAACCCGGCGGGAGGCTGCCCCCGAGTTCCGTGCCTGCAAATACCGTAATTGCAGTTTGGGTCAATCGACGATAAACGCTTTTGCAGGGGATGCGTTCATCTTCTTCCATCGCTTCCATCGCCAGCAAAACACCGCCGATAGCAGGCGGTGCAGTCAGGCGGGTAAAGCGCACCCCGGGGGCAGCCTTGCGGATTTCACGCTCCAGCGGATGCAAAAGCAATTCTCCGCCATTGAAGATACCGCCGATGAGCACCAAATCAAACGCCGCCGTGTCAAGCGCGAGCTGACGGATCACGCCCAACGCCGAGAACGCCAGTTCCCGCGCAAGCCAGGTGATGACATCCCGGGCAGCCCGGTCACCGGCACGGGCAACATCGAAAACCAGGGGGGCAATCTCCGCCCCGACGCGATACCGCCCCAGAGCCAGGCCTTCGAGCAAATCGGCGGGATGCTTTGCGCCGAGATGATGCACCAAAGCATCGGTGAGGCGCGTTTGCGGCCCGCGGCGGGTCCAGGCATAGCCGATGCAATGCAAAGTTTTCCAGGCAATATCGATGCCCCCGCCAAACTCTCCGAAGAGCATCCCGGCGCCAGTGATATGCGCCTCTCTGCCGTTTGCGTCCAGTCCGTAACAGTTCGTTCCGGTGCCAGCGACCAGCGCCACCCCCCAGCCCTGCGGCGCCCCCGCTTTCAGACCGATGATCGTATCATTGGCAATTTTCACGGGGCAGCCCAGCCCCAAAGCGGCAATCCCCTCTCGAATGAGCGTCCGTTCAGCGGGCCAGTCATAGCCGGAGATACCGAAACCGGCTGCGGCTATCTCACTCCGGGGAATGCCGGCGGATTGCAGCGCCTGCCCGGTAATCTCGTGCAAAACCGCCTGATAACCAGAGCATCCAACGCCTTCGTAGTTGCCCGCGCCGCCGACCCCAATCCCCAGCACGCGGCCGGTTTCGTCGGCAATCAGCGCATGGCTTTTCGTACTGCCGACGTCGATACCAAGAAAATAGTTCCCCATACGCTATTTTTCGACCCCCGTGAAGACAATTCCTTGCAGGAAATAGCGCTGGGCAAAGAAGAACACAATCACCGGCAGCAACAACCCCAACAGGGAGCTTGCCTGAATCAGGGGCGGCTCGGTGCCATAGAGGGAATTGTAGCGCTGAATGCCAAGCGCAATCGGCTGCAAATCGCGTTCCGAGGCGAGGTAAATCAACGGGGTGAAGTAATCATTCCACGACCACAGGAAATGCCCCACCGCCACAGCGACAATGACAGGCACGGACTGCGGCAAAATCACGGAAATCAGGGTGCGCAAGGGGTTCGCCCCGTCAATCATGGCGGCTTCATCCATCTCGCGCGGAATCGTCATGAAAAACTGACGCAACAGGAAAACATTGTAGGCATTTGCAAAGAAATGCGGCACAATCAGCGGCAGCCAGGTACCCACCCAGCCAATCCGGTAGAAAATCGTGTAGGTGGGGACGAGCGTCACGAAGCCGGGCAAGATAACGGTGGCAATCAAAATCGTGAAAATGAAATTTTTGCCCGGAATGCGGAAGCGGGAAAAGCCATAAGCCACAGCGACACTGGAAACCGTCGTGCCCAGGGAACTCAGCAAGGCAATGATGATTGTGTTGAAAAGCAGCAAGGGCATACGGAGTTCATTCCAGGCACGGGTAAAGTTCCCCCAGTTGATGCTGAATTTCCACGAACGATCCAGAGTACGCCAGCGCCCCTTCCAGGGAATCGGGCCGGCTTCCGGGTTTTGCGGGTCGAGAAAAGTGCTTTCTTCGCGCCCTTTCTTGACCATGCCCCATTCATGGATCACACCGTCTTCCGTAGGGACCTTGTAAATATCATATTCCTTCCCCTGATAGGTGAAGGTGGATTTCACCGCAGGCCACAACGGGGCGGAAGGCTCTGCGCTGACGGCAGAACTTTTGGCAGCCGTGACCATCATATATCCAAATGGCGACAAATACGCGGTCAAAATCATCAAAAGGAAGAGCGTAAAGGTTGCCTTTGCCATGAAACCCCGCATTTGTTTCGAGATAACTGTGGAGAATCCGGTTTGCCTGATGTCAGATTTCGATGTCATTCGTCTCTTCCTCCACCCGCATAGTAAACCCAGCGCTTATGGGTCGAGAACAACACAATGGTGATCACCATGACAACGACGAACAACATCCAGGCCATGGTCGAGGCATAGCCCATATGGCGGTACGCAAACGCTTCTTTATACAACTGCATGGCAAAGAACTTCGTTGTATCGCCCGGTCTGCCGGTGCCGCCGGTGAGAACAAACGGAATAATGAAATACTGGAAAACGCCGATGAGCGACAAGACCAAATTCAGGAAGATGATCGGCGTAATCATCGGCAAGGAAATGTGCAAAAAGGTCGCTGTCCAGCCAGCGCCATCTACGCGTGCGGCTTCGTAAAGTTCCGTGGGGATATTTTGAATAGCCGCCAGATGATAAATGAGCATATCCCCCACACTCCACAGCCCGATGATAATCAGCGCCGGATAGATCCAGGTTGTGGAATTCAGCCAGTCGGGACCGGGAATGCCAAGATGTTCCAGAAAGACGTTGATCCATCCCATCCGCGTATTCATCATCCCCTGCCAAATGTAAATCGCAGAAACCAGGGGGACGATATACGGCATGTAGAACAGGGTGGTGAAAAACCGCTTTCCGACGAGCCGCTGACTGTTGAGCAGCCCTGCCATGATAATCGGCTGAATGATCGCAACGGGCAATGCAAACAGGGCAAAGCGCAGGGATACCAGGGTGGAGGTGCGCACCAAAGGGTCGTGGAAAAAGCGGACATAGTTCTCCAGCCCAATCCACTGTGTTTGGTCGGGGTGCAGCAGGTCATAATTCGTAAACGAAAACACCAAAGACATCACCATGGGGATCAGGGTCCAAATCAGGAAGCCGATAATCCAGGGAGAGAGAAATAACAGTCCCCAAAGTGCTTCACTGCGGGCCAGTTTGTTCATCTTTTCCCGCTTGAAGCTGATACGTTTAATCGAGAATTCGGAGAATATGGTTGACATGAAAGAAGACAGCCTTTGCTTTTCTGTGAGCCGGCCTGAAAGCTTCAGGCCGGCTCAACGTATGCTAAACGCAACAGGAAAGATGATTATTTTTGAGGTTCGTCGAAAATCGCCTGCAAATCTTTCAGGAGAACATCAATTTCAGCATCCAGATCCAAATCGGGTTCAGAGAGGAACAAGGTATGGAACGCCCAAAGCCGATCGAACGCCTTGGAATAATTGGGCATATTCGCCTCGCTGTTGGGGATATCCGGATAAGCAAGCCCGTCGATTGCCACCTGCCAATCCACACCCTGGGTGAAAGTTTTATTCAGACTGGCAAAGAAATCATCCTGCTGGCTTTGCCTTGCCGGCATGCCGCCGTAAATCTGCAACAGTTCCGGAGCAGCCTCACCCGTCATCCAAACGACGACATCCACTGCCTCTTTCGGATGTTTCGTAGACGCAAGAATACGGAAAGTATCTGCGTTGACCTTGGATGTGATTTTGCCTTTGTAGGTCGGCACAGCGGCAATATCCCAATTGGGCACATCCGCTACACAGCAGGTGTACCAAAGGTGGCTGTTGGTCATTGCGACATGCCCGGAATTGAAGGTGTTATCCTTGCCCAAGAGGTCGCTGACTTCGTAGGTGCGGTTGGGGTAGAAATGTTTTTTGTGGGCGGCATCGAAGTACCAGTGAATGCATTCACGCCAATTGTCAGAAAGGTAAGCCTTGCCATCTGCGTCGACGACATTATCGGCACCGAAGAGAGCGGCACAATCCGTGCGGATGCCGTCAGACCAAACCGTATGGTAACCAAACTGAACGATATGGTCGGGGTCGAAATCCGGGCTGTTGGCATCGTTTCCTTTGTCATCCACGGTCAGTTTCATCGCCAATTCTTCCAGTTTCGCAACATCCCAGGGATCGCCATCGGCGTAATTTGCGCCCCATTTATGCGGTGGATAGGCAAGCCCTGCTTCATCGAACAAGTCACGGTTGTAATAAATGAAAGACGGATAGACGGCAAAGGGGATTCCCACCAAGCCATCTTCCAGACGATAGGCTTTCACCGATGCATCCGAGAAATCACTCCAGTCGAAATTCATATCTTTCAGATAGGGTTCCATATCCAGCCAAAGCCCTTCGAAGGGGTTGACTCCGCTCCAGCCGACAGGCCCGACGATATCCGGAGGGTTGCCGCCAGCTATCTGGGTGCTGAGCACATCCGGTGCCTGTTCGTAATCGACATACTCGACCACGAGATGAATGCGATCCTGGGACTCATTGAATTTTTTGACGAGAGCATCCTGCCCGGGGATGTTTTCAGGTTCGGAGCCTGCGCCCAAGCCAACAAACCAGCGAATTGTGATTTTGTCGGAATCGGAAGCGGAGGTATCGGCTGCTTCGGTGGCTTCGGCTGTTTCCGGAACCGCATCGACAGACGTTGCTTTTGCCGGTTCGGCGACATCCGCTTTTTCAGGGGCATCCGCCGGGGCGGAGGAAGACTGGCAAGCAGTCAACACAAAGACGCCCAACAACAAAACAACAAAAAGGGAACTAAACTTACGCATTTCTTTTTCTCCTTCCACAAATGAAAAAGTTCAGGATAGTGATTTGGAAAATAATCGGATGGGTTGGTGTCAGAAGATATATGTGATAGAGCCTCCTTTACCTGTATCCAGTTGTAAACGTTTACATTGACTGGTAAAAAAAAGAGAACGGTTTTGTTATGCACAGCCGCATGACTGGCGGATAATCAATTCAGTCGGTAATAAAACAAGCGGTTCTACGGCTTCTCCGCGGATGATTTTCATCAGCTGCCGAACCGCCAGCGCGCCAACCTGCTCGATGGGTGCCCGGACAGTGGTCAGCGGCGGGGACAAATAACGGGCGGGGGCAATATCGTCGAAGCCAACCAGCGCAATATCCTGCGGCACGCGCTTTCCGGCGCGGTTGATTGCAGACAAAGCACCCATTGCCATTTCATCGTCACCGCAAAAGATTGCGTCTATTTCCGTTTGAGTGCGAAGCCATTTTGCGACGGCACGCTGTGCCTGTTCCCGGTTGAAGCCGCCTTCCGCAATCAGAGCGGGGTCATAGGCAATGCCGTGTGCCGCCAGGCTTTCACGATAGCCGACTTCGCGCAAGCTGGAATCTTCGTGGCCGGCCATCCCCGATAAAAAGGCAATCCGCCGGTAGCCGTGAACATCAATCAAATGATCCACCGCTCTTCTGGCACTATCCCGGTTTTCGATGGTTACACAAGGGATATCGAGGCCATACGCGGCGGTGCGGTGAATGAGCACAACGGGGAAACCGATTTGTTCAAAACGAGCCAGGTCAGCCAAAGGCAGGCTGTCGACGAAAACGACAACACCATCGGTATTTTCATCTCCCAACGGCTTCGGGTTTTCCATGGTTTTCGGGTATTGCGTTGCAAAGACGAGCAGCCCCATGTCGTTCTTTCTTGCTTCCAGTTCGATTCCCCGCAGCAGCAACGAGACATATTCATCCCCGAACTCAGGGAGAATCAGCCCGATGGTATTGGTACGGCGTCTGACCAGAGAGCGGGCGGCAAGGTGAGGGCGGTAATCCAGAGCCGAAATTGCCCGTTTGACGCGCGCTTCTGTCTCCGGAGAGACATCGGCAGTATGGTTGATGACCCGGCTGACCGATGCAATCGATACACCGGCAAGTCTGGCAACATCCTTGATTGTTGCGCGTGGTTTACGTTTGGGTTTCTTTTGGCTGTTCACTGGTCTTCCATAAGAGGCTTGTTGGTTGTAAACGTTTACATTATAGACCAAACCAAAACGGTTGTCAAATCCATGTTTCGGTTCCTCCAAAATGTTGCCAAGGGGTTATCGTTCGCTCAAATAAAAATGTTACCGAAAGGACGATATTCGAAGAAGAAAAGACGACAATCCATGAACGCAGGAAACACTTGTGGGCAGCAAAAAAGACGAAACAAGGTGCGGAAAAAGTCAGTGTGGAAAATTGCCGGAAGAAATGGCGTTTGACGGGCAATGCCTGAAAGTGAAAGCGGGAACCGACCAAACGCAAGAGCAGGCAGCCATGAATGCCGCGGAACAAGCCAACGGGGGTGTACCCATACCGCTGCCCCACCCGAACAAGCAGCAGGCAGCAATGCCGCGGCAAATGAATTTTCTACAAAGGAGCGTATCCCTGTGTATATTTGCATAATCAGGACATTTCTATTTGGGTATTTTAGGACATTTCAATTTTGCCCTGACAAAACGAAATTTAGTATTGACCGCTTGGTTAAGATTAAGTATACTAACCGCACCCTTGCCGAAGTGGCGGAATTGGCAGACGCGCACGACTCAAACTCGTGTTCCTTCGGGAGTGTGGGTTCGATTCCCACCTTCGGCACAGGCACCGCTTCCTGTCAGGAAGCGGTTTTGTTTTCTCCGGTGCGCTCGCCGCTGCAAAGCATTTCATGAATAGAATCGGGGGATTTCGTTTATACTTAGTAAAAGAAACCTACAATAAATCAGGATGGGCAATCATGCAAACCATTGAAAATGTACTCGCCGTAATCATGGGCGGAGGACGCGGTACCCGCCTGTATCCATTGACGAAACTGCGCGCCAAACCCGCTGTTCCAATTGCCGGGCAATACCGGCTGATCGATATTCCTATTTCGAACTGTATCAATTCCGGAATTCAGCGCATTGCCGTGCTTTCGCAATTCAACACGGTATCCCTGCACCGCCACATCACGCAAACCTATAACTTCGACTCGTTTCACCGCGGCTGGGTGCATATCTGGGCGGCTGAACAAACCCCGTATAGTGACGCGTGGTATCAGGGCACCGCGGATGCCGTGCGCAAACAACTTTATCAAATCCAGTCGACCGGTGCGGATTTCGTCATCATTCTTGCCGGAGACCACCTCTACCGCATGGATTACGAAAAAATGGCTGCCTATCACTGGGAGAAAAACGCAGATATTACCATCGCCGTCCAGCCGGTTTCACAAGAACAGGCACCCCGTTTCGGGCTGCTCAAACGTGAAAAAAGCGGAACGATTATCGACTTCATCGAAAAGCCAAAAGATCCCGCCATCCAGGCGGCTTTCGTCAGCCGGGACGACCCGGCACGCCCCTATCTCGGCTCGATGGGCATCTACCTGTTCAAAACGGAGGTTCTGATCAAGACCCTGACCGACAGCGAGGATGATGATTTTGGCGGGGAAGTGATACCAAAAGCCATCCATGAGCACAGAGTAGTCGGATATGATTTCGATGATTATTGGGAAGATATCGGAACGATCCGGTCGTTTTATGAAACCAACCTCAAGCTTGCATCCAAAACCCCGCCATTCAATTTTTATGACCCCCACAACCCGATTTACACACGCCCGCGCTTTCTCCCCGGCTCAGTGGTCAACGGGGCAAAACTCGAAAACGTGCTGCTTGCCGACGGCTGCCGAATTGGCAAAGCGGATATCCGCAATGCCGTCATCGGGTTGCGCAGTCAAATCAAGGACGGTGTTGTCTTGCGGGATTCGATCCTAATGGGGGCGGATTATTACGAACAAATCAAGGCGAACCGGAAGGGGAATTCCCGCCCGGGGATAGGCAGGAATTCCCAAATCCAGGGAGCAATCATCGATAAAAACGCTCAAATCGGCGATAATGTCATCGTGCGTTCCTTCCCCAAAGGGACCGAACTGGATCACGAAGACTGGGTTGTACGTGACGGTATCGTCGTCATCCCCAAGAATGCGAAGATTCCATCCGGCACGGTGATTGCGCCGGCATAGCAGCCAAGAGGTTTTTTATGCACCGGACATCGCCGCTGTCTGTTTCTCTTCTTTTCCGCGCAAGAAGAAGAACCAATACAATGAAATCGCAGCGGTATACAACCCGGCGGCAATTCCAAAGGGCGGGCCAAAGCCATAACTGACCTGGAGCGCACCGCTAATCGACGGGCTGAATGCCCGGCCAAAGCGCGAGGTCATGCTTGCCAAACTTGCCACCGTCGCCATAGCACCTTCGTCCACCTGCTCCATGACAAAGGTCTGATAAATCGGGGAACTCATATTCATCAGGAACAGACGCACGTAATAGGCAAATGTGCTCAACGAGAAAATCGGGGAGAACCCCAAAAGAATCATGAACGGAATGGAAAGCCCCTGAGTGATCATCACCAGGCGGATTTTCCCGATCCGGTCTGCCAGCGGCGGGGCAATCATGAAGCCCACACCCATCGCCAATGAACCCCAGGCAAACAGCGTGCCAATCATTTGGTCAGACTGATGATGAACCACGCGGAAGAAAACATTCATGAAAGGCATGATCAGCCCTGCCCCAATCGATATCAGTAAAGAGGGCAAAAGCAGTTTGACGATAAGTTTCGGTTCCCGCATGGCAAACTGAAAAGGCGCAAACCCGGGGGTCTCTTTGCCTGTTGTTTTCGTGCTGCGAATGAAAAGCAGGGGAATGAACCCCAGGAAGGAAATCACCGTAATCGAAAGCAAAGCGCCGCCATAAGCAACGCTGCTCGTCGGGGCAGCATGCCGCCAGACACCAATCCAGCCGGGCAGATAGCCGCCAAGCCAGTTGCCGATGAAAACCGAGCCCATGCGCAGCCCGGAGCTGAAGCTGAACAGGTAGGTACGCTCTTCCTTCCCGCTGTTTTCCATCAAGAAGGGTGCCATGACGACCGCAGAGATACTCTGCACAACGCCCAGCAAAACGTTCATGGCATAAAATACCGGCACAGTGGCAAAAACAGCCATGCCACCAATAGCAATCGTCATCAGGATGCTTTGGCTGACCAGCAACGGTTTTCTGCCAATCTTGTCGACCAAGAAACCAATGGGAAGCGCCAGCAGCATTCCTGTAAACTGCGTAGTCGAAATCAGATTGCCCATCAGCGCTTCATCGAAACCCAGACTGAGCACATAAAAGTTGAAGATCAGCCGAAAAACGCCCATCGTCGCCCCCACCGTCAGCACATAGATGAGGTACAGACGGGCGTTCGGACGGAACGTTCGAATTCGGGTGAGATAAGTGCGCAATACTGCTTTGATTTCAGTCATGGTTTTGGGCAAGCACCTCAGGATAATCAGGGAACAGGGTCACGCGGAAGGTTGGGCGGCGGGGTGCACCCCGGCATCCTTCCCGTGCAGGAAGAAGCGCCAATACAGGATGATTGCAATCGAGTAGAGCAAAACCGTTCCGGCAAAGGGCGGGCCGAAGCCATACTTCACCTGCAAATACCCGCTAACCGTGGGGCTCAAAGCCCAGCCAAAGTTCCACGACATACTCACCAGGCTGGCAACGGTTGCCCGTGCGCCCGGCTCCACACTTTCCATGACGAAGGTCTGGTAAACCGGGTTGCTCATGTTCATCAGGGCATTGCGGACGAAATAGGCGCCGGCACTCAACCAGAACCACGGAGAAAAGCCCAACAAAATCAGGAAAGGAACCGACAACGCCTGAGAGAAAACGACCACTTTCATCTTGCCCAAACGGTCGGCCAGCAGGGGCGCCAGCAGCATCCCCAGCCCCATGGACAGTGATCCCCAGGCAAAGATCGTTCCGATGACATGGTCAGACTGGTGATAAACCACACGAAAAAACACATTCATGAAAGGCATCACCAGCCCCGCCCCGACCGAGGTAATCACAATCGGACCAATCAACTTACCCAGCAATTTCGGGTGTTTTTTGGCGTAAGTCAACGGGGTAAAGGCGGATTTTTCATCACTGGCAACCTGCCAGGTTCGCAGCATAAGCAAGGGCACCAGACCGAGGATGAACATCGTTCCGACGACAAGCAGCGAACCGGCATACGCCCGGCTGTTGACAGCGGAAACCCCGAGCATATTTCCAATCAATGTTGGCAGATAGCCGCCAATCCAGTTGCCGGTGAAAGCGGAAAGCATTTGCAGCCCGGCGCCGAAGCTGAACAGATAGGTTCGTTCTTCTTCGCCGCTGTTTTCCATCAGGAACGGTGCCATCGTAATCGACCACAAACTTTGCCCCAACCCGGACATGACGCTCATGGCATAAAACATCCATTGACTGGGGAAGAGAATCATGCCAAAGATGGACAACCCGATAAGCAGTCCGCCAATGATCAGGGATTTCTTCCGTCCGATGGTATCGGAAACGAAGCCCATCGGCAAAGCAAAAATCAGGGACGAAAAACCGCTGATGGTAATCAAAAGCCCAAGCAAGGTTTCGTCGTACCCCAGGCTGAGAATGTAGAAATTCAGCAGCAGTCTGTACACCCCCATCGACAAACCGGTAAGGATGACATTAATCAAATACAGGCGCGCATTGTGGCGAAAGAGGCGCAAGCGCGCAAGATAGTTTCTGGAAATACGAATGACCCTGCCATTAAATCGCTGGATCATGAATCACGCTCGTCGTGTCCGTCATCTTTTACATCTTCTCCAAGAAATTGCATCAATACATCGAAAGTGGTTTCAATTGCGTCCAAACGCGCCTGGTAATGGCGTTCGTGTTTTTCATCCAGGGTGATCGAAACCAACCCGGCAAGACGCAATGCGTTCAAATGGTGAGTAACCGTAGGCGCCCGAAGACGCAGCCTTCGCGAAAGTTCCGCCGGGGTGATTTTTTCCCGCTTGAGGTAGCGCAGAATACGCAGCCGTGTGGGATCGGAAAGCGTTTTGAGAACGGTCAGCAAATTGGGGGGAATGACCTCCCCGGGGACCAAAGATACGTGCTCCGGTCTGGCGCCAAACAAAAACATGCCCATGCTCTCTGAAATCTTCTCGAAAACGACAAGGGGAGAAAGCCAATAGGAAGGGATGATCACCAATCGGGCAAGACGGGAGATTTCGGTATAGCGAACACCATGAGACAGGGTCTCAACCAGCGTACCGAGAGGCATGGTCTTCGAAAGCTGCCGGGCATTTTCCAAAGCCTGCGAGAGGGATTTACGAATATGCCGCTCCTCTTCCATGAAGAACACCCGATAATAATCCTGTAACGCTTCCAGATAGGCTTCCCCGAACGCTGCCGGCGACGCCCAAATATCGAGGATTGTCCGGACTGTTTTTTGCTTGACCGGCCGGCGGAACTTTTGCAGCGCCTTCCGCAAGACATTTTCATCAGCATCGTTCCAGGTGCCCCGCCCGGCGATATTTTGCAATATCACTCTCATGCTTTCATCCTGATCATGAAAATGAACCAGACTTTGCAAACGCTTTTCGGGAGGCATTTTTTCCAAAGCACGGATGACCTTTTGGGCGTTTTTCTCACCGTCAAGCGAATAGAGCCATTCCAGCGGAATATGAATCACCGCCTGCGCCCGTTCCAGCGTTTCCCGGTTTCCCGAAGATACTCTCGAACGAACCCCTGCCGCCCATGATGCCCGCAAACCGAAATTTGCCGGTTTATGCAAGACCACCAAACTGGCGAATAAATCATACCCGGTGCCAATATCCCAAGATACTATTTGTTCTTCCATCGCTACACCTGCCGAACGTCAAAGGCATTTGTCTAATTAGACGAATATCTAACAGGCATTATAAAACAAGACAAGCCAAGCCGTCAACCGGCAATCGTCCGGGAAGCGTCGACCTGTGGATAACTTGTGGAAATCTGTGGATAAACCCGATTTACTGGGGACAATCCGGGGATCACGAAGATTGCCGGGCAGCTGCATCACCCGTTATATGGGGGCAACGATAGCAATGTACCCATATAGCGAAAATCGGTTTTTCCAGCCAATTATGCGCTTATCGCTCAACAAGTTATCCACGCCTCGACGGGGAAGGTTTCGGTATATGTACCCGGCATATCTGCCATGCACCTGTTTGCAGTCCCCAATATCCATGGATGCGAAAGACCGTTTTCTGACTTATCCACATTTCCACGCCCCCTACTAAGACTACTACATACAAATACATATTATTAATTGGGGATAAGTTAAGTCCTTTTCCGGAATGCACTTAGCGGTATTATTCCTCAAAATGGGAGCCCAGGGGGCTTTGTTCAAGGCGGTTTTGTCGAAATACGGGAATTAATGATACACTAGACTTAATTATTGGACATAATACATCGAATAAGTTGCTTTCTATTCCATACAATTCTGAAATTAGTAACCTTCTTTTTTGGCAACACAGGCACCGTCTTTTCTGGAAAGAAGAAAACTCAAAATGGGATCATTCCTCCGGATATGGTTTACCGAAAATCAACCGCTGATTTTGTTCGTTTACGGGCAGGCTTTTTTCATTCTGGGATTCGCAATTGCCATTCAATCCCGGCAATATTCACGATTGAATTTGGCGCGCAGCCTGCCCTGGCTGGCAGGTTTCGGGGTTTTACATGGCTTTCATGAGTGGGGAGACCTGTTCATTCCAATACAACAGTCTATCCTTCCGCATGCGGTTGTTACGATTTTGCAAACCTGGCAACTTTTGTTGCTGGCGGCATCCTTTTTTTGTCTTTTCCAGTTTGGCATTGCATTGTTCAGGCCATTGCCGAAACGCTGGCAGGGAGTCCGCTTTGTTTCCGGTGTTTTGCTTGCCGTCTGGCTTGTCGGTCCGTTCTGGATTGGGCTGATGCTCATCCGCGATATGGAACAATGGCATGCTTTTGCTGACGCCATGGCGCGTTATCTCCTTTGTTTCCCCGGTGGATTGATTGCCGCCTATGGATTGCTCAATCAGGTGCACAAACAAATTCAGCGGTTTGGTTTGCCTGCCATTGACCGGGCTTTCGAGGTGGCAGCTGCCACGCTGGCATTTTATGGAATCATGGGCGGCTTGATTGTGCCCCCGTCGACAGTCTTTCCGGGGAATATCGTCAACACAGACTCTTTTCAGGCTTTGGTGATTTTTCCCGTTCAGGTTTTCCGCTCACTGGCGGGGTTGGTGCTTTCTTTTTCGATTATTCGTGCTCTTGATATTTTCAATATCGAAACCAGTGAAATGATTCGCCGGATGGAAGAAACACAGGTGATTGCCATCGAAAGAGAGCGGATTGCACGCGATTTGCATGACAATGTTCTCCAGCAGATTTATGCAACGGGGTTGCAGGCCGATGCGCTGAGCCGGAAAATTCCTGCGTCATTGCGCGGGGAGATGCGCAGACTGCTGATGAGCATCAATCAGGTTATCGATCAATTGCGTGCTTTTCTGCCGCGGCTTCAGCCTGATACGCAGGTTGTCGAAATCATCCCCGCATTAACGCCGTTGCTGGAAGAAGCGAAACATGCCATTTTGGTCGATTCGGTTTGGGATTTGCAGCAAACGCCTTGCCTCAATCTCGAACAAATCAATCATCTGACGGCATTCACCCGGGAGGCAATTTCGAATGCCATCCGGCATGCAAACAGCCCGCGCATCGAGGTGAAAGTTGCCTGTGTGAACGATCGCCTGAAATTGAGCATCCATGACTTCGGGAAAGGAATGCCGGATGATGTCGAAGAAGGGTATGGCTTGCGCAATATGCGTGACCGGGCACGCTTGTTGAATGCGGATTTTCAGATTGAGAATGCAGGCAAGGAAGGGACGATCGTTTCCCTTGATATGCCGGTGGAGTGCGAATGAGTCCTGCTCCGATTCGTGTATTGATTGTCGATGATCATGAAGTGGTGCGCCTGGGATTGCGTACACTGCTTCAATACGAGACGGATATTCAGGTTGTCGACGAAGCCGGTACCTGTGAACAAGCCATTCGGAAATCCATTGCTCATCAACCGGATGTCGTCGTGCTGGATGTGCAGCTGCCGGACCGCAGCGGGCTTGAAGCTTGTCGTGAAATTCGCAAGGTGCTGCCGGAAACTCAGGTGATTATGCTGACGTCTTATCTCAACGATGCTTTTGTCATCGATGCTTTGCGGGCAGGTGCTTCGGGGTATGTACTGAAAAAAGTGGGCAATGATGAATTGCTGCGGGCTATTCGGGCGGCGGTGAGAGGGGAACTTGCTCTCGACCCGCAAACAACCGCCAAACTTGTTGCCCAGGTGAATTCGTATCAAACCAAAATGGAACAGGATGCTTTCCGTGACCTTTCTCCCCGCGAACTGGATACTCTCTTGCTGGTTTCTCACGGGAAGAGCAACCGGGAAATCGGGGCGGCTTTGAATATCAGCGAAATCACTGCCAGGAATTATGTCAGCACGCTTTTGGATAAGCTGAACCTGCGCAACCGGATCGAGCTGGCGACATATGCCTTGCGCCACAGACTGGAAGATTACCGCCATCAGCAGGAATAACCGGGGAGACAGAAAAAAGCGGTGAGCGAAACGCTGCACCGCTTTCGAAAGCCCTGAATTGACGGGGAATTTTATCCGACGAACAGGTCGAAAAACGGGGGGAACGTGAAAAGTACACCGAGCCAAAAAACGATCATGGCAATCAGGGTAATCTTTCCGAAGTCAACATCTTTGCTGCCCCATTGTTTTGCGAGCAGATACCAAACAGCCAGCCAGATGATGACTGCCAATGTGGATTTTCCGCTTAGCGACCCTGTGGGATTGTACCAATTGAGGGCGGAGCCAAAGGATTTGATCGCTTCCGATAACGTTGTGAGCAATCCCATGGCAAGAGAGCCGATCCCGCCGGCAAGCAAGGCTGCTGCTGCGGGTCCGTTTGGAATTCTTCCTTCGATTTTCGTTGTCATCTTGAACCTCCTTAGCGTACCGGTGCGGCTTTGGTGATGAAAGCGCCCAAAACGCCGGCTATTGCGGCGACGGCAAATGCAAAGGTAAAGAACCATGCCACCGCTTTACGAACTTGCGGTTCTTTTGCCAGCTGCGCACCATATTTCGAAATTACATAGGCGACGATTGTTGCGGCAATCGGGGCAATCCAGGCAACATGTTCTTTCCATTCCATGCCGAATTTATGCCAACCGGCCAGATTGCCGGAAGCCAGGAGAAATGAGCGGGGAAAATCAACCAGGCTGGTAACATCCGCCGGCGGTTTTGCCCGGTACCACGGATATACGATATAGGCGCCGGTGAGCACGGTCGCCCAAACGATTGCGGCGAGCACCCATGTCCAGCTTTTGAGTTTTGCCACCTTTTCTTCGATACCTTCTTTTGTAGACCATTCGGGACGAAGGCTGTAAAGCGCAAACAATCCGCCTGAAAACGAAAGCAAAAACAATGCTCCGAAGATCAAGCCATGCAGTGCGCCCCAAATTTCCCGATAAGACATTGCCATAGTAACCTCCTTGTAAGGTTGAAAAAGGATGAATTATAGATCCGGTTTGATTGTACGGTTTTCCACAAACAAAATACAGGTGCAGAGTACCCCATTTGCTTGGGTACACTTGACCCTAATCGCTCTGCCGGATTGCTCGCCCCACTGTTTCGGATTAATAGGGATGAAGGAAGCGGGTATTTCATCGGCATTATTTTGTAATTCGCACCTTGCGGGAAAGGGTTTGATGAGGGCATTCTTTGCTGAAACCGATGAAAATGTTACGGCACAAGCAAAAAAGACCGCTGCTTCGGCGTAAAGACGCAACGATGCAGCGGCTGACAGGATGAATTTGCAGATGACGGGTTTGTCTATTCGGGGGATTTATCCGGGTGTTTCCAGATTTTCAACCCTTCGGCAAGGCATTTGGGGTTGAGTGAAAACGGCGGTACTTTTTGCATATACTCGAAGTAGCGCATCCCGAATTTTTCCAACACATCCTTTTCTTCGATTTGAAGCACGAACCATAAAGCGGCCGCTACCCCCCAGCCTGCGCTGCATAACGCCAGTATCCGGCCGGTAAGCAGGGCAACGGATACGGGGAATAGCGCCAAGCCCATGTGCATCGGGTGACGCATGCACCCGAAAAGCCCGAATTCTGTAAACTTGTCCGGCCAGATTGTTTCCCGTTCTTCCTGATGGGCAAAGCGGGCAAGAACCCTGCCGCCGCTGCTGGATAGAAACAGAGAGTAGATGAGCATGACACCGCCAGCAATTCTTGAGAGGGTCAACCAGAAACCGGACAGGGATATGGGGATAAGCACAGCCGGCAAAAAGATTAATGCCCAAACGACGAACCAATAGATAAACTTCCAAACCATGGTAATTTTGATGCGTTTTTTCTTGTTCATGATGTATTATCCTTGCTTTCGGAAAATATACTTTGTTCGACGATAGCCTGCATGTTATTGCAGGATGGATGTGGTGTATAGCAGAAGTGCATACACCACATTGGACGAGAAAATTCCCCAAAGGAAACTGTACAAGGTTCCGATGATAATATACTCCGCTTCCATTCTGTTCGACCGGTTATTGAGTTCACCGAACCGGAATACCGATTTGGCTGCGACCAAAAAGCCGATGCCGGCGGGGTAATTGGTGATCACGAAGATGAAAATCAATGCCCGTTCGAGGTAACCGATGGTCTTGCCGCCGTTTTCGAAGCCCTTGGCTTTTGGCTTTTCCCCATTCGTTTTTGCCGCCTTGTCTTCTGCTTTTCTGGCAGATTCAAGTTTCTGGCAAAATGGACGGAGTGCCAGGCTGACGACGATTTCACCGGTGGAGATACAGGTAATTGCCCCGAATATCAGCAAAGCACCCTGATAAAAAGTGATCCCAAACCAGCGATACCACAGGTTCGTTGTTGCTGAAAGCCCTTTGCTTGCGGCGGCGTAAGCCAGCAGGGCAATGACGATGAGATATAGGGTTCGAAGGAGCAGGAAATTCCGCAATGAATGGTGTGAAGTACCCGGGAATTTTCCACGGGCAAACCCATACAGAAAGTGAACGAAGAAAAGCACAACCCCAGCCAGAAGCGCACAGGTATCGCGGGTGCCGAGCAATACGATACCCAGAAATCCGATGAGCAGTGATTGCAAGCCGAGCGAACGAAGAGAACATTGTTCCCCGCTTCCGTTCTCCTTATTACTGGCGTTGTCACTGACGGGATGGCAGAGAAGCAAGCCAATTGCCTGGGCGGTAATCAGGGGGATAGCCAGCAGCAAAATGTTTTGTATCAGCGTCATCTTTTTGCCTCCTCGCCAAACACAAGCGTTAGAACTTGTATTGAACGATAACAATGCTGAACGGTTGTTTCATGGCCGGTCATGGATGTGCGCTTCGAAGAAATCCAGTGCGGGAGAAATCGAGTCCCAGCCTGCTCTTTCCAGATGCTGGGAAACCGCTTGTTGGCTTATTTCCGGGGTGAAGCATTTCGAAGCGGTTGCTTTTTGGGTATAACCCAGCAATGCGCCGCAAACGGCTCTTGCCTGCCCTTCCGTCCATTTTCCGGCGAGACTGTCGATAAGTTTGATGATGACAAGCATTGCCTGGCACTCGGCAGAAGCCTTCATCCGAGAGGGAAAGGAAATTGCCATCCGGTGTGCTTTTGGCATCTTGTCCAACCCGTCCCCGGAAAGGCGGTAGGCTTCTCCGTCACCGCTGGAGACTTCACGGGGTGGCAGAAAATCGATGGTGCCGATACCGATGGCTATTCGGCTATCAATCCGTTTGCCAGCGATGCCGGCATTACAGGATTTCAGCAAGGCTCTGAAATAGAGGGCAATCCGCAAGGATTTCGAAGGGTTTTTTACCAATACCTGCCACGAGTCGCCCCGGAAGATTGCCGGCACAAGCGGGATGCTCTGCGGGAACGCTTCGGCGAGTTTTTTCGATGCCTGCGTGATGCAATCGTAAAGTTTCTTCCGTTCTGTTCCCATGAAACGGGTCGAGCCGACGATATCCCCGGTCAGCACGGCGTAGAATTGATCTTTTCGGGATTTTGTCATCAAAGGAAACTCCTTGTATACAAGTTATATCACTTGTATTACAGAATTACAAGTGCCGGAAGTTGTGCGCTCTGCGCCGGGTTGTGCCCGGGAGAACCGGCTTCGAAATATTGTGGGTTTCCTGTCGATTTTGCCGTCCGGGGGGGACTACCCCTACCCCGTATTTGGCAAATTATCCTGCGGCGGCTTTTTTGCGTTTACGATAGTCCTTGATCCAGCGCATCGAGTATTCATCACGGCCAAGAATCAAATCGGCTGCCAGAACCGCCTGGGCAATTTCCGGCACCATGGGGTTGGTAATCGGGCAGGTGATCCCGGCGTAAATGGCAATGGTCAGGTAAGCAATGTTGAGCACTTTCCTGTTCGGCAGCCCGAAGGATGCATTGCTTGCGCCCATGGTCAGGTTCACATGAAGTTTACGGGAAATCAGCTCGGCGGTTTTCATCGTGATCATGCCGGCGTGGTGGTCGGCGCCCATGGTCAACACCAGCGGGTCGATGATCACATCTTCGGGCGGAATGCCCAGCCGGGCTGCCCTGTCGAGGATTTTTTCCGCTACGCTGAGCCTTCCTTCGGGGGTTGCCGGAATTCCGTCGTCATCCATGCACAACCCGATAACTGCTGCATTGTGATCTTTGACCAAAGGCAGGACAGCGGCAAGGGAATCTTCTTCGCCGTTGACCGAATTGACCAGCGCCTTTCCTTCGTACAAACTGAGGGCGGCTTCCAGCGCTCGGGGGTTTGCCGTATCGATACTCAGGGGAACATCGACGGCATCCATCACCGCTTGCATTACCTTCGAAAGCAAGGCGGGTTCGTCTGCACCGGGAACGCCGGCGTTGACATCGAGTACCGCTGCCCCTGCGTTGACCTGGGCAATGGCATCCTGACGCACCATATCGAAATTTCCTTCTTTCAGCGCCTGGAGCACTTTTTTGCGCCCGGTGGGATTGATGCGTTCTCCGATGAGCACGGTAGGTTTGCTGCGGTTGATTTTGACTTGTTTGGTTTTCGATTTGAGGATTGTTGTAAGGTTTTCGTCCATGGTTTTCTCCATCATGCCTTGCCTGCGATTGTTCTTTGGTCCGCAAAAATCCCCTTGTTTGATTGTGATTAGATTTTACCATCAGCACTTTGTGTTTGGCGCCGGATTCTTTTCATCAGGGAAGGTTTTCATGGGCAAAGGGCGGCGGGGTGTGGCAAAAGCAGGAAAAAAGAATCCCCTGCGTTTTCGTGCAAAAAATACAGGGGATGGTGTTTGCGCGTTTATGTGCAAGAAGCCTTTGTTTTGCGGCTTTCCCTTGCCGGGGCAGGTGGCTCAGGCGTCGTAGGTGCTGGAGGTTACATCGCCGCCTTCGCCTGTCCAGTTGGTGTGGAAGAATTCACCGCGCGGTTTGTCGATGCGTTCGTAGGTATGAGCGCCGAAGTAATCCCGCTGTGCCTGCAACAGGTTAGCCGGCAGCCGGTCGGTGCGGTATCCGTCGAAGAAGGCCAGTGCGCTGGACATTGCCGGTACAGGAATACCGTTTTCCACGGCAAAGGCGACTGTCTTTCTCCAGCCGGTGGCTGCGCCTTCGACTTCTCCGCGGAAGTATGGATCCAGCAGCAGGTTGGACAAATCCGGCGTCCGGTCGTAGGCTTTTTTGATTTCTCCGAGGAAGACCGAGCGGATGATACACCCCCCGCGCCACATCAGGGCGATGCCGCCATAATTCAGATTCCAGTGGTATTCCTTGGCGGCGGTTCTCATCAGCATATATCCCTGGGTGTAGGAAATAATCTTGGCTGCGTAGAGTGCCTGACGGATGTTTTCGAGGAAGGTTTGTTTATCGCCATCGAAACGGATTTCAGGGCCGGAGAGGACTTTCGAGGCTTGCACGCGTTCTTCCTTGATTGCGGAGAGGTAGCGTGCCAGCACGGCTTCGACGACCAATGTCAGCGGAACACCCGTTTCCAGTGCGGTGATTGCTGTCCAGCGTCCGGTGCCTTTTTGCCCGGCTACATCGAGGATTTTTTCGACGAGCGGTGAGCCGTCGGTGTCTTTGAAGGCGAGGATATCACGGGTAATTTCAATCAGGTATGAATCCAGTTTGCCCTTGTTCCAGGATGCAAACACTTCGCTCATTTCATCTGTGCTCATGCCCAGAACTTTTTTCATCAGGAAATAGGCTTCGCAAGTCAGCTGGATGTCACCGTATTCAATGCCGTTGTGTACCATTTTTACGAAGTGGCCTGCGCCGTTTTCTCCGACCCAGTCGCAGCAAGGGGTGCCGTTTTCGACCTTGGCAGAAACCGCCTGGAAAATATCCTTGACATGCGCCCATGCTTCCGGAGAACCGCCCGGCATGATCGAGGGGCCGCGTCTGGCGCCTTCTTCTCCACCGGAGACCCCTGCCCCGATGAAATATAATCCCTTGGATTCGAGGTATTCCGTTCTGCGAATTGAATCGTGGAAGTTCGAATTGCCGCCATCGATGATGATATCTCCAGGTTCAAGATAAGGGAGGAGTTTCTCGATGAAGGCATCGACAGCCGGGCCTGCCTTGACCATCAACATAATCCGGCGGGGGCGTTTCAATACACTTGCCAGCTCTTCGATGGAGTGGGTACCGACAACTTCGGTGCCTTTGGCTTCGTTGTTGATAAATCTGTCTACCTTCGAGATCGTTCTGTTGAAAACGGCAACTTTGAAGCCGTGGTCGTTCATGTTGAGCACCAGGTTCTGCCCCATGACTGCCAGACCGATTAATCCGATATCACATTGTTTCATTGTCTTATTCTCCACTTGTTTCTTGTTGAATGAAGCCGTATAAGCGTTTTTGGCGCTGAATGGCTTTTTGATAAATAGCATGGTGTGCCGGGTTCGGCGTGCAGGTTTTGCCAAGCAAGGGTGGGAAAGATGCCAGGTCGGGCACTACTCCCAGCGAACGCAGGGCAAGCATTGCCGCTCCTCTTGCAGATGGTTCTTCGGCAAGTGAGATCGATACCGGGCGGCCGAGCACATCCGCGATGATTTGCACCCAGGCAGGGGAATTGTGTAAAGCGCCTCCGTTGGCAATTGCCTGTGTGTCTGCCGGAAGGGATGGTTCGAGCAACCGATAAATCAAGCCAATTCGGTAGGCAACGCCTTCCATCGCGGCACGCAGGATTTCCTGCGGGGTCGTTGCCAGTGAGATGCCCAGCAGCGCACCGCGCAGGTTCCCGTTCCAGCCGGGGCTGCGTTCGCCAGCCAGGAGCGGCAGAAAAGTCAATCCGTGCGAATCAGGGGGAATAGCAGCGATTGCCTGCTGCCTGCTGCTGCGCTCATCCGGTTTCAGGGTGTTCGTGAGCCATTCGTAAACGCAGCCGCCTTCGCTCAACGCTCCGCCAACGAGGGAATGATCTTTGTCTACCCGGTAACTCCACAAACCGTGGGGTACGACGGGGATGTTGCCGCGAAGAACGACACGCACGGCGCTGGATGTGCCCATGGTAATGGCGAACCGGTCGGGTGAAACGCATCCGCTGCCGATATTGGCGGTTGCACCGTCTCCAACTGCCGGATACCAGGGAATGCCGGAGAGCGCAGGCCACCTCTTGTCGAATGGCGGTTTCAGCCCTTTCCAGGCAGAATCGACATCGACCAATGGGGAGAGCCGGTCTTTGCTGACGGGAAGGTCGGCGAGCAGGTGTTCGTCCCAGTCAAGCGTATGGCGGTTGAGAAGCCCGCTCCAGGAGGCTACGGAGTAACTGACAGCGGTTTGGCCGAAGAGTTTGCCCGTCATATATTCGCCGATGGACAACCACCGGGCAACTTTACCGAATAATTTCGGGCGGGTGCGCTTCAGCCACAGGAAGCGTGCGGGTAAATAACTGGGATGAAACAATGTGCCTGCCTGCTGGTGGATGAAGCTTTCGTCAAGCATGGCGCGCAAGGTGTTTGCATCCTCTGCCGGACGACTGTCTGCATAGGTATACAGCGGTGTAACCGGGACGCCGGTTTGGTTTACTCCGAGAACATTGCTGACGAATGTGCAGCTTCCGACAGCGGCAATCTTGCGGGAGTCGTCACCAAGCCGGGACAATACTTCATCGATGCAGTGAAAGAGTTTCCCGAGCAATTCGTCAGGGTCACTCACTGCTTTCCCGTCGGGGGAGGTTTGCAGGCGGTGTTTTCTGTGCGCATTGCCGCCATCGACTATCCTGCCTGTACGGTCGAAGACAATTGCCCGCACGGATGATGAGCCGATATCCAGAGAAAGCACGTAGGGTTCTGTAAAAGCGCTCATGGTTTCAGTGCCTTTTGCCTTTCAGGCGGTATAACATTTCACCGGCATGCGGGACGACGAGGATATCGCTGGTTTGTGATTGGCGGGTTTTCCATGCGGTGATGTCGATCGATGCCGGATCACGGTACCCCAGATTGATGCGTTCACAGCGTTCGCGTGGAATGCCTGTTGCCAGGGTAACCCGGATTCTCGGGCGCTCGACCCCGTTTTGGTAAGTGCCCATGCCGCGCAAATGGGTGGAATGTGCCAGAATTCCCCAGGGATAGTCCTTGAATTTGTCCCATTGTGCGACGAAATAATCCCGTATGTGATAACCGATTTCGTCGATGATCTTCCCGTGTACGTAGGAAACTTCATCGATATGCGGGGCGTAGATAATCACTTCGCCGCCGTCGGCAATTACGGGTTCGAGTTTGTACATTCCTTTTGCGCCTGTCCACAGGTCGTCATACATTCGGGGGATGATGGAAAGCACCTGACGGAACGGTTTTTGGACGTAGCGGATATGCACTTTCGAAGAAAGTTCCGCCGCTTTTTCCCAGGCTTGTTGGATGTTGCCGATGTACAAACCGGCTAGCCCGTCGGTGGTCGTTACCATGCAGATTGCCGTTTTGGGGCGGTCGATCATCCCGGCAACCCGGTCGATGGTTCTGCGAACCGGTGTATTCTTGATGCCGATGGTTGCGTAACTTGTTTCAAGGGCGCCCAGCCAGTGGGAAAAATCAATCACTTCTGCACCGCTGATCCCCGGAAAGAAGTATTTGTTGCCGCCAGAGAAACCGGCGACTTCGTGCGGGAATACCGGACCGCAAACGACAAGGTGATCATAATCCAGAACGGCTTTGTTGACGGTTACAGGGACTTCTATGGATAGCCTGCCATTGCTGATTTGGCTGGCTTCTTCGGCCGTGATGACTCCGATGGTTGTCAGGGCTTGAGGGTCTTTCCAGCTGTGGTTGAAAACAGTAACGTTGGGGTAACGTTCCCGGCGTTCTTTGGTGCTCATTCCCAGAAGCGCTTCGATGGCGGCTTCGTCCATGGGGGGGTGCGTTCCGAGGGCAATGATGAAATCCAGTTTGGCGGTTTTGGCTGCGAGAAGATCGCAAAGCGCTTTGAAAAAGAAGAACACCGGCGCTGTGCGCGTGCCATCCGGGATGATGATGAGCACACGCTTTCCGCCCAGATCGATTTTGTCGAATGCCGTATACAAAAGCATCTCGACTTGCTCATCCGAGAGCAGTGAGCCGGGTTTGCCCAAACCGGTGATTTCTGTCATTGTTTCACTCTCCGTAAAAAACGAAAGACGATGGATTTTCCATGCTCAGGCAGCAAACCGCCGGCGGATTGTCGCAAGGGGCTGCAAAGCGTTTTATTCCGGATGATTGCTGTGGCAGCGGATTCACACAACCATCTCCTTGACCATGCGGGCTGCACTGCTGGCATCTGCTGCGAAGCCATCCGCGCCGATATGGTCGGCGTAATCCTGAGTTACCGGAGCGCCGCCCACGAGCACTTTTACCTTGTCGCGCAAGCCGGCTTCGATGAGCGCATTGATCGTTTTTTGCATGGAAGGCATGGTGGTGGTCAGCAGGGCTGACATCCCGACTGCGTCCGGCTGCTCTTCCCGGACGGTTTTCACGAAGATATCCGGGTCGACGTCGACACCCAAATCGATGACTTCGAAGCCTGCTCCTTCGAGCATCATACACACCAGGTTTTTCCCGATGTCATGCAGGTCTCCGGAAACGGTACCCATGACGATTTTCCCCGCAGATTGAACGTCCGAGTCGATGAGGTAGGGACGCAGGATATCCAGTGCCCCTTGCATTGCCCGGGCGGCAATCAGCATTTCGGGTACGAAGTATTCACCGATTTCGAAGCGGTGACCTACTTCCATCATGGCGGCAATACAGGCTTTGGAGAGAATATCTCCGGATGCAGTGCCTTTTTCCAATTCCGCTTTCACTTCCTCTACGGTTGTTTCAGCGTCCCCTTCGATAACTGCTTCGTAAATCGTTTCCAGACTCATCACTACTTCTCCTTGAAAAGAAAGTTGTTCTGCATGTCAAGGCTTTTGACCTTGATGGCAGTACCATGGGGGGATGACTCTATTGAATTGGTGTTTCCGGTACGGGCGGAAGCATTCAGCCGGTTTCTTGCCCGTTGCGATAAGGCGGTTTTCTGAAAATCTCTTGTTCGCTGCTGCGGATGGGGGTATTTGTACAGGCAGGGGGATATTTTGTCAGTCATGATTGTGCGTTTCTTTTCCCGCCGGTCTGCGGGGCGCTTTCTCTTACGACGAGTTCCGGGCGGATGAGGACTTTCTTTCGTGTACCGTTGCTGCCTTTGATGCTGTTGAGGAGCATTTGCATTGCCGATTCTCCCAGTGTATCCTGCGGGATGCGGCAGGTCGTCAGTGTGGGGGTAACCAGCGATGCCAGGGGAATATCGTCGAAACCGGTGATTGCCATATCCTGCGGAATGCTTCTGCCGAGTTGTGCACATGCCTGAATGACACCGACGGCGACCAGATCATTGAAACACAGCAGGGCGGTTAGTTCAGGGAAGGAAGTCAACAGTTTTCGGGCGCTTTCTTTGCCGTGCTGCACGTAGGGGGCGCCGTTGACCACCCATTGCGGGTTGACGGGGAAGCCGGCTTCTTTCATGGCGGCTTTGTACCCGCGAACCCTGCATTTTCCGCTATAAGACTTTGCCGGGCCGGCCAGAAAGCCGATTTTATGGTGGCCTGAGCGGATGAGGTGGCGGGTGAGGATTTGTCCGCCAAGCCTGTCGTCGACGAGCACGGAATGAATGCTGTCGTGCTCGAGATGGCGGAGCATCAAAACGACTTCCGGGAAGTGTTCCCCGACGACGGCGAGTTTTTCTTCCGAAAGGCGCGATGCACAAAGAATAAGGCCGTCGATGCGTTTTTCTTCGAGGGAATGGAGAACGGCGAGTTCGCGTGCCGGGTCTTCGTTGGTGTTGCAAAGGAAGACGCTGTACCCGTCGGCGTAAGCGTAGTTTTCAGCCCCGCGGACGATGCCGGCGAAAAAGGGATTGGCAATATCGGGCACGACGACACCGAGCGCCGCAGTACGTTTGGTGGCGAGACCGCGGGCGATGCCGGATGGTCTGTATCCGAGGGAGTCGATGATTTTCAGGACACGCCTGCGGGTTGCAGGGCTGACTTCATCTTTGTTGTTGATCACCCGGGAGACGGTCATGATGGACACTTGCGCTTTCCGGGCGACGTCATCCATTGTGATGCGATGAGTCATGGTTCACCTTTTGTTAGCGCTAACAGCATTATAGGAGAAACCTGCCCCCTGTCAAGCAGTTGTTTTCTTTTGTTGTGAATTCATCAAAATGTTACCACGTTTTTTTCCGATTGGAACGGTCTTTCAGCGAGATTTCCGCTTCATCGCGGATGTGTGCGGCCGGCCTGGCGCTTGTGATTGGCGCTTGAGATTGGCTTGCGGTTGTTGCGGTTTGTGGGCTTGTATTGAGAACCCAGATATCGATGACATCCGGAAAGTGACAGTTTGCCTCTTGACAAAAGCAAAGAGATGTATACAATTATACAAAGATACAATGATACAATTAGACAGTAGATGTTCAAATTGGAAGTGACAAAGATGAAGCGGAGCAGAAATGCAAATAAAAATCAACTTGCAGTCGAAGGTGCCGATCTATATTCAGATCATCGATCAGATCAAGCATATGCTTGCTGTTGGTGAGCTTGAACCGGGAGATCAGTTACCCACCACGCGCCAGCTGGCGGCAGACCTGAGAGTAAACTTCAACACTATTGCCAGGGCTTACCGCATGCTCGATGAAGAGGGCTTGATTTCCACACAGCATGGGCGAGGCACTTATATTCTTTCAACGTCGGAAGAGAACGGAGAACAATTGCGCAAAACAGATATCGAATGGCTCACGAAATCCTATATCGAAGAAGGAACGAAACTTGGTTATTCAGTCAATGAAATCAAACAAATCTTCGAAAATCAAATCCGGCAATGGGCGCAGGCTCGACCGGAAAACGTCAATAACGAAATGAAAAGAGGTCATAAATGAAAACAAACAGATTATCCAAAATCAATCGGGATGGAAGGCGCCGCTCCATTCGCACGAACAGTGTCTCGGGAATATTGTTTACTGTCTGCCTGATACTTGGCATTCTGGCATTTCCGGTATTGGATGCGATGGGTGTGGCCGCGTTCGTGTCGGTGCTCGTGTTCGGGGGATTTTTGCTGCTTGGGCTGTATCTGTTTTTTGCTTTGAAAGTCGCCGATCAATGGGAGAAGGCGGTTGTGCTTCGCTTCGGAAAATTCCGCGGGCTTTATGGTCCCGGGTTGTTTTGGCTTGTTCCGATTGTAGATTCGATTGCGCAATGGATCGATCACCGGGTGATGGTTACGCCTTTTCGGGCGGAGAAGACACTCACCAAAGATACCGTTCCGGTGGATGTCGATGCGGTGTTGTTCTGGATGGTGTGGGATGCAGAGAAAGCCGCTCTCGAGGTCGAGTCGTATCGCATGGCGATTGCCTGGGCTGCGCAAACAGCCTTGCGTGAAGTGATTGGCAACAGTGCTTTGGCAGATATTCTTGTCGGGCGGGCAAAGATGGATGAGGACCTGCAACGGATCATCGATGAGCGCACGACTCCGTGGGGTGTTTCCGTGCAGTCGGTTGAAATCCGTGATATTGTCATTCCTCAGGACCTGGAAGATGCCATGTCCCGTCAGGCGCAGGCTGAGCGTGAACGGCAGGCGCGTGTGATTTTGGGTGAATCGGAGAAGCAAATTGCGCATTCCTTTGCGGAGGCTTCCAAGGCTTATCACAACAACCCGACAGCGCTGCACCTGCGGGCGATGAACATGCTCTTCGAGGGCTTGAAAGAGAAAGGGGCTTTGGTGATTGTCCCCAGTAGTGCCGTCGACACCATGAATCTGGGCGGGCTTAGCGGGATGGTTGCTCTTGCCAAGGATGCCGGTGTGGATGAAACAGCAGAAGAATAATCTGCACGAAAATTAGCGGAACAGGTCCCCGGGCGCAAAGGTTTTATCGTAACCCGGGGACTTGTTTGGCGGAAGAAGCGATTGGAAAAAATACTTCCTGCCCGTTTGTTTCTGTGTGGGGCAGGCGCTGAAAAAAGAAAGGACAAGAAAATGGCAGGAAAAAAGTGGGAATACAAAATTCAATCCTTTGGAAATGCATTCAAGCAGATCAAGGATGAGAAGCTGGTCGAGACGCTCAACGAATGGGGCGTAGACGGCTGGGAGGTGATACATTGCTATCAAAACACGGGGAATACCAGGATTTCGGTGATTGCCAAGCGGCCGTTTGTCGAAACACGTAGTACACGCCGGTCGAATTTTCCGGAAGAAGACTGGGCTTGATAGCGGATAGCTTTGTCTTGACACGGTTCAATGTTTCACGTGAAACACCGCAATATTTCTGCGGAGTATGTTTCACGTGAAACATGGCGATAACTAACAGAGAGGATTTTGCTATGCTTGCGTTTGCTCATATTTTGAATTTTACGTTGATGATTTTCGTCCCTGTCTTGCTGGGGGTTTTTCTTTCTAAACGGGTTCGCTCGGGATGGCGTTTGTTTGGCATCGGTATGTTGACTTTCGTGGCGTCTCAGGTGCTTCACATTCCGTTCAATAATTATTTGCTGGTCCCTGCGCTCAAAAAAATCGGGCTGTTTAATCCGGAACAAACATGGCTGCTGGTCGTCTTTTCCCTGATTATCGGTCTGTCGGCCGGTATCTTCGAAGAGTGCGCCCGTTATCTCGTTTACCGTTACTGGATCAAGGACGCACGTACCTGGAAAGAGGCGTTGATGTTCGGCGCCGGGCATGGCGGGGTCGAAGCCATTTTGCTTGGCGTTCTTGCCATGATCGCTTTTGGTTTCCTGTCGATTGCCGCATCCAATGCGTTTGACCTTTCAGGTGCCCTCCCCGCGGACAAGATGGCTGGGTTTCAATCCCAGTTACATATGTACTGGACGCTGCCATGGTACACCGCCCTGATGGGCGCTCTGGAGCGGTTGTTTGCGCTTGCTTTCCATCTGAGCGCTTCGGTTATCGTTCTTCAGGCTTTCCGCCGGCGCTCGCTGGTGTGGCTTGGTGCTGCGATCCTGTGGCACGCTGCTCTTGACGGAACGGCTGTCTTTTTGGGGTCGGTGACTTCTGTGTATGTGACCGAAGCGGTCGTCGGGTTGTTCGCCCTGGTTAGTATCGCAATTGTGTTCGCTTTGCGGGATGACGATGTGCCGTTGTCGATGCGCTTGCAGCCTGTGCAGCCTGATCTTTCGCCGGGGATCTCTTCTGAAAAATCGGCTGCCAGGCTTGATGCTGTCGAGGATAGCCGTTATGACGGATGAACGTGACTTGCCCCGGGGGAATGCTGCGATCGTGCTCGACCGGCTTACCCGATCTTTCAAAAATGTGCTGGCGGTCGATGGGCTGTCTCTGTCGATCGATTACGGTGAAATTTTCGGTTTGCTGGGACCCAACGGCGCAGGGAAGACAACCACCATCCGGATGCTTAGCGCTTTGATTGCCCCGACAAGCGGTTCTGCCGAGATTCTTGGGCTGCCGCTGGGCAGGCAGGATACCGCAATCCGCCGCAGTATCGGCTTTCTGACGGAATCGCCGGGGCTTTATCAAAGCCTGAGTGCGGAACGAAACCTGGCGTTCTTTGCAAAGATGTATGATGTGCAGGATGTCGCTGGCAAGGTGGAGCAATATTTGCGCATGCTCGGTTTGTGGAACCGCAGGCATGAGGCTGTGGGTACATATTCCAAGGGTATGCGTCAAAAGCTGGCGATTGCCCGGGCGCTTTTGCATGAGCCCAAAGTGCTGTTTCTCGACGAACCGACCAGCGGGCTTGACCCCGAAGCGGCACGTGTCATCCGCAACTTCATTGCCGGATTGAAGCGCAAAGGCCGCACGCTCATTCTTTGCACCCACAATCTCGATGAAGCGGACCGCCTGTGCGACCGAATTGCCGTGCTGAAAACCAGGCTGCTGGCAGTGGATACGCCGACGGCATTGCGGCGCAAGCTCTTCGGGCGGACTGTCGTCTTTCATCTCAAAGAGGCAACGCCCCAATTCAGTGAAGCTATCGAGAAGTTCGATTTCGTCCAGTCTGTAAAGTGCATGAAAAACAAGCTGCTTGTCGATCTCGACAAACCGGAGATTCGGAATCCAATCCTGATTCGCTCACTCGTTCAAGCCGGAGCGGATGTGCAGTTTGTCGGGGAACTTCGGCACAGACTTGAAGACGTTTATTTGCAGCTGGTCAATCGTGAGGAGAATGCAGCATGAATAAAATCAAAGCCATTGTATTGAAAGATTGGGCGGAGGTTTTCAGGAACCGGTTTTTGCTGCTTATGACTGCTTTCCTGCCATTGGTTTTCACCGCAATTCAATTGTTCACGTTGTTTTCCATGAGAGGCATGGGCGGGAGCAGTAATGTTGCTTCCTCCGCCGGGCTGCCTCCCCAATTTGCACAGATTTGTGCAAACCTGAATTCAGGTGATTGCTTGCAATATTTCGTTGTCATGCAGTTCATGTTGCTTTATATGCTCGTCCCGATGATCTTGCCGATGACGTTTGCGGCATACAGTATCGTGGGAGAGAAAAAGACACGTACACTCGAACCATTGCTGGCAACACCGGTGACGACAATCGAACTTTTGGTAGGGAAAATGCTGGCTGCCGCCTTGCCGGGGGTGCTGGCGACATGGATCGGGTTCCTGATATATGCTATCGGGGCACGATTGCTTGTGACCAGTGATAAGGTATACGCCTTGCTCATCGACCCGCTGTGGCTGACGGCTATTTTCATCACTGGGCCGCTGCTTTCCATCCTTTCCGTGAGCATCGCTGTGATGGTTTCTTCCCGTGTGAATGAACCGCGTGTTGCGGAACAGATTTCCGGCTTGTTCGTCCTGCCGATTACAGGGCTGCTGGTTGCCCAGTCTGCCGGGTTGATTATCATCGATCACAAGCTGATTTTGGTGTTCACGGTGATCGTTTTCGTGTTGGATTGTGTGCTGGTGTTTTTTGCCACCCGTTTGTTCCAGCGCGAGCAAATTCTTACCCGATGGAAATAGTGATAGTGCGAGTAAAGAAAATGATGAAAAGAATTCGTTTCCTGTTGGTTTTGGCTTTTCTTGCGGGGATGATGACGATACCGGCTTTGGCACAAAGCGGCGGGGATGTGCTTCCGCTGGATCTCAGCCGGGATTTTGGCTATGGGGGCGGTGTCGAAATCCAGGGGTTGTTTAGCATGAAGGTGGATGATGCTGCCGGCATTGACAAAGTCGATTTTTATGTCGATGATACGCTGGTATGCAGTCTTACCGAGCAGCCTTTCGTTTGCAAGTTCGACACATCCCAGTTCCCGGTTGGGGAACATTCGATGTATGCGGTGGGCACGAAGAAGGACGGTACACAAGTGGAATCGGTGAAAATCGTCCGGGAGTTCATTTCCGGCAAGGAGTCCTTTTCCAAGGTGATGCGTATTTTCATACCGGTCATGCTGGCGGTGTTTGCTTTGAGTATTGCCGGTGTGCTCATTCCTGTTCTTACCGGGAAGAAACACGTCTATCCTGCCGGTGAATACGGCCCCGGCGGCGGGGCTGTCTGCCCGAAATGCGGTTTGCCGTTCGCACGGGCGTTGTTTGGAATCAACATGCTGGTGGGAAAACTTCAGCGCTGTCCGCATTGCGGAGGCTGGGTGATTGCCCGCCGGGCATCACCGCAAGCGCTTCTCGATGCGGAAAAGCGCCTGGCGGAGAGCGGAAAAATAGACGCTGATGCCCTGGATGAGCCGGATTCCTTCCAGGAGATGCTGGATCAATCCCGCTTCGAGGATGATTCCTGAGCCTTTCCTGATGCAGGTTGCTTTGAGGAGCTGCCGGATAAAAACAGCGCTTTGGGGTTCAAGGCGTGTTTTTCCCGGCGGCTCCTTTTGCGTGGAGTGGATGTTCGGTGCTGCCGCGTACTCCGGTTTTTGGTGAATCCGCTTGCAATTTTACCGGCGCTTGTGTATACTGATTTTGGAAAAACGTTCGGCGTCGACAGGTAACTGCGTTTTTTCGAAACGGGGAAGAGAACAAATGTTCTGTGTAAAAAGCCGTTTGTTCCATCTCCCCTGCACGGGAAGACGACACCGGTATCGATAAATGCAACAAAACCAAAAGATGATGAAGTCAGCACCGGATGAAGTTTCAGGGCTGTTTCGATTTGCCCGCCGTTCAGGCTTTTTGCGATTCCTGTTCGGAATCGTTCAAAGCATTGGAGCGATGTTTGTTTCCTTGCCTTATGAATACGAATCTCCGCAAAGGGTTTTCGGGGTTCCCTTGCTTGCCATCAACCTTGGGTTCGACAACCCGGATGGCAAAATGCGCAAGGCTTGCGGGGTTATTGCGATTGCCAACCATGCCAAAGGGGGCATTGCGATCGGTGTTTTTCTGGCTTCCGGTGTGTTTTCGCTCGGGCTGGTTTCTGTCGGTTTTGTTGCCGTCAGCATAGCCGGGCTTGGTGTGGTTGCCGTGAGTGTCTTTGGCGCCGGTGTGGTTTCGGTTTCTGTGTTTGCGGTGGGGTATATTGCCGTGGGAATTCTGGCAGTGGGATATCAGGCGGTCGGTATTGCTGCGATTGGTGTGGAAGTAACCGGAATTGTGGGGTTTGGCAGGAAGGTGCGGGCGTTGTTCCCTTTTTGATACGGAGGATTTGAATTCCGTTTCCTTCGGGTAGCAACGGTTTGCTTGATGCTGTTTCGGCCGGACCCGCCGGATGACCGATTTCATCCGTGCGTCTTGCGTGGAGAAAACCGCTTGGGTGTCGGGCGGGTATGACAAGAAGGATGGGCTGTTTATGCGCCGTTCGTTTCCGCCCAGTCGTCCAGAACGGTTTCGACGTTATCCAGGAAGGCATCCATTTCATCCAGACGCTGTTTGAACCCCGCATCCCCCAATCCGAGGTGTTCCATCGCCTGCATCCACAAAGCATAGTGCTGATCGCTGTCCGGCAGGGAATCGATTACCAGCGTCCATGTTTTCAGGAACAGCCAAAGGGCATCCAGGGGGTGTTCGTCATCCAGCGTCGCCTTGATTGCTTTCAGGTAGTAGGCTTTTCTTTCCCGATTCAGCCGGGGTTGTCTTTTTTCGTCGGGGATTGCATCGAAGGCATTTTCCCAATGGCTCAACCAGCCCTGAATGCGGCTGGCATCCGTTTGCCGGCTTCCGAGCAGTGTCAGGAACTCGCCATATAAGGAAAGTGCGCCGGCAGCTTCCGCACGTTTGGGCAGCTCGGGTAACAAACGCCTTTCTGCCAGCGGCAACCCGCTGAGCAGAGCGATTCCGTTGACGGCGTGATCAAGCGCCTTGAAATATTTCAGAATGACTTTCGAATCGATCGTGAGGGGCTTCGAGACAAATTCCATCCACATTTGGCGGGCGTGTTCGACCTGCGGCTGCGCCCGTTGCAAAATCGAACCCGGCCGGTCGAAGAGACCGCGCACCCCTGCCTGGATGAAGTCCATTTTGTGGTGCGGGTCGTATAACACTTGCGCATTGAAAAGCGTGGGCCCGAGCCAGGGATGCGTTCGTAATTGCCGTGGGTGGAGATACTCCTTCTCGTCGTGATGGGCGATATCCAAATGTACATTGTCGTTGATGCGGACGATTTCACGCGAAACCGCCGGCGGGACGTTGTGGATAATGACGATATCCACATCGGCAGTACCGCCGATGAAGGGGCTTCCCGAGAGCACAGACCCGTGAACGTATGCGGCCAAAATTCCGTAATCGGATTTGATTCGTTCTGAGATGGTATTGCGGGCGATTCCGACAAGCACGTCCCGATTAATGCGCATAGGTTATATCTCCTCGAATTGCTATTCTCTTCCGTTTTTCGTAACCCGGAAGAGATTTCCGGCCAGGTTATTCCCTGCCGAGAGGCAGTTCCGGCTGAAACGGTGATAACTTCAACGCTTGTCGAATGCGGTTTTCGACAAACGCAAGATCTTCTTCACGGGCAACATAATTCAAAGGATTGGTATCGATTTGAAGGATGGGTGCTCCCTGATGTTTTTCACCAAAGAAGGAGTCGTAAGCCCGGTTTAATTCGTCGATGTAGTTTCTTTCCATATCCCGTTCATACGGACGATCGCGGTACGCAATGCGCTGCATGAGCACATCTGTATCTGCCCGCAGATAGACAATCAAATCCGGCAGCGGGATTTTTTCAGCCAGAGCACGGTGCAAATCGTAATAGGTATTCAACTCGTCTCCCCCAAGATTGATACCGGCAAAAAGTGCATCCTTTTCGAAAGTGTAGTCGGCAATCAGGCTGGCACCGGATTGCAGGATTTCAGGTACTGCACGCTGCTGCTGATAGCGGCTGAGCAGAAAGAAAATTTGTGTTTGAAAGGCATAGCGTGCCCGGTCTTCGTAGAAATCAGCCAGGAAGGGATTTTCTTCGAAAACTTCCAGCAGCAATTCTGCGTTGAATTTGGCTTGAAGCAAACGTGCTAATGTGGTTTTTCCGACCCCGATAACACCTTCGATTGCAATGTACATAAAACTCCTTGTTCGAAATTTTTGAGATTAACCTTAACGCGCTTAAGCATACCAGCCTTTGCCTTTGCAGGCAACCGGTTCCCCACCCTGTGTTGTTGCAGCGGGAAATACGTTTTGGTATCCATGCTATTGTACACAAAATGAGCCGGAAAGATGACGGAGAAACATAACGAATACAGCCCTGCGGGTTGCTCAAAGAGCCTGTGGAGACGGGGCATGACGTGTCCGTGCGGGGGTACGGATGGCTTGTCTTCTTTGGCTTTTCGAATTGCTGTTTTTCAGATGATGCGGGATTTTCCCCTTGTTTGTCATCATCAGGATGACACCGGTTGTCGCTGCGAGTACATTCCGGTGAATCGCTGGCGGTGGAAACGGGTGTGGGCATTGGTGTTTTGGCGGCAAGCAGGCGTAGGTTACTTGACAAGGGAAAATCTTCGGCTAAACTGATATTAAACCCTTTCTCAGCGAAAAATCATGGAGGGAATTATTCATGCCCGGATTAAATCGAGTACAGATCATTGGACGCCTTGGCAAAAACCCAGAAAGCCGGGTAATCCCCAGCGGCAAGAATGTGTGCAGTTTCACGGTAGCCGTCGACCGCCAGTGGAAAACCAATAGCGGAGAGATCAGGAAAACAACCGACTGGTTCAATGTCGAAGCGTGGGGGCGTCTGGGTGAAATCTGCCAGGAGTACCTGAGCACCGGCAGACTGGTGTATATCGAAGGGCGCCTGCAAACCGACCGTTATGAGGTGGAAGGCGGGACACGCTCTTTCACGAAAATAGTTGCCTCCAAAATGCTGATGCTCGATCAGAAACTGGATGAAAAAGAAGCGGTATTGGACGAACCCGTTTCGTAGGTTTTTTCTGACAGGTTGCAGCGGATAAGAGATTTTATTCCCCGTGGTCAAAGTGAAGTTTACCGGTCGATAAATTCCGGGAGGTCATTGATTTTGAACGGTCGTCCTTTTCAGACGAGCGTTTCCGGATGAATGCCCGTGAAGATGCCGGCTTGTCCGGGCTGCAGGCAGGCCTGCTGGAATGCCTGCTGATGAATAAGCCCCGGCTTTTGGGATAACGTTTTTTCGCAGAAACAGAAAAAAGCAGGGGGGAAGCCGGCGTGAAGGGTTGTTGTGTTTGCGAGGTGCCCATGGAGGGTGGGAGATTTTTCCGCTTGTGCGGATTTGTGTTTTGTCTGGTTGCAGCCATTGTGGCGCGGTTGGCGGGAAGTTTTCGTACGGCCGGCGCTGCTCCGCTCGCAGATGTGCTGACAGTTTGTGCGTCGGGGTGTGATTATGCGTCGATCCAAGCGGCTATCGATGATGCCAGCCCGGGGGATGTCATTCAGCTTTCAGCAGAAATCTATACCGAAAGGCTCGATATCGGCAAACGGATTACGCTGCAAGGGGCAGGAGAAAGGCAAACGATTCTTCAGTCTGCATCATCACCGGCGGCGTCTTCCGGACGGGTGATTAATGTGCGGGCAGGTACTGCGGTAACCATAACCCAAATGACCATCCGATACGGAAAGGCGAATGGCTCTTATGGGGGCGGGATTTATTCCCGCGGGGCTTTGCTGGTACGCGATGTAATTGCCAGTGGAAACAGCGCTGACCGCGGCGGCGGGGTTGCCTGCGTCGGGGGAAGCTGTCGTATTCAGACAGCATCAATCGATGGGAACGAAGCCCGCTTTTGGGGAGGCGGGCTTTTCGTCAGTGACAGCCGGGCCGCTCTGGAAAACACGACTGTGGATGACAACCAGGCGATTAACGGCGGGGGTGTTTACCTTGGCGATATGACCTGTACCCAAGCGAACCGGCTCGAAATCATATCTTCGACAGTTTCGAACAATACTGCCCGGTTTGGCGGGGGCATTTTTGTCACATGCGGGACGAGTGTTTTGACCCTGACCAACAGCACTGTTTCGGGGAACAACGGCTCATCTTATGGCGGGGGGATTGCCAATACGTGGTACGCATCTGCGAAAATCAGGAGCACGACAATTGCCGGGAATGCTTCCGGGTTTGGCGGCGGCATCGAGAACCGTGACCATGGCAGTGTGCATTTGTCCGGTTCGATTATTGCTGATAGTTCTTCGGGCGGTGATTGTTCCAATTCGGCGGTGTTCCACGATGACGGCTGGAATGTGGTGGAAGACGGGCGTTGTATCATGCAGGGTACGAGCGTCAGCGGGGATCCCGGGTTGAAGCCGTTGGCAGATAATGGCGGCGGGACGCATACGCAGGCACTTTCTTCTTCCAGCCGGGCGG
>CAYWFK010000009.1:40208-60176 GCA_964457375.1 uncultured Anaerolineales bacterium
GCAGATAATGGCGGCGGGACGCATACGCAGGCACTTTCTTCTTCCAGCCGGGCGGCAATCGATTTCTCCGGCTTTGGTGCGATGCCCGGTTTGAGCGCAGTGGACTGGCTGATTGTTGTCGCGGTTGCCTTGACAGGGTGCGTATTTTTTTTATACAGGCGGTATGGGGGCAAACGGAACGACAAGGCTGTGAACGGAAGGCGTGAATGCGGTAATCGGTAAAAGGAAACGGGAAGAGAACCAGGGGTGCGTATATTGTGCCGGTGCAGGCGAGCGGGACGGGCGGTCTTCTTTGCCCGGAGATCATCGGGTTTCGGCCTGTTCCGGATGAAATAATCCGGAATAATCATCTATAATCAGTCCTATGAAGGTATCTTTGAAAGCAGCGGATTATGGCAAACTGATTGCTGTGATTTTGTGCATCGTTTTTCTCAGGATAACCCCCCTCCCCGTGGCAGCCGTGCAGGCGTTTCATGCTGTACGGGAAGCCATCGGGCGCGAGGATTATCAAATGGCATCCCGCTTGCTGGTCGAGGCTGCTGAGGTTCTCCCGTGGCGGCAAGACCTTTGGGAGCAAGCCGGCTGGTATGCTGCAAAGGCAGGGGATTTCCGGCAGGCGGCAGCTGCTTTCGAGCGTGCCGAAGCCGTGGGAGCGCTGAGTGTCCGCGGCTGCGTGGCTTTGGGGGATGAGTATCTTGCGCAGGGAGACTTGCCCCGGGCTATTCGAATTTGGAAGCGGGCAATCGAACAGACTGATGCCCCTCTGGATGTTTTCGTCAAAATGCGTGATGCTTATCTGCATGCGGGAAATCTTGCTCAGGCAGCCCGCGTCTCGCGTCAGATATTGGTAACGTTCCCGGATGCGGGGCCCGAGCGGGTGAAGACGGTTGCGCTGCTGGGGCTGATTCAGGCGGCGAGCGAACCGAAGGACGCTTTGGCTTTTCTGGTACAAGCCGTGGACTATGGCGCAGCGGATGCGGAGCATTTGAGAAAACTGATACGCACGATACGGATGGCTATTCGGGAAAATGAGCCTGCGTATTCGCTGCTGGAATCGGGCAGGGTGCTTGGCGAAATGGGACGTTGGCGGCTTGCGCTGGCTGCTTTTCGCAAAGCGACCGCATTGCGCCCGGATTATGCGGATGCCTGGGCTTTTCTTTCCGAGGCGCTTCAGATGGTTGATTTGGAGAATGGTATCGTGCCTCCGGAACACGGGTATGATGCTGTTCAAAAGGCGCTGGCGCTTGACAAAAACTCGTTTGCGGCAAACATCATCGCGGCAAACTACTGGCTGCGTCAGGAAAAACCGGAAAAGGCAAGAAAACTGTTGGCATTCGCCGGCAAACTCGACAGCCATAATCCTGCTGTTTTGGCAGATATGGGGGCTGCCTGGGCGGCTTCCGGCGATTTGGTGAAGGCACAAAAGTATTATCAAAAGGCTGTTATTCTGGCGCCCAATGACCCGCATTTTCTGCGCTTGCTGGCGAAGTTTTGTATCCGGTATCAAATCAGGCTTGGTGAAACCGCTTTGCCGGCAGCCCGTGAAGCGGCTTTGCTTTCCCCTTATGATCCGGATTCGGCAGATACGCTTGGCCAGGTGTTGTATTTGTTGAATGATTTGCATAATGCTGAAAAATTCTATCTGAAAGCTCTTGCCCTGCAACCCGAATACAGCCCGGCGCATTTGCATTTGGCGATGCTTTATCTTGTTCAGGGGCGCCGCGAATTGGCTGAAAAGCAGCTCAGGCAAGCCGCACAAGCCGGGAACCTGGCTGTGAAGCAGCGGGCACAGCGTTTGCTCAAAGCGTATTTTTCCCCATGAAGATTGCGCCGGCTGGTTTGCCGGGCAGCCGGATGGTACCCGTACCCGGCTTGTGCTACAATTCCAACTGAATACTTGCGGAGAAAACGGAATCAGGAGCGCATGGCTATACAGTCGATTTCGAAACCAATTCGTTGGGGGTTGTTTGCCTTTCTGTTGATTGTTGCAGGGACGGCGTGTTCTTTGGGGTCGTTTTTTGTCAAGGAGCAATCGTTGCCCGGGAGCATTCTCTTCCGGGACGATTTTTCAGATCCTGCCAGCGGCTGGACGCACGCACAAACCGGCCTGGGAATTGCGGATTATAAACAAGGCTATTACAGAATTGCTACGGGGACTGCGTACCGGGCAATCTGGGCAACCCCGCACTTGTCTTTCTCTGATGTGCAGATTGATGTGACGGCAACGAAATTCAGCGGGACGAATGATAACGAGTTTGGTGTAATTTGCCGCTATGTGGATGCGGCAAATTTTTATGCTTTTTATATCAGCAGTGACGGATATTACGGCATTGGAAAAACTGTCGATGGCAAGCAGTCCCTGATTGGCATGGATGTCATGCTGATGAGTGATGCCATCAGGAAAGGGAACGATACGAACCATATCCGGGTGGAGTGCGCCGGTGACCGCCTGGTTTTATCTGTGAACGGGAAACCGGTTTTCGAAACCAGTGATTCGACTTTCCGGGAAGGGGATGTCGGGCTGATTGCCGGTTCTTTCAGCCAACCCGATGTCGATATTTTCTTCGATGATTTCATTGTCCGCAAGTCTGAGGTGCATAAATAAAGATGATGGCAAAATATTATCTGGATACGGTCGGATGCAGATTGAATCAAAGTGAAATCGAAATTTATGCCAGACAACTTCGGGCAGCGGGGCATACCCTGGTGGCAGACCCTGCGGATGCGGATGTGGCAATCGTGAATACCTGCATGGTAACTGCCGCTGCGAGCGCCGATTCACGCAAGAAAATCAGGCATATTGCCAGAGCCGGTACGCAAAGTATCATGGTTACCGGATGCTGGGCATCGCTCAAACCGGAAGATGCCCGCGCACTGCCGAATGTTTCGCAGGTGGTTTTCAACTGTGAAAAAGATGATTTGGTGGCGAAAATTCTGAAAATCGATAAACAGGCGTTCGATTTGGAATTCATCGCCAGAGAGCCGATTCCCGGTTCGCGTGCCCGTACCCGGGCTTTCATCAAAGTGCAGGACGGTTGTAACAACAAGTGCACGTATTGTGTTACTACCGTTGCCCGGGGCAAGAGCGTCAGCCGGACGGAAAAGGCAATCCTCGCGGATATCCGTGCAGCTCAACAGGGCGGCAGCCAGGAAATTGTGTTGACCGGTGTGCATATGGGCTCCTGGGGATATGATTTCGACCGGCCGAGGCATTTGCGGGACCTTATCGAGACGGTTTTGGCAGAAACCGATGTTCCCCGCCTGCGCCTTTCTTCTCTGGAACCGTGGGATTTGGACGAAGGATTTTTGCGGTTGTGGGAAGACCCCCGGCTTGCACGCCACTTGCATTTGCCGCTGCAATCCGGCTGTAAAAAGACGCTCAGGCGTATGGCACGAAAGATTACCCCGGAGGCTTTTGCCCGGCTGGTGAAAAGCGCGCGAAAGGCTATTCCCGGTATCGCTATTACGACGGATATCATCGTCGGTTTTCCGGGGGAGGACGAAACGGAATTCGAACAAAGTCTGGCGTTTGTGGAAGCCATGGATTTCGCCGGCGGGCATGTGTTCACCTATTCCCCGCGTCCTTTCACGGCAGCGGCAACGATGCCCAACCAGGTGCTTTATGAAACCCGCAAGATGCGCAACAAAATCGTGCAGGATGTAATTGCCCAATCTTCCCGCCGTTACCGGTCGGGCTTTTTGGGAAAGCGCATTTCCGTACTGTGGGAAAGTGCGAAGCAGGAAGCGGATGGCAGCTGGCTGCTTTCAGGGTTAAGCGACAATTATTTGCGTATTCACGCCCGTGCCGGCGAATCTTTATGGAATCGGTTTTCTGTGGTAAAACCGGATACCCTGACGGAGAAGGGGCTCATCGGAAAGATCGAAACCGAAACTTAAGTCCAAATCCAAATATCCGTTGGGTCGATGCAGCGCCGGGTAAGTGACGTGTTGCGTTTTGATCATCGAGAAGGAGGTTCTTTGTTCATGGAAGATTGTATTTTTTGTAAAATCGTTGCCGGGGAAATTCCGGCAAAAATTGTGTATCGTGATGAGCTGGTGACCGCATTTTTGGATATCGAGCCTGTTGCGCCAACGCATATCCTGATTGTTCCGAACAAGCATATTCCCGATGTCAACGCGATGAGTGAGGCGGATGAGAAACTTTTGGGGCATATGATTTTGGTAGCAAAACAACTTGCTGCCGAGCAAAAGGTGAATGAGAGCGGTTACCGGCTGGTGATCAACAACGGGAAGGACGCCGGACAACAAGTGTTTCATCTGCATTTGCATTTGATTGGCGGGGTCAGGATGAAGGTGCCGATGATGTAGGGTGGCAAGCCGGCGCCCGAACATCCCGGGCGCTTTGCCTGCACTGTGGCGGAGACCCATTTGCGGTATAATCAGCCGTATGGATACTAAGGAAGCGTTAAGGAATCAATTGAAAGATGCCATGAGAGCACGCGATTCGCTGCGTAAAAACACTATCCGGCTGGCTCTCTCGGCAATCAGGCGCGCTGAAGTCGAAAAGAAAAGAGACCTCGAAGAGCCTGAAGTGCTTGCTATCCTTCAAAAGGAAGTCAAATCACGTTACGAGACCATCGCCGGCGCAAAGAAAGCCGGACGAGAGGATCTGGTTGCAGAAGCCGAAGCGGAAATTGCGGTTTTGGAAGCGTATCTTCCCAAGCCCCTGACGGATGAGGAACTGGAAAAACTCGTCGAAGAAGTTATCGCAGAGGTCGGTGCGTCTTCTCCCGGGGAAATGGGAAAGGTCATGAAGGTATTGGTACCGCGAATTCAGGGCCGTGCCGACGGCAAACAAGCGAGCCAGCTGGTTCGCCAGATCCTTGGTCGATGAGCAGGCATGACACAGGAAACCGATAGAACGTTGATCCGCAGGTCTTTTCGGGAAATCATCTTGTTGGTGGTTGCCTTCGGGTTGACTATTACGGCGGTGCTTGTACCGTTAGCCGGTGCTTTCAACGAATCCTCTTTGCATGTGGGGGAAGTTGCCGGAGAGGATCTGATTGCTCCCAAGGCTATCAGTTACACCAGCGAGGTTCTTACCGAGCGCAGGCGTCAGGCTGTGGCGAATGCCGTGGCGCCGGTGTATACGAGGGCGGATACGGATATTGCCCGCCAGCAGCTGGAACGGCTGCGGGCAGCGCTTGCTTATATCAGCAGCGTTCGGGCGGATACTTATGCAACAACCGAACAAAAACTTGCCGATTTGGCTGCCTTGCAGAATATTTCTCTAAGCCGTGAAACTGCCAAGCAAATCCTCGAACTGAACGATGCACGCTGGCAGGCTATTCAGCAGGAGGCGAATGTTGTTCTGGAGCAGGTGATGCGGAATACAATCCGTGAAAACCGTCTGGAAGATGCCCGCCGGAGTGTGCCGAACCTGGTGAGCCTTTCCCTCCCTGAGGAACAGGCGGCAATTGTTGCGGAAATCGTTTCTGCGTTCGTTGCGCCGAATAGTTTTTACAGTGAAAGCGAAACCGAAGCCGCCCGCAAACGTGCCGTGGAGGAAGTCAAACCGGTAACGAAATCGTTTGCTGCCGGCGAAACGGTGATTTCCCGCGGACATGTGATCAACCCGCAGGATATCGAGGCGTTACAGAAGCTTGGCATGGCGCAGCCTGAACGCGGCTGGAAAGGGATTGTCAGCTCGACGGCGTTGGTGCTTCTTGCTTTTGTTCTGGTCATCATTTATTTGAGAGACAAACCCGATATCACGCATGATTTCAGAAATCTGGTTGTGCTGGCTGTGTTGTCGCTGGTTTTTCTGTTTGGTGCGCGTACGGTTTTTCCTCTGCATTCGATTGTTCCCTATATTTTCCCGGTGGCTGCGTTTGCACTAACCGTGGCATCGCTGTTTGGAATCGAGCCGGCGTTGATTTTCAGCACGATTTTGATTATTCTGGCGGCATTTGATTCGCCGAATGCGCTGGAATTAATCCTTTACCATACATTGGGGAGCATCCTGGGCATTCTTGTTCCGCGAAAAGAGCAGCGAATCACTGCGTACATTTGGGTCGGGATTGCAATTGCCGGTGCCGGTGCGGTGGCGGTGATGACCGTTCGGCTGCCGGAAAGCAATGTCAGCTGGCTTAATTTGACCCCGCTGGAGGTTTCCGCCTTGTTGAACGGGCTGGTCGCTTCCGGTCTTTCCGTGCTGCTGCAATATATCATTGCCCCCATGCTGGGGCGGACGACGCCTTTTCAGCTGCTGGAATTATCCCGCCCGGATCATCCTGTGCTGGCGTTTTTGCTGCGCACTGCCCCGGGAACTTACCAACACAGTTTGCAGGTTGCCAATTTGGCGGAACAGGCGGCGGAAAGCATTGGTGCAGACAGCCTTTTGACCCGCGTCGGTGCGCTTTACCATGATATTGGCAAGGCGCTCAATCCGCAATTTTTCATCGAGAACCAGGCGCAGGGGATGGTCAACACGCATGATGACCTCAACCCGTCCGAAAGTGCCGCCTTGATTATCCGCCATGTTACCGACGGGGTGGCTCTGGCGAAGGAAAACAAACTGCCAAAACGGATTCAGGATTTCATCGCTGAGCATCACGGGACGATGAAGACAAGATACCAGTATGCGCAGGCAATCAAGCAGGCAAACGGGGATGAGTCTCTGGTCGACCCGACGTTGTTTCAGTATCCGGGACCGCGCCCGCAGTCACGCGAAACCGCTTTGGTGATGCTCGCAGACGGATGCGAGGCAAGGGTGCGGGCAGAACGGCCTGCCAATGACGACAAGCTGAAAGAAATCATCAAAGATACAATCGACGGCAGGGTTTCCAGCGGGCAGCTGGTGGATACCAGACTCACCTTGCAGGATTTGAATACCATTCTGGAATCGTTCACGGCAACCTTGCGAGGCATTTATCACCCGCGCATCGAATATCCGAGTGTCGAAGCCCGAACCGTCAGCCCGGACCAGCCGACAATCCGCCGGAAACGGAGAACGTTACGGATTCACACCAGCCTTTCAGCCGACAAGGCGAAAGAAGTCCACGGGACGGGGGAAAAGAAGCCATGATTCATATCGAGGTTTCCGACAGTATCGACTCGGGAACGATTGATGAAACGGCGCTCCGCCAGGCAGCGGAGCTTGTTTTTCAGCATGAATCCGTTTCGAAAGACAGTGCGGTTACCGTGTTGATTACTTCCGATGCTCAAATCAGGGCGCTGAACCGGCGTTATCGGGGAATCGATGCGCCCACGGATGTGCTTTCTTTCAATGTGAACATTTCCGATCCGGATGACGGTATGCAGTATTTGGGGGACGTGGTCATTTCTTTGCCGACGGCACGTGCACAGGCAGCGTCGAACGGCAACACGATTACCGCGGAGCTGCAATTGCTGGTGGTTCACGGCCTTTTGCACATCCTTGGCTTCGATCATGCGGAACATGAAGAGAAAGCGGTGATGTGGCACAAACAGGCGGAAATTCTCGCCGGTCTGGGGCTGGGAGGAATCTCCTTGCCGGGTTGATCCGTCAGGATTCCGCAGGAAAAGCAGCATGGCTCGTTTCATTCGCAGCAGGCTCAAATCATTTCAGTTTGCCTTTCAGGGCTGGTGGTATGTCATCCGCACGCAAAAGAATGCGTGGATTCATGCCTTTGCCACGACGGTTGTCGTACTGCTTTCTTTCTGGCTGAGGATTTCTTCGTGTGACTGGGCTGTAATCATCGTTGCGATTGCGATGGTCTGGTCGGCAGAATTCTTCAATACGGCAATCGAAGCTATTGTCGATCTTGCCAGCCCCGAGCAGCATCATTTGGCAAAGGTGAGCAAAGATGTCGGGGCGGCAGCGGTGTTGATTGCTGCGGGCGCCTCTGTGCTCATCGGGCTGCTCATCCTTGGCCCGCCGCTTTGGGAAAAACTTACGATGTTTTTCCCGTCCTTGTGAAAAACCAAACCCGTTTTCGGCTGTTTTCTGTCGAATTTTTCGAAGGTGTTCCATGACCAAACTGCGTTTTCGATTTGGCACTGTTGGTGCTCCCAAGGGGACGCCCAAAAAACCGGGCGGTAGTATTGGCGCAATTCGTTATCTCAGGCAAAGGGGCTTGCATGCATTCGAACTTGGCTGGGTGCGTTCTGTGCGCGTTTCCGAAAAGACTTGCCGGGGAATCCGGGAAACCGCTTTGCAGGAAGATGTTTCCCTGAGTGTGCATGCCCCGTATTACATCAACCTGAATGCTTCCGCCGAAGAATGGCCGAAGTCCCGCAAGCGTTTGATGGATGCCGCTCACTATGGGAATTTGGCCGGTGCCGATGCGATTGTCTTCCATCCGGGGTCTTATTTCCGGAAGCCGGCGGCTGAAGTGCTGCCTGCGGTCATCGACCGGCTGCAAGCGTGTGTGCAGGAGTTGCGTGCCTCCGGCAACCATGTTACCCTGCGCCCCGAAACAATGGGGAAAGCTGCCATGCTCGGGTCGCTGGAAGATACCCTGATGATGAGCCGGATGATTGACGGGGTGGAGCCTTGCCTGGATTTTGCTCATTTGCACGCCCGACCCGGAGACGGCAGCATGAACAGTTACCGGGAATGGTGCGATTTGCTGGATGCTTATGCGGATGCACTGGGCAGCGATGCCCTGAGCCGGCTGCATATTCATCTTTCCGGTATCGAGTATTCCCCGAAAGGGGAGAAGAACCATCTGCCGATTGCGAAGTCAGACCTGAAACTGGACGACCTGTTACAGGCGCTTTTCGACAAGGGGTGTGCGGGCAAAATCGTTTGTGAAAGCCCGGATGAATCCCAAATTGAGGATGCCCTCACCATGCAGTCCAAATGGCGTATGCTGGAAAACGGGCTTGCGGATGAAGAGGCGGAGGTGTGAATGGCTGAAAGCAAACAATTGCTGGAAACCCTGCATGGGAAAATGCGTGTGTGCAGGCTGTGCCTGGATGCCGGGTATGAGATTTACCCGCGGGCGATATTTTCCGGCAAGGTGACGGCCAGGATGATGGTGATTGGACAGGCGCCGGGGATAACGGAGCAAAAAGCCGGACGACCTTTCAACGCGGGCAGCGGCAAGCGTCTTTTTCAGTGGCTGGCGCAAGCGGGAATCGACGAAACCTGGTTTCGTACTACCCAGTATATGACATCCGTGACAAAGTGTTATCCCGGACCGTCCAAATCGGGCGGGGGTGACCGGGTTCCCAGTCGTGCGGAGCAGCGTCTGTGCAGGCCTTTCCTTGACGGAGAAATCAGCATCGTTTCCCCGTCGTTGATCATCCCTGTGGGGCGTCTGGCAATCGGGTTGTTCTACCCGAAATCGCTCAAACTTACGGAAATCATCGGTACAAGTAAAGTGCAAGAAGGGCGTGTCATCGTCCCCCTGCCGCATTCATCAGGAGCCAGCCGCTGGCACCAGAGCAGCGACAACCGTTTGTTGATTCAACAGGCAATCGATCTGATTGCCGGGCAGGTTCGTCGTTTGTTCCCTGAGGGAATACCGGCCGGGGTTGACTGAGAAAAAAACACCCATCCCGGATAGTTGCTTTGGGGATGGGTGGCAGGGCAGAAAGGATTGCCGGGTTCGTTAATGAACCTGGCGGAAATTAATCAAAATCAGATTTTTCTGGCAGTCTTTGTAGGTGTTGAAATATACTTTGTCGGTCAGGGGGAGATTTTGCTGGTCGACAAGCTGAAGCCATAACGTCCCTTTGGAAGCCACCGGTTTCTTGCCAAGCACAAATTCGTACCCGGCGTCACCATAATTGGTTGCCAGGCCGGTGACGGTAATCAGGCTGACTGGCTCGCCATTCAGTCTTCCGCCGAGTTCGATAAGCATTTGATTGACCGGCGCACCGCTCATGTCGAACACCTGTCCGGCAACACCAATCCAGTTGCAGCCGGCGTCAGGATGATACAAGTTCGGGATGTACTGCGGGCTGCCGTCGGCAATCTGGAAGGCTGCTCCGTTTGCGTTCCCGCTGTTCGATCCGTTGGAGCCTGAACCCGGTGTTTGTGTCGGGAAGGGCGTTGCGCTGATTTCCGGGATGGGGGTGTTCGTGGGCAGCGGTGATGCTGTGGGTGTCCAGGTTGGGGGCAGGAAGTTCTTTGGCGTCGGTGTCGGGGTGTCGGTCAGCACCAATACCGGCATCGTTGGCGGGGGAAGCGGGTTGAAGGATGTATTCGGGTTCAGGAATACCAGCAAGGCGAAACTGCCCGCACACATTGTGATCAGGAGAATGATCCCGGTGAGGATATTCCATACGATCGCCTGCAAGTTTACGGTGCGGGATTCGGGGCGTTCATCAATGTAATCGAAAGAATCTTTTGGCATATTTTTCTCCCTGATCATGGGGATAGATGTCGTTCAACGAAAAATGTTTCCGGAGCAATCGCAATTTATCAAGGAAGATTCACGATGATTTTACTTTGCTCTCGCTTGTTTTTCAACCAATCCTCTACGGCTTTGTGCCGTAAACGTTTCAATGCGTCATAATTCAACCTGCGTTCTTTTGACCGCTCGATGACCTGAATGATGTGAAACCCCACGTCCGTTTTGATGACTTTGCTATAAGAGCCTTCTTCGAGAGAGAAGACGACAGGGTCAAGTTCCTTCTGGAGCAGGAAACCGCGCGGAAACCAGCCGAGATCGCCTTTTGTTACCGGGTCGTAGGCTTTTGCCAGTTTTTCGAAGCTGGTACCGTTTTGTAGTTTTGCATACACTGCATTGGCAGTATCCTCATCGTAAAGAAAGATTTGCCGGGCGTGCACTTGCTCTGTGGCTTCGGGGACGCTTTCTGCGATTTTATCCCGCATCCAGGCGGCGGCAATAGCTCTTCCAAGTGCTTTTTTAATTGACTCTTGTGTGTACCCGTGGGCATCGAGCCATGCCTGGAATTTTTGCCGGCTGGGTTCCAGGTTGTCGATGCGTTCCTGCAAGGCTTTGTCATCCAGCTGAAAGCCGTTTTCTGCGGCAGCCTGAGCAAGCAGTGTTTGATTAATCAGGTCGTCGAGTACATCTTTCTCGTGGTTAGTTGCCATTTCCGTGCCAAGTGCTGCCTGCATGCGTTGGACTTCCGCCTGGTATTCGTCCATGGAGATCAATTCCCCATTGACTTCGGCAGCAGGTATCGGGGTGGGCGTTGGAAGCGGCGTTGCCGTTGGCTGAATGACTGTCGGTGCGACGGGTGTCGGTGACTGTGTTTTGGCTCCCGGTTGGGTTTGAAGGTTGCATGCGGTTAAAACGGCGAGTGCGACCAGCACAGGAACAAAAGACAGGTTTCGTGTAGAGGGCTTGTTTTTCATTATCAGGATTATACCCGTTTCTTGATTATCTGTTACACGGTGAAAACGCGAAGTCTTTCGTTTTTCGAAGTTACGCCTGCCGATTTCGCGGCGAGAGGGAATCTCCCTTGACATGCCTATGTTTTTGCGGATAATTGATTGCATAATCTTATAGGAAACAGGCAGTGACGGAGAAAAGTAGGCCGGTGGAATCCGACAGGGAGGTACAGGGCGTAGACTGAGACCCGTACCGGGAAGAATCCGATCGAAGTTCCCTCCCGAGCTTTGCGGGTGAACGGCGCGGTAAAGCGCCCGGTAGTCCGGAACGCAGCCCCTGCGTTATCGGGGGAGCCGGAAAAAAAGAGCGTTTTCCGTAAAGGTTCTTGCCGGTTGACAAGAGGGCTGCCTGAAAGCAGCCAACGAGGGTGGTACCGCGGGCTTTCCCGTCCCTTGAGGGACGGGTTTTTTTATGGCACCTGGGATCACGCTATTTCGATTTTCACGGAGGTGTTCGTTCATGCTGAATACATTGGAGCAAATCAAGGAAAATGCACTCGCGTCTTTGAATAAAATCACGGAGCAGGATGCGCTCAATCAATGGCGAATTAAATATCTCGGGCGGAATTCGGAATTGATGCAGATTTTCACCAAACTTTCTTCTCTCCCGAAAGATGAACGGCCGATTGTCGGCAGGAATGCAAACCTAATCAGGCAAAGCCTGGAAAAGGCGCTTGCCGAAAAACAGGAAACCCTGCGGCAGGAAGCCTTGCAGCAATCGCTTTCCTCCGAAAAACTGGATGTTACCCTGCCCGGAAAACCGGTGAATCGGGGGCGGCTGCATCCTGTTACGATGACCTTGAACGAGATTACCCGTGTGTTTGCTTCGATGGGGTTTCAGGTTTATCGCTCACGCGAAGTCGAAACCGATGAATATAATTTTCAGCTGTTGAATTTTCCGCCTCACCATCCGGCGCGTGAAATGCAGGATTCGTTTTACATTGCCTCCCGGTCTGACCGAGGGGATAATCCGGTGTTGCTGCGTACGCATACTTCGCCGGGGCAAATTCATGCCATGCGCGAGTTTGCTGCGATGGACCCGCAAAATCCCCCTCCGGTGCGCATCATCCTGCCGGGAATGTGTTTTCGGTACGAGCAGGTGACCGCACGTTCTGAAATTCAGTTTACCCAGGTGGAAGGGCTGGCGATTGGCAGGAATATCCGGTTTAGTGATCTCAAAGGAACGTTGAGCGATTTTGCCCGCAGGATGTTCGGACAATCCGTGCGCACCCGTTTTCGTGCTTCGCACTTTCCGTTTACCGAGCCGAGTGCGGAAATGGATGTCGAATGTTTCCTTTGCGGCGGCAAGGGCTGCCCGGTTTGCAAAAAAACCGGCTGGCTGGAAATTCTTGGGTGTGGTATGGTGCACCCGAACGTGCTCAGGAATGGCGGTTATGATCCGGAACGTTATACCGGCTTTGCTTTTGGGATGGGTCCCGAACGGATTACCATGCTCAGACACCATATCGAAGATATCCGTTATTTTTGGGCGAATGATTTGCGTTTTCTGGAACAGTTTTAGATATTATTCCGCGGGCACTCCTCCGGCAACCGGCGGCAGGCGATTGCCTCGGGCATGTTTTGGCAGGGATCTTGATTCTCCTGCGTGGAAGGACGAATGAGAATGGGCGATTTGATTAGTGTAACAACGAAATCAGTGAATTCTATACGCATGGGGCGCTATACGGTTACGCCTTTTGCGAAATCGGTTCGCATTCAACCGCCGGGGTTCAGGGGAATCTTCATTTGGAACCGCCCTCATGCTCTGGCGATAAAAACCAGCGATGGCGTCGAAAAAATCTATACCATCCCGGATGTTACACGGTATGCCCAGTATCTCATTCTGGGTATCGGTTTGATTGGTTCCCTGGTAATTTGGCTGGTTTACAGGAAGGATGCCTGTAAACGGGCGGCAACGGAGAAAGGTAACTGTGATGGAAACGAATAGCAAGCCGGCGATTTCAGATTATTTGGATTTGACAGAAAACGCCACCATGCGGAGCGCCGATGTGCTTCAGAAAACCGTGGAAGTCTTTCTGGACGGGGCGGACGCCAGGCACGTTTACGGCGCTCCAATCCGGGAAGGTGACCGGGTGATCATTCCTGCTGCGGAGATCATGGCGGGGATGAGTTTTGGCTATGGCACCGGCAGAGGACCGCAGAGCGCTGACGGCAAGACTGCACCCGGCGGTACAGGCGGCGGCGGGGTCGGGAAGACGTTTACCCGTCCTGTTGCTGTGATCATTGCCGAACCGGACGGGGTGCGGATTAAACCGGTGTTCGACCCCACGAAAATCATCCTCGCTGCTATCACCGCTTTCGGGTTCATGGCGAGTACCTTGCTGCGCATCAAGCGCGGAAAATAAACAAATTTGCGGAGGCATCTATGAAAGTACCCCTCTCGTGGTTGAAGGAATTCATCGATATTGATCTTTCCATCGAGGAACTGGCTTATAAAATGACAATCGCGGGGCTGGAAGTCGAAGAAATCCGCTATGTCGGGTTACCTCTTCCGGGTGAGACGGCGAACCAGTCCGGCGGGCAATTGCGCCCGGAAACCAAGATTACCGGTTTTTCCTGGGACAGGGAGAAAATTGTCGTCGGTTCCGTTCTCGAAGTTATGCCCCACCCAAATGCTGACAGGCTTGTGCTTTGCCGTCTTGATGACGGGGATGGTGAGCATGTTGTTCTCACCGGTGCCCCGAATCTGTACCCTTACAAGGGCAAAGGTGTTCTGACTCCCCCCCTGAAAGTTGCCTATGCCAAAGAGGGTGCGAAGATTATCGATGCTTATACGCCGGGCGGTAAAACGGTCAAGCTGAAGCGAAAGAAAATCCGCGGGGTTGAATCCTACTCGATGGCTTGCTCTGAAAGAGAGCTGGGAATTTCCGACGAACATGAGGGGATTATCCTGCTCGATGATGATGCCCCGGCAGGCATGCCACTGGCGGATTATCTTGGGGATGCGGTGTTCGATATTGCGATTACACCGAACATTGCCCGTGCTGCAAGCATCATCGGTGTTGCCCGCGAGGTTTCGGCGATTATCGGGAAACCATACCGTCACCCGGATTTGACCGTGCTGACAGAAGGGGATGAAATCGACGGGAAAGCGGATATCGAAATTACCGAACCGGCGTTGAACCCGCGGTTTGTGTTGGGAATGATCGAGGATATCGAAATCAAGCCCAGCCCGTATCGGGTTCAGTACCGGCTGAAACTTGCCGGTATGCGACCGATTGACAATATCGTTGATTCGACGAATTACACGATGCTCGAACTTGGGGAGCCCCTGCATGCGTTCGATTACGATGTTCTTGCTGAGCGGGCTGGTGGAGAGACGCCGAAAATTATCACCCGCCGGGCAAAAGCCGGCGAAAAACTGACCACACTGGACGGCGTCGAGCGGACCCTGGAAGATTTCACGGTGCTGGTTTGTGATACGGCAGGCCCGCTTTCGATTGCCGGTGTGATGGGGGGGCTTGAGAGTGAAGTCTGTGACAAGACCCGCACAATCCTTCTCGAAGGTGCGGCATGGAATTTCATCAATGTCCGCCGTACGGTGCAATCGCAGCGAATCCCTTCGGAAGCTGCCTATCGGTTCGAACGCGGCGTTCATCCGGCGCTGGCTTCACAAGGCGTGCTGCGTTGCCTGGAGCTGATGCGGAGATGGTCCGGCGGGAAAGTTGCCAAAGGACTGATTGACAAATATCCTCTTCCTCCTGATGATATTGTTGTGACGCTCACCACCGGGCAGATTCAGCAATGGCTTGGGATCGATCTCACCCCTGGCGAAGCGGAAGCGATTTTGAAACGGCTGGAATTCGATGTGGATATGGACGGGGAAACCTTGCATGTTACCCCACCGCCTTACCGCCTGGATATTGGCAGCGGGATTACCGGTGTTGCCGATGTGATGGAAGAAATCGCCCGGATTTACGGTTATGATGCGATCCCCGAAACAAGGATTTCCGATGAATTACCGCCGCAGCGCAGTAACCGCAACCTGGAAATCGAGGAACGAATCAAAAATACGCTTGCCGGACTGGGCTTGCAGGAAATTATCACCCACCGCCAGACATCTCCGGAACAGGAAGCGAAATGTGTACCCCCGGATTTGCGGGAAAGCAACCCGGAATACGTGCGGCTTGCCAACCCGATTTCCGCCGAGCGCGCTGTTCTGCGGAAAAATATCCTGAGCGGCGTGCTGGGAACGGTCGAGAGGAACAGCACATTGTTCGACCGGATTGGCTTATTCGAAATCGGTCCTGTTTTCTTCCCGGTGGAAGGCGATGTGCTGCCGAAAGAAATCCGGAAAATCGGGATTGCCCTGACGGGACCGCGCGTGCAGCCGAACTGGCAGGATGCCGCTGCGGAGATGATGGATTTTTATGACTTGAAGGGAATTGTCGATGCGCTTTTCGACAGCCTGCATATTGCGCCCCTTGCTTATGAAGCCGGTGAACATCCCGGTTTTCATCCGGGAAAATGCGCCAAAGTGTTGGCGGATGGTTCGCAAGTCGGAACGATTGGGGAATTGCATCCGTTGGTGAAAGCCGCTTTTCATTTGCCTGATGCACCGGTGTTGTGTGCCGAATTCGATTTTCAGGCAATTTTCGAAAAAGTGACCGACCTCTTTGGTGTCAGCGCCATCCCGACCCAGCCGCCGGTGCTCGAAGACCTCGCCATCGTGGTCGATGAATCCGTAACCGCGGAGCAGGTGGAGAAGGTCATCCGGAAAGGCGGCGGGAAGATGCTGGCAAAGGTGACGCTTTTCGATATCTACCGCGGCAAGCAGGTGCAGGAAGGCGAGAAGAGCCTGGCTTACAGCCTCACTTATCAGGCACCGGACCGCACGCTTACGGATAAGGAAGTGGCGAAAATCCGCAGCAAAATCATTCGTTTGCTGGACAGGGAACTCGGAGCGAGATTGCGCGCCTGATTTTTTCCCTGCCAAAGTTCCCGAAGTGTGGCATACTATCTGTAACGATCCTCGTCAGGCAAGGGTCGTTACTTTTTCTGCCAACCGAATCAGGGAGATGGAATGATGAAGAAGAATATCGGTGTTTTACTGGCTGTGCTCGCTTCTGCTTTGTCTTGCGGGCTGCCGGGGCTTGTCAGCAGTTTTTTGGGGATCGTTTTGGTCATGGATGATGCTCATACGCCGGTATTGATAGCTGCCGGTGGTGCAGCGTTGTTTGTCGCTTTTCTTGGGTTGTTGAGTTTTGTTTTGGTGCTGTTTTTTGTGATCAAAAAGTCGCGTGACAAGAGGGAAGAGATTTCAGATAAAACCGGGCAGGTTTTCGAAATTGATGATGAGCCTATTCCGCCTGCGGAATAACCTCCGGGTGAATGACGGACGGTTTTATATTCAAAGAAAAACGGGGCTGTCTAAAAAGCAGCCCCGTTTTGTTGGAATGGCAGGTGTGTTGTTTGCTCGGTGATATTATGCGTCAGGCTGGTTGTCGAGGATATCCTCGATTGCATCCAGGATATCTTCGGTGAGTAACTCGACCGCATCGACCGCTTTCAGATTGTCTTTCAGGTGCGAAAGTTTGGATGCTCCGGTAATGACCGAGCTGACTTCTTTTCTGCGCAGCAGCCAGGCAATTGCCAGTTGTGCGGTTGTGATACCCAGCTTAAGGGCAATTTTTTCGAGTTTTCCGACTTTTTCGATGCGTTCTTCGGTGATGTAATCCTGAATCCAGGCCATGTTCTTGATCGAAGCGCGGCTGTCTTTGGGAATCCCTTTGTTATATTTGCCGGTGAGGATGCCGTACATCAGCGGCGAGAAGGTTGTCAGCCCGATTCCCAGTTCTTTGCAAATGGGGGCAAGCTCGGCTTCGACCCGGCTGCGGTGAAACATATTGTATTGCGGCTGTTCCATGGCAGGGGGAATCAGATGGTGTTTCTCTGCGATTCCACAGGCTCTGGTGATTTGTGCCGGGGTCCATTCCGAAGTTCCCCAATACAGGATTTTCCCTTGCTGGATGAGCGTGTTCATCGTGAAAACGACTTCTTCGATGGGGGTGTCGGGATCGTATCGGTGGCAGAAATACAGGTCGAGATAATCCAGCTGCAAGCGTTGCAGGGATGCGTCGATGGATTCCATGATGTGCTTGCGGGATAATCCCCGCCCGTTTGGTCCCGGCATGGTTGGCCAGAAAACTTTGCTGGAAATGACGAGTTCCGGGCGCGGCAGCGCTTTGATGGCTTCGCCCATGATTTTTTCCGCTGAACCGCTGGCATAGATATCTGCGTTGTCGAAAAAGTTGACGCCCAGTTCGAAGGCGTTTTTCAAGAGCTTTTTCGCAGCTTCGACATCTACCTGATTGCCAAAGGTAACCCAGGATCCAAGGGAAACCTCACTGATTTTGATTCCTGCTTTTCCCAAGCGCCGGTAATGCATAAGTACCTCCTGAATGGGTATCATCGACCGGGATGGTTCCGGTGATGTCTGATTATCTATTTATACACGTCAAAGAATAAAATAGCAACCGTGGAAACGAAGCCGGATTTGTTTTCGCCCCAATTACTTGCGGATGTTCTCGATGATTTCTGAGGCAACATCGAAGCGGTTGAAAGCAGGCATGAGGTAGACGCCGTTGATCCATGGTTTCATTTGCTTTATCAGATCGGTGGCGATGCGAATCCCTTCTTGTGCCGAATCACTGCCGGCGTTCCGGATGCGTTTTTGGATTGATTCGGGGATGATGATGCCGGGAACTTCGTTGTGCAGGAAGGATGCGTGACGAGGATTCGCCAGGGGTAAAACCCCCACGATGACCGGAATTTCAAGCTTGCCGTATTTTTCTTCATACATGGCAAGGAATGCGCGGGCTTTTTCCGGCTGATACACCGGCTGGGTAAGAGCAAAATCTGCGCCATTCTGGATTTTCCGCCTGAGCACTTTGATTTCACGCTGGGGTTTGCTGGGCAGTAAATTCAGGGCGCAGCCGACAAAAAAGTTCGTGGGCTGCCCGATATCGGAGCCGGCGTGATCGATGCCGGTGTTCAGGCGCTGTTTTATCAGCTTGATCAAACCGGACGGCACCAAATCGTAGTTGTCCATTGCGTCGGGATAATCCCCGATTGCGGTCGGATCACCCATGACGACGAAGATATTACGGATATTGAGTGCATGGGCTGCCAGCAAGTCCCCCTGAACGCGCAGCAGGTTACGCCCGCGGGTGGGAAAATGCAAAGTGGTTTCGATGCCTACCTTGCGCTGAATGAGGTTGCAGACCGCCCAGGGGCTCATGCGCATGCGCGCCATCGGGCTGTCGGCGATGTTGATGACATCAGCGCCTGATTCGGCCAGCAGGCTTGCGCCGGCGAGGATTTTGTGCGTCGAAAGCCCCCGCGGCGGGCTTAATTCCACGGAGACAACGAATTTGCCTTTGCGGAGTTTCTGTGAAAGGCGGGTTTCCTGTTCCGGGGGCGCCGCAGGAGAACGCAAGCCGGCTTGCTGAGTCGAAAACCCGCTGATTTTCAGCTCGATGGGCGTCTTCTTCAAGGCGGCTTTCATCCGGGAGATATGTTCCGGCGTGGTGCCGCAGCAACCGCCAATGATGGCAACGTGTTTTCCTGCGTATGCCTGGGCATATTCTCCGAAATAGTCGGGGGCAGCGGAATACATCACCCGGCTGTCGACTTGCTCGGGCCACCCGGCGTTTGGCTTGATGATGAAATGCCCTTCCGGAACGGCTTTTTGCATTTGGCGAAGAATGCGCCAGAGCTGAGCCGGCCCGCCGGAACAGTTTGCCCCGATGACATCGGCGCCTGCTTCCGCCAGGGCTTTGGCGATTCTTTCAGGAGAATCTCCCAGCAGTGTCCGGTCGTCTCTGGTGAAGGTCATCGAGGCGATGACGGGCAGGCTGCAAACATCTTGCGCTGCTGCAATTGCTTCCCTGATTTCGTAAAGATCGCTGAAAGTTTCGATGACAATCAAATCCGCCCCGGCGTCTGCCAATGTGCGGATTTGCTCGGCGAAGGTTTTGCGGGCTTCTTCGAGTGTGACCCTGCCGAACGGTGCCAGCCGTACTCCCAACGGGCCTACGTCGCCGGCAACGAGAACATCTTTGCCGGATTCCTGTACAGCCTTACGGGCAATTTCGATCCCGGCACGGTTGGTTTCGACAATTTTATCCCCCAAGCCGTGCGTGGTGAGTTTGTAGCGGTTGGCGCCAAAGGTGTTCGAGTAGATGATTTGAGCACCGCTTTCGATGTATTCCTTGTGGACTGCGGCAACGACATCCGGGTTGTTGAGATTGAGTGCATCGAAGCATTCCCCGAAATCGATGCCGCGTGCATGCAGCAAGGTACCCATTGCCCCGTCTGCCAGCAGCGGGCGGGTGCTTTTTTTCAGCAGGGACAGAAATTTTTCTTTTTTTTCGTTCACGTTCTGTTCAAATGTCCTTCCTTGACAGGTTTTGCTTGCCGGTTCGAATTTCAGTTCTGGTTTTTCGTCTGCGTTCCGTTGCGTTCCCGGCAAGGTTCAGGTGTTTTTTGCAATCCTGCAATTCGGTTATCTCGTGTGCGTTTTGATGTTGAAATATTTTGCATCGGGATGATGCACGATAATCGCAGCAGTCGACTGTTCCGGTATCAGCTGATATGCGGATGTCAGGCTCATGCCGAGGGCTTTTTCTGCG
>CAYWFK010000010.1:0-58814 GCA_964457375.1 uncultured Anaerolineales bacterium
GTAGTTAGCCGAGACTTATTCCTGAGGTACCGTCCTTCCTCTTCCCTCAGAAAAGCGCTTTACAACCCGAAGGCCTTCATCGCGCACGCGGCGTTGCTGCCTCAAGCTTTCGCTCATTGGGCAATATTCCCTACTGCTGCCACCCGTAGGTGTCTGGACCGTGTTTCAGTTCCAGTGTGGGGGGTCACCCTCTCAGGTCCCCTACCCGTCTTAGCCTTGGTAAGCCGTTACCTTACCAACTAGCTGATGGGACGCAGGCCCCTCCCGAAGCGATACTAGACCTTTAATCATATAGCTTCTAAACCATGTGATCACATGGAGTATTAGCTCCAGTTTCCCGGAGTTATCCTCCTCTTCGGGGCAGGTCACCAACGCGTTACTCACCCGTTCGCCACTAGGAAACTTTCGTACGAATACAAAAGCTCCTCGTTCGACTTGCATGTATTAGGCACGCCGCCAGCGTTCATCCTGAGCCAGGATCAAACTCTCCGCAAAAAATTCTTCACATCTTGCGATGTGTTGAGTTCTTTCGAAAGTCTTTCCAGGCTTACTCATTTTTACTGCTTTCTGTCACTATTCAATTGTCAAGGTTCCAAGTTGTTAATCGAAGAGGGTGCATTCTATCAGCTTCACCCTGACCTGTCAAGTGCCTCTTTCCAGAGACAATAAAATAGCCCGGTCTCGATCCTTTTCGATACCGGTCTATCAGCTCGACAAGGTGTCATCTTCGTGGTCGCTGAAACAGACCGTTTTGAAGTTGTTACTGATCTGCCCTTTCGGGCTAGGTCGTACTCATTTCGTGACGAGTATTATACGCGTTATCTGACACTTGTCAAGGAAATCACGAAATTTGTTCAGTATTTTAAGAATTCCCCCGGCTCTCTCGCTTTTTCACCCCCTTTTCCTTACCTATCTTTTACCCCCAAATACAGATCACTCGTTTTTCCCCTTGTTTTCGCCTTTATTTCACGCTTATTCCATTTCCTGTCTGCCTGCCAATGCACGCAGCAAGGTGTTTTGGTCGGCATATTCCAGGTCTCCCCCCATCGGCACACCGCGCGCAATGCGTGTTACCCGTACATCAAACGGTTTCAGCTGTTTCAGAATATACACCGCGGTTGCATCCCCTTCCAGGCTCGGGTTTGTCGCAATGATAATTTCCTTGATTTTTTCCCGGCTCACCCGCCCGATCAGCTCACGGATTTTGATATCCTCAGGGCCTACACCTTCGATCGGAGAAAGCACCCCGTGCAATACATGATACCGCCCGTTGAAACCACCCGTCCGCTCCAGGGCAAGCACATCCAAAGGATCTTCCACGACGCACAACAACGATTTTTCCCGCTCATCACTGGCACATATCTCACACACATCCCTGCCTGATTCGGTAATATTGAAGCACTCCCTGCAAAATGACGTGCCGGTTTTCAACGCACGCAGCGCATCCGCCAATTCAAAGGGCAGGTTTTCGGGACCTTTCAGCAAGTAAAACGTCAACCGCGATGCCGTTTTCGGCCCTACCCCCGGCAGCCTGCTAAAAGCGTCGATCAAATTTTGTATGGGTGCGGGCAAAATCCTCATCTCAAAACGGAAGTCCCCCCGCCAACGGGCCCAGCTTGTTGGCTGCAAGTTCCCGTGATTTTTCCATAGCACTGTTGAACGCCGTCAGCAATAAATCTTCCAGCATTTCCGCATCACGGTCTTCCAAAACCGCCGGGTCGATTTTGATGCTCACCAGACGCTGATCGCCGGTCATCACGATTTTGATCGCCCCGCCGCCAGCCGATGTCTCGACGGTTTCTTCTGCCAGGGCATTTTGCGCCGCCATCATCTGCTCTTGCAGCGCTTGCAGCTGGCTCATCATTCCCCCGCCGGGGGCTTTCCGTTGCATTTTTTCCCGTTTGGATCGTTTTGCCATAAAAATACCTCCATCGATTTCTTTCATGCCATCGGGGGTTCCCGATGGATTTCATCAAGCTATGGGTTCATCTTTCGTTGTACCGCAGTGTTGCGGTATGCAGCAAATTATTTTTTTACTGCCCGTCTACGATTTTAGCGCCCATATCACGCACCGCAGTGGCAACCAGGCCATCCTGATCCACGTCATCCGGAATTTGTCTGCGCTCACTGGTTGTCGTACAGCGCACCTGCATTGCTTTTCCAAGCACTGCCTGCAAAGCTTTGCGCGTGTTTTCCAGATGCTCTCCCTGCTCCATTTTCGTTCTCAGCAAATCGGAGTTGAATGCCAGCACAAGTTTCCCTTTGTGAATGCCCATCGGTTCGCAGGAATTCAACAGCGCCTGGGTAAACGGATCATACTCCCGCACCTTGCGCTTGACCTTGTCCCAACTTTTCTTAATTTCCATTGGCAAGGGATCGGCTTGCAGCCTTGGCACTTTCCCCTTCCCCTCAGCAGCCTGCTGCTGCGCCTGCGGACTAATCCCGCCAGCCGGAACAGATTTCCTGTCCGCTGGTTTGCCTTCTGCCGCCGCCTTGCCGGTAACTGCGGCTTCCTGCCGGGAAGCCGGCAAGACCGCTTCGATGAATGCCATCTCCAAAGGCAGGGTTGGCTGCCAGCTATTGCGTGCCTGATTCCCCGCCGTATTGAACACACGGATCCAGGCAAGCAGTGTATGCGTATCAATTTGATGTGCCTGTGAAGCCATCTTCGTGCGCACTTCCGCGGTTTCTTCCAGCTGAGCGGCATTGCCGCTTTGTATCAGCAGCAACCCGCGCAAATAATCCACAATCTGTCTGGCAAACTGCCGCGGATCACTACCGGTATCCAGCACATTTTGAATCAGTGCCATCCCCGGCGTCAATTCCCTGGCAATCAATTCATCCACCAGCTTGGCAACCAACTCGCCGCCGGCGGTGCCCAGCACAAGCTGCGCCTCCCGCAATGTAATCGTTTCTCCCGTCGAAGCCAGCTGGTCGAGCAGGGAAATCGCATCCCGCATACTGCCGGTTGCTTGTCGTGCCAGGAAGGTCAGCGCGGCTTCTTCCGCATCGATACCTTCCGCCTGTGTCATTTGCTCGAGCCTGCCGACAATTTCCCGCACCGAGATTCGCCGGAATTCATGTCGCTGACAACGCGAGAGCACGGTTGCCGGAATTTTGTGAACCTCGGTGGTTGCCAAAATGAAAATCGCATGAGATGGCGGCTCTTCGAGAGTCTTCAACAAAGCATTGAAGGCTGCCGTCGAAAGCATATGCACCTCATCGATGATATAAACTTTATACTTGCCCTGATTTGGTGAAAAATTAATCTTGTCCCGCAAATCCCGCACGTCGTCCACACTGGTATTGGAAGCCGCGTCAATTTCAATCAAATCCAGAAAACGTCCGTCATTGATTGCCTGACAATGCTCACACTGATTGCAGGGGCGGTTTGCCAGCTTCTCATCCAGGCAGTTGACCGCTTTGGCTAAAATGCGGGCTGTGGAAGTTTTGCCGGTGCCCCGCGGGCCTGCAAACAAATAAGCGTGCACAAGGCGCTCCCCTGCCACGGCATTTCGCAGCGTTTGCACGATATGTTCCTGGCCAATCACATCTTCCCATGTTTTTGGCCGCCACTTTCGGTACAAGGATTGAGACATAATCTTTCCGCTTCCTTCCTATGGCATGTAGTTTATCAAATGGACGGCATACAGTCAACAAGACACAAAAAAAGCACACGGCAACCAATCACCCAAGGTGCTGCTTGCCTACATCGGCGCTTGTCTGCCTGGCTCCTGTCCTTCCAATATGGCAGTCTCTTCTGCACTACGTCATAGTGAAAGGCATCTCCCCATTCCGGGGACTGCCGGCATCTGCGACGTGCCTGTATGTTCTCCAACCGCTATGTCAACCCCATACACATCATCAATCGCAGCCAACAAAAGACGGGTTCGCCAGGCAATGCAACTACTACGGGCGAAATCCCTTCTTTCCATATCCAAATCCTGCTTGTGTCATCGGGTGATTCATACAACACGCACAACGGCAAACGCCTTACCCCGCCGGGCACTGCCCGGAACACAGGCAAACGGCAGCGAATCAGGGAATCAGGGAATCCGGTAAGTAGCGCGCACGTTCCCCTGTGCGTCCGTGAGCACTACGATATCGCCGGAATCCCAAACCGGATGTTTCAAATCCCAATACAAATCCACAACGGTATTCAGCCCCGATGCGGAGTGTACCGCCACAGCACCATCCTTGAACAAGGTCAACTGGGGAAAAACAAACCGGTTACCGTCGTCATCTTCCAATGCCCAACCCGTCAGCGTAACCTCGCCGGCGCCGGTGCCGCGCACCAGAACAAACTCGCTTTTCAAATCCCCTGCGCCGACAACGCGATCAATCACCAGCAGGCTGCCCGGTTCTCCGGGTGCAGCTGTGACCGTCGGCGGAATTGACCCGGCACTCAGTGCTTTTTCGTGATCCATCTGTTTCCCCAGCTTCTTTGGGACCAAAATAACGGTTCCCGCGCCCAAAGCATTGGGATCGGAAATCGAATTGATGTTCATCAATTCATCCACGCTGATATCGAACCTCATGGCAATTTCCCCCAGTGTTTCACCCTGCCTCACCGTATAAGCCCGCATTGCCCGGGTCGCCCGGGGTGCCGGGGTTTCCGTAGGAACACTGATGATTGGTGTAATCGTCGGGGTTCGAGCCAACAGATTGATTTGAGCCAGGTTCGGTTTCACATTATCCCCCTGGTGTATCTTGTCCCAAACAATCAGCACAGCCAGCATCGAACAAGCTGAAACAAGTACATTCAATACCAAATAATAAATTAAGCGTTTCCAGCGTGTCATAGACCCATCCGTTTGATTGAAAAAAAAGTCGGATTAGATACTTTCTGGTATCATAGCACAAACTCGAATGAGCGTGGGAAGTTTTTTACAGATAACCAAAAGCTTCCGTTAAATCATGGAAACAGGTAATCGCACGATGTATATAATCGACGGGCACAATCTCATTCCCAAAATCCCGGGGTTATCCCTGAAAGCAATCGATGACGAATTAGAGCTTATCGAACTATTGAAAACCTTCTGCCGGAAGAACCGCAAGAAAATTCTTGTCTTCTTCGACAAGGCACCTCCGGGGCAATCACGAACGCAAACCTACGGATGCGTTACCGCCCGCTTCGTCATGTCCGGGGTAACAGCAGACCGGGCTATTCTCAATCATCTGAAATCACAAAAAAACAACGCCCGAAACCTGATTGTGGTTACATCCGACAGACAGGTAAAAGCCGGAGCACACGCATATCATGCCGGCGTACTTTCATCCGAATCGTTCGCTGCCCGTCTCACCGGGCATTCGTCCCCGCAAACCGCTCCCTTTGATGACCCCGGGGCTTCTGCCGAACCGGTCCTTGGTGAGGAAGAAATCGACGACTGGCTTGCAATTTTCAATGAAAGCCAACACACCGATGAGTAGCAACAACCCCCACCCGGCGAACTCTCATCCGCGGCGCACAATCACAGCCTCACATAAAGCCACTTTTCCCTGATACCCGCTTATACACTTATTAAATAGAAGACAAAAGCGCACAAAAGGAAGAACAACGCCCCATCCGGCTGTTGCCGATGAGCAAAACCGCCCGGATTCGGGGTTACGCCTCACTTTTTTTCGCTTTGTCTTTGTAAATTATTAATCCGCTTTTAATATTATTCAGATAAATTTGGTGTAATATATAGGTGTTGACATTTGCTTCCTTTTACTGGTATCCGCAGATGTCAAGCCACCATTAACAACCCTTAGCATGCCCCCCCCATGCTCTCGGTAGGTGGTGGTTCTCCTAAGAAAATAGCCTGGCACGCTTGCGTGTCCGGCTATTTTCTTTAACGTAATCTCACGTTTTAACAACTCAAAGCATGTTGAATGCCGGAGGGGTTATACTGCCGCATCACAAAATATACTTGGCGTTTCATCCAAAATAGATGACAATCATCGTGAATCGTCAACCGATTTACACTTTCAACAATCAGGAAAACGGTTGTAAAATAATGTGTTGTAAAACGCTGCAAAATATCCGTATTTTTTCAATCCAAAGCGATTCCTATGATATACTCATCTAGGTACGCATAAACATTCCGGGCGCTGACGAAACACCAATGTTTGCCTGTTTTGGTGTTCCCCACCCTGAAAAATACACGCAACTATACTCTACAGCGAGGACTCTATGGCAATAGAATTCCTTCCCATTGCAATCATGTTTGTGTTAGCAACAGCGCTTGCAGCGCTGGTTGTCATCCTGGGTACCATTTTTGGACCCAAGCGCAATACCCCCGCCAAAATGATGCCCTACGAATCAGGCATCACGCCTATCGGGCCGGGAACAAGACGCATGCATGTGCGTTTTTACCTGATTGCGGTTCTTTTCATCCTTTTCGATATCGAAGTTATCTTTTTCCTGCCCTGGGCGGTAGTATTCCGCAGCTTGGGGCTTTTTGCCCTGCTCGAAATGCTCGTCTTCGTTGTCATTTTGCTGGTGGGCTATATTTACGCATGGAAGAAAGGAGCATTCGAATGGGAATAGAACAAAAACTGGGTGACATGGGTTTTGTAACCACAACGCTCGAACAAGCCGTCAACTGGGGGCGAACCCGGGCAATGTGGCCTTTGCTTTCAGGCTTGGCTTGCTGTGCCATTGAAATGATGGCCGCCCAAGCCTCTCATTATGATATGAGCCGCTTCGGCATGGAATTGATGCGCGCCAGCCCACGCCAGTCGGATTTACTCATCGTTGCCGGGCGGGTTACCCGCAAGATGGCACCCGTTCTGCGCAGGCTTTATGACCAAATGCCAGAACCCAAGTGGTGCATCGCCATGGGTGACTGCGCATCAAGCGGTGGTGTTTTCAACAATTACGCCGTGCTCCAAGGCGTAGATGAAATCATCCCTGTGGATGTCTACGTGGCTGGCTGCCCCCCTCGTCCGGAAAGTTTGATCCACGGTATTCTTACCCTGCACGAAAAAGTCCAGCACGAGAAACTATCCCGATGGAAATAAACTTTCTTTCCATCTAATTAATCAGCGAGAAGAAAATGAGTGAACAGATTCAATTGATTGCCAAGGCTTTTCAGGAACGATTCCAGGCAGAAACAAGAGAATTTCAGGGTGATATCGAACTGATCATCGACCCGGAATTCATCACCGAAGCAGCCAAAACCCTGCATGAGATGTATGGATTCGAAATGCTCACGGGGATTACCGGCGTAGATTACCTGCCGGAACAAAACCCGCGTTTCCATGTTGTCTATTTCTTCTTCTCCGTCAGCAAGAATATTCGCCTGCGCATTCGTGTTCCTCTCCCCGGCACCAAACCCCAGGTTCAAACCATCGAACATATCTACCCCAACGCAAACTGGTATGAGCGCGAACTCTGGGATATGTTCGGCATCCACGTTGAAGGAAGCCACGACCTGCGCCGCTTGCTCCTGCCCCACGACTGGGAAGGACACCCGCTCAGGAAAGATTATCCCCTGGGCTATGAAGAAGTCCAATTCACCTTCAACATCGACGAAGTCAACCTTCACAAGATTTTCCCGAAAGAATAATTGGGGTAACCAGAATAATGACCAATCAAACGGAAATCACTCTCAACGAATTGAAAAATCTTGTCTCTGAACGGGCACTCACCGGAGAAACCATGCTGCTCAACATGGGACCGCAGCACCCCAGCACCCACGGCGTTCTCCGGCTGCTGCTCGAACTGGACGGCGAAACCCTGGTCAATTGCATCCCCGATATCGGTTTCCTGCATACAGGGATCGAAAAAAACATGGAATCCAAGACCTACCAGCAAGCGGAAGTGATGACAGACCGGCTGGATTATCTCAACACGGTCGGAAACAACTTCACCTATTGTCTTGCCGTAGAGAAATTACTCGGTCTGGATGTTCCCCCGCGGGCACAGGCAATCCGCGTCATCCTTGCCGAATTACAACGAATTGCATCCCATCTCGTTTGGATGGGTACCCAGTCGCTTGACCTGGCGGCAATGTCCGTCTTTCTGTTTTGTTTTCGCGAACGTGAAATGATTCTCGATATTTTCGAGCTGGTTTCCGGGCAGCGAATGATGACCACGTACATTCGCCCGGGTGGCGTTTGGCGCGACCTTCCGGATGAATTCGAACAGGCTGTACGCCAATTTCTCGAATACATGCCCGCACGCGTCGATCAATATGAAGGGCTGCTGACCAAAAACCCCCTGTATATTGACCGCACGAAACGAATCGGCGTGATTTCCAAACAGGATGCGCTTCAATGGGGGCTGACCGGCCCGACGTTGCGAGGGTCCGGAGTGCCTTACGACGTGCGTAAAGTCCAGCCTTACTCCGGATACGAACAGTACGACTTCATCGTACCGGTACAGGATGCCGGCGATGTCTTTTCCCGTTACCAGGTTCGAATTACCGAAATGCGCCAATCGTTGAGCATCATCCGGCAGGCGCTCGACAAACTTCCCGCCGGTGAAATTCGCAGCAACAATCGCAAATATATTCCACCACCGCGCTCCGAGATTGGCACGAGCATGGAATCCCTGATCCACCATTTCAAGTTGTGGACAGAAGGGTTCGATGCCCCCAAAGGCTCCGTTTACGCCGTTACCGAATCGCCGCGTGGAGAACTGGGCTGCTTCCTTGAAAGCGATGGCGGCCCCAAACCCTACCGTGTTTACTGGCGGACGCCCTCGTTCCCGCATTTGCAAGTGCTTCCGAAATTAGCCAAAGGGCACCTGGTTGCTGACCTGGTCGCCATCATCGGCAGTATCGATATCGTCTTGGGAGACGTAGACAGGTGAACAAACTAGAAAAGAAATACCCTCAAGAAATTCAACACGTGCTTTCCAAATACCCGAAAGAGCACAAGCGCTCTGCCGTCATGCCGCTGCTTTATCTGGCTCAACGCGACGGTGGGTTTGTCAGTGAAGAAGCCATGCAGGATATTGCAGAAATCCTCGACCTCACGAAAACCGAGGTCGCGTCCATCATCGGCTTCTATACTTTATTCCATAGTAAAGCAGCCGGCAAATACCGCATTCAGATTTGCAACGACCTCCCCTGCGCATTGCGCGGAGCAGACTCGTTTCTGGAAGAACTGTGCAAAGAACTGGGTATCAAACCCGGCGAAACCACCCCGGACGGCCTGGTGACCATCGAACCGGTCATGTGTCTGGCTGCGTGCCATCGGGCGCCGGTCTTCCAAGTCCAAAAAGGGGATGAGCTGGTATTCTATGAAAACCAAAGTGTGGAATCCGCCCTCGCACTGATCAAATCCTGGCGTGAACAAGAACAGCAAGGGAACAAGGAGGAGACTGCATGAGCGAATATATTCTCCTGCGCCATCGTGACATACCCGGCATCGACAAACTGGATGTGTATCGCGCAAATGGCGGCTTCGAAAGCTTCGAAAAAGCGGTAACATCTTCTTCCCCCGATGAAATCATCGATATCGTCAAAGCTTCCGGCTTACGCGGTCGCGGAGGCGCCGGTTTCCCCACAGGTTTGAAATGGGCATTCATGGACCGGAGCAATTATCCGCATTATGTTGTCGCAAACGCCGACGAATCCGAACCTGGCACCTTCAAAGACCGGGAAATCATGGAAAGCAACCCCTTCCAGTTTCTGGAAGGAATAGCCATTGCCTCCTACGCTGTCGGAGCACACGACGCTTATATTTACCTGCGGGGTGAATTCCGCCAGGTAGCCGCATTTCTGGACGAGAAAATCGCCGAGATGGAAACAAGCGGCTTGTTGGGCGAGAAACTATTTGGCACGGAGTACAGCCTGCATATCTACACGCATCTTGGTGCAGGCGCATACATCTGCGGCGAAGAAACCGCCTTGCTCGAATCACTCGAAGGCAAGCGCGGCCAACCCCGCGTCCGCCCACCGTTTCCGCCATCCTACGGGCTTTACGGCAAACCGACCGTTGTCAACAACGTCGAAACGCTCACCAACGTGCCCATGATCCTTGCCCGCGGCGCTGACTGGTACCAGTCTCTTGGCACGGAAGACACAGCCGGCGTAAAAATATTCAGCTTGTCCGGCCGCGTCAAGAAACCCGGAAACTACGAACTCCCTTTCGGCACTACTTTCCGGGAATTAATTTATGAACATGGCGGGGGAATCATCGATGGGCACCCCATCAAAGCCATTATGCCCGCAGGCGCTTCTTCGTCAGTCATCATTGCCGACAAGAAAGCCCTCGACACACCGATGGATTACAGTTCGGTACGTACACTGGGCGGAGACCTCGGCTCGGCATCTGTTATCGTCATCGACGATACAGTGAGCATGGACTGGGTAATCAACAAAACCATCCATTTCTTCCGTCACGAATCGTGCGGCAAATGCACCCCGTGCCGTGAAGGAAATTACTGGATGCAGCATCTTGTCGAACGCATGGAAGCGAACGGCAAGAAAGGGCACGAAGTCGAACTCTTGTTCAATGTTGCCAAGAATATTCAGGGGAAATGCTTGTGCGCCCTCGGTGAATTTTCCACAATGGCTGTTACAACCGCCATCGAACGTTTCCCACAAGACTTTGAAACCAATACCAAAGACGGATAGACTATGACCAAACTAGTCACACTTACCATTGACGGCAAAAAAGTAGTCGCAGAAGAAGGCATGCTGGTCGTCGATGCCGCAAAAAATGCGGGCATCGATATCCCTGTCTTTTGTTATCATCCAAAAATGGAACCCGTGGGGATGTGCCGAATTTGTCTCGTTGAAATCGGCCGCCCTGTTCGCGACCGAAAAACAGGGGAATTGGTTCTCGAAGAAGACGGCTCCCCGAAAATTCAATACGGCAGAAATCTGGAAACCGCCTGCACCACACCCGTTTCCGAGGGAATGGTCGTCAACGGACTTTCAGAAAAAGTGCAGGATGCCCGCAAAATCGTGCTCGAATTCCTGCTCACATCGCATCCGCTCGACTGCCCCGTATGTGACAAAGGCGGCGAGTGTCCTTTGCAAAACCTGACCATGGAATATGGGCCTGCACAAAGCCGTTTCGACTATGACGACAAAATACACTTCGAAAAGCACCTGCCGCTCAGCGATTTGATTACCCTCGATCGGGAACGCTGCATTCTATGCAAACGCTGCGTGCGTTTTCAGGAAGAAATCGCCGGTGATGCCGTACTCGCTTTCGACAACCGCGGGCGCGGCACACAGGTAATTACGCTCTCAGACCCGGGCTTCGATTCTATTTGGTCGGGAAACACAACCGATATTTGCCCGGTCGGGGCATTGACCACCACCGATTTCCGTTTTGGTGCGCGTCCATGGCAAATGAAATCCGCAGCATCGCTTTCTCCCCACAGCCCGGCAGGCGCCAACCTGACGGTCAATGTGCGCCGTGAAGCCAAAGCCGGCGGAAAGATTGTAATCAAACGTATTCTTCCGCGTCAAAACGAAGCGGTCAACGAAATCTGGATCAGCGATAAAGACCGTTTCGGCTACCATTTTTACGAAAGCAGCCAACGCCTGCTCGAACCGCTTGTCAAAAGTGGCGATACGCAGGAGAAAACATCCTGGAAGCAGGCAATCGGGAAAGCAGCTTCAGCACTCTCGGAAAACAAAAACGGTCTGCTGACAATTACCAGCGGCAGACTTTCCAACGAAGACTTGTTCAACCTTGCCCGGCTCACAAAAGAGCTGGGAGGAAAAACAGCGCTCTACACCACCATGGCCGGCGGAAATCTGGTTTCCAAACTCGGCTTGTCTGCGGAATCGAATTTCAAGGATTTCGGAAAAGATTCTGCCATCCTGGTTGTAGCCAGCGATTTGGAAGAAGAAGCCCCCATCTGGTGGCTGCGTGTCAAACAAGCTTCCGAGCGCGGGGCAACGTTGATCGTTGTCAATCCCCGGCGGACGAAACTCGACCGCTATGCCGATTACACCCTTCGCTATGACTACGGCAAAGAAACCGAAACCATCCGGTCATTTACCGCCGGTGAAAGCGAAGCAGCCAAAGCCTTTGCCAGTGCAGAGAATGCTGTCGTCTTCTATGGCAGTGAGGGTATCGGAATTGCGCAATCACGCGCTTTGGCAAACGCCTGCGCCGCCTTGTTGATGAAAACCGGGCATTACGGCAAACCGAACAACGGTTTGCTTGCTGTGTGGCAAAAGCCCAACACCCAGGGCGCCTGGGAATTGGGCTTCGAACCCGTCGATGATTTGAAAACCGCAATCGAAAACGCAAAAGTGGTTTACATCGCCGGTGCCGACCCCGCCGGTGACGATCCCGCGCTCAAAGCAGCGCTTGAAAAAACCGGCTTCGTAATCGTTCAGGAACTATTCCCGACCGCTTCGGCACAACTGGCAGATGTGGTTCTGCCGGCGCAAACGCTCTTCGAACGGGATGGCACCTACACTTCCGGAGAACGCCGTGTTCAGCGTTTCTATCCGGCGGTTCCTCCTCGCGGAGAAACACAACCAGATTTTGCCATTACAGCACAACTCGCAGAAAAAGCAGGGGTAGCGCTTGAAGCCAACTCGGCGGCTGCTCTCATGAAACAAATCGCCGAAAACCACCCTGTTTTCGCAGAGATTACCTATCGACGGCTTGCTCAGGTCAGCCAGCAATACCCGATTATCGGGCGGGATGATTTGTATTACGGGGGAACAGCCTACGAAAACAAACAGGGTTTGGGCGTTCAGCTGCCTGTTCCCGAATCATTGGCAGGCTTTTCCGTACCGAAAGCAGAAATCCCGGAAACGCCATCTTGTCCGCAAGACACTCTGCTTGCCGTTCCGGTCAACCGTCTTTACGACCGCGGGCAGTTGATCACCAAGTCCGTAATTTTACAAAGCCATCTTCCGGAACCATTCATCCTGCTTCATCCGGCAGATGCGGAAGGGCTGAAAATCAAGGATGGTTTTCAGGTAACACTCTCGATTTACGAAAAACAGCCTGTGAAAGTCTCACTGGATGAAACCGTGCCCCGGGGCACATTGCTCGTTCCCCGCAGTATGGGAATTCCTGTCGAAAAACCGGTTGCTGTTTCGATCCATTTGAGTGACTAACCGGTCTTCGATTCAGTAGTCATAATCATAAAACGGGATACTATCCCCGTGGTGACATAACGATAACAATAACTGAGGTACCTTCATGGATGTTGGAATGATTGTAGAATGGGTTATCAAAGCGGCAATCCTGCTGCTCTTTGGCGTAACAGGTTTTGCCTACCTGACCCTGTACGAACGACGTGCGCTGGCACGCATACAGGTACGAATTGGACCTAACCGTGCCGGCCCCCAAGGGCTTTTGCAGCCGGTGGCTGACGGGCTGAAACTGATTTTCAAGGAAGAATTCATCCCCGCCGCAGCCGACAAACCGCTCTTCATACTTGCGCCGGTGATCACCGTACTGCCCGCCCTGGTGATTTGGGCTGTCATCCCCTGGGGTTCTTCGATCACACTTTTCGGCCGAACCATCACCCTCTACCTGGCAGATATCAACGTTGCCGTTCTGTATCTGACAGCCGTCACCTCGATTGCCGTTTACGGAATCGTCCTGGCGGGATGGTCTTCCAACAACAAGTATGCCTTGCTTGGCGGGCTGCGTTCCTCCGCCCAGATGATCAGCTACGAACTCGCATTGGGGCTTTCTCTGATCGGGCCTATTCTGATTGCCGGCTCGATGAGCCTTGTCAATATCGTCGATGCGCAGAAACACGTCTGGTTCGTGTTTTACCAGCCGTTAGGAATGTTGATTTATATGATTGCCGCTTTGGCAGAAATCAACCGTGCGCCTTTCGATATGCCAGAAGCGGAACAGGAATTGACGGCTGGTTATCATACGGAATATTCCGGAATGAAATTCGCACTGTTTTTCATGGCTGAATATATCAAGATGATCGCCATCAGCGCCATCGCCGCCACCCTGTTTTTCGGCGGTTACAGAGGACCTTTCGTCGATACTTACCCGCTGCTCGGACCCGTCTACCTGCTGATTAAAATCATCATCCTGCTATTCGGCATCATTTGGGTACGCGCAACGCTGCCCCGTTTCCGCTATGACCGCCTGATGGCATTCGGCTGGAAAATCCTGCTGCCGCTGGCATTGTTCAATGTCGTCTTGACAGCTGTTTTGTTGCTTTTTATTTGAGAACGTAAAACCAAGACCAGGAGATATCATACATGGCGCCAGAACTAGCCCGTGTTCAGGAAATCTTAAAAGGGATGTGGATCACCCTTCGGTCCATGTTTGAAAAACCGGTAACCATCGAATATCCGGAAGTCAAACGCACCGTCAAAACCCGCTTTCGCGGGCGTCACGTACTTCACCGCTACGAAAATGGTCTCGAAAAATGCATCGGCTGTTCGCTCTGCGCTGCCGCCTGCCCATCGAACGCTATTTTCGTTGAGTCAGCCGAAAACACCGACGAAGCACGTTACTCCCCCGGCGAACGTTACGCCAGCACATACGAAATCAATTTGCTGCGCTGCATTTACTGCGGATTTTGCGAAGATGCCTGCCCTACGGAGGCGATCACATTGGAAGATCAATATGAGCTTTCTTTCACCGACCGCAGCGAGGCAATCTACACCAAGGAAATGCTCATCGTCCCCGTTCCCGAACACGGAAAACCAACCCCGCAGCGCACCCTGCCGGGTATTTATACCCGCCCGGTCCCTGTGATGGAAGACCCGAAGGATTAATCTTTGATGCAAGGTGAGACCTTATGACCGTAGAACTTGTTTTATTCTTTTCCCTCGCACTGATCGCAGTATTGACAGCGTTAGGGCTGCTTTTGAGCAAAAATACGATTTACGCCGCGTTGTATCTCGTCCTGAATTTTTTCACTATTGCAGTATTCTACCTTCTGCTCAATGGTCCGTTCATTGCCATGGCTCAAATCACCGTGTATGCAGGCGCAATCATGGTGCTCTTTTTATTCGTCATCATGCTTTTGGGGAATGACGAACTGGACGACAAGGATGTTATTGCCTGGCAAAAACCCGTGGCAATCCTTTCGGGAATCATTTTGATGATCGAATCCGGATACATCCTCTTCTTCCGCGTTCCCCCATCCAGAGCACTGGAAACCGTCGCCAAAGATTTCGGAAGCCCGGCTTCCATCGGCAACGTATTGTTCGGCAATTACCTGCTGCCCTTCGAAATCACCTCCGTGCTTTTGCTCGTTGCAATGATCGGTGCAATCGTGATTGCTAAAAAAGAAAAAGCCGGCAAGGCAACCGTAAAATGAGCAACCCGGATAGTCTGCAAAACCCACAACTTTCAAGTTGGAGAGAGCTACCATGATTCCAACCACTTATTACATTGCCCTTTCGGCAATTCTGTTCACCATCGGAGCTGTTACCGTGCTCGTAAAGCGCAATGCCATTGTCATCTTCATGGCAATCGAATTGATGCTCAATGCGGCGAACCTGGCGTTCGTTGCGTTTACCCGCGCATTCGGCACGGTTGACGGGCAAATTTTCGTATTCTTCGTCATCACCGTCGCCGCGGCGGAAGTCGCCGTCGGCTTGGCGTTGATTGTCGTTATTTTCCGCAGCAAAAAGAGCGTCGATATCGACCAGCTCAACAATCTCAAAGGATAAAGAAGTAGTTAACAAGATGCCTTTAATCACAATTCGAGAGAAAAAACTATGATCCTATCCGAAGTCGCTTCAAACGGGCTGAACTTATTCTATCTGGTACCCTGGATCGTCTTCATTCCGCTCATCGGTTTGCTGATCAATATGGTCTTTGGCAAGCACCTGAGTGAAAAAGCCATCGGTGCTGTTGCCAGTATTGCTTCCGGGCTTACTTTCGTCATCGCCGTGCTCCTTGCCTTTTCCCTGCATGCCCATCCGGAAGGCACGACCATTCCGCTGGCAGAGTGGATTCACATCGGCGAGCTGAATTTACGCTGGGCATTCCGCATCGACACGCTTTCAGTCACGATGATGATGGTGGTCGGCGGTGTGGGTACCCTGATTCACATTTACGCCATTGGCTATATGCATGAAGACGTCCGGTTCAAACACGACCCGGGACGATACCGCCGGTTCTTCGTTTTCTTCAACCTTTTCATCGCAGCCATGATGATTCTCGTCAGTGCCGATAATTACATGATGCTTTTCGTCGGCTGGGAAGGCGTCGGCTTGTGCTCTTATCTCCTCATCGGTTTTTGGTACGACAAAGACCTGCTGGGCAGAGATAGCGATGAGAACGCAATCGCCGGCAAGAAAGCCTTTATTACCAACCGGGTCGGTGATTTCGGCTTCCTGATTGCCAATTTCCTGATTTTCTGGACATTCAAGACGGTGCAGTTCGACCAGGTTTTTGCAAAAGCAGGTGAAGTTGCCGCAGCAAATCCGGGTGTAATTCTCGCAATTACGCTTTTCATGCTGCTGGGCGTTGCCGGTAAATCCGCACAAATCCCCCTGTATGTCTGGCTGCCTGATGCTATGGCAGGGCCTACCCCTGTTTCCGCACTCATTCATGCCGCCACCATGGTAACCGCCGGCGTTTACCTTGTCGCCCGTTCCGCACCGCTTTACATGCAGGCGCCCGCCGCTCAAACAACGGTTGCATTGGTCGGTGCATTGACCGCACTACTTGCCGCAACCATCGCAGTCGGGCAATACGATATTAAAAAAGTGCTGGCTTATTCCACCATCAGCCAGCTGGGTTTCATGGTGGCTGCTGTCGGAATGGGGGCATTCGTCGCCGGCATGTTCCACCTGATTACACATGCTTTCTTCAAGGCACTCCTGTTCCTTTCCGCCGGCTCCGTACTGCTGGGGATGGAACGCGGGCATCATCATTTGCCCCACGACACACACGAAGGGCATGACGAAGAAGTCTTCGATCCCGGTGACATGCGCAACATGGGCGGTTTACGCAAACAAATGCCGGTTACGTTTCTGGTATACCTTGCCGGAGCAATTGCGCTTGCCGGTGTACCACCTTTCGCCGGATTCTTTTCCAAAGACGAAATTCTTGCAGAAGCAACCGAATTGAACAAGGTTGCCTATTTCCTGCTAGCTGCTGCTGCTTTTCTCACTGCCTTTTACATGGGGCGTCAAATCTGGCTGGTCTTCTTCGGGAAACCACGCCACGCAGCAACAGAACACGCAGAAGAAAGCCCGCTGGTCATCACCATTCCGTTGATTACCCTGGCTTTGCTCGCCGTTTTTGGCGGGGCACTCAACCTGCCGGGTGTACATACGCTCACCCATTGGCTCGAACATACCTACGAAGCATTTCATGTCCATCTGCACCCCGGGGAGTTCAACCCCATGGTTGCAGGCGTTTCAACCCTGCTGGCACTCATTGCTATCGGGCTTGCCTGGCTGCTCTATGGCAAGAAACCGCTCGGTAAGGGAGACCCCGACCCGCTGCGCAAGATTCTCGGCGCTGTCTTCACCGGTATGAACCATAAATGGTGGGTAGACGAACTTTACTGGGCTGTCATTCTCAACCCGTATATCGCGCTTTCCCGCTTCCTTGCCGAGACGGTCGACTGGACTTTCTGGCACGACTGGTTCCACGAAAAAGTCATTGCGGGCAGCTATACATGGATTTCCCGTATTCTGCTGGCGGATTTCATCGACCGCGGTTTCATCGACGCCATCGCCAATGGATTAGGCAGCCTGACCAAACGCACTGCTTCGACATTGCGAAAATTACAAACCGGCTACGTCAGAAATTATGCGCTCTCGATTTTCGTGGGCGTAATACTCATCATCGGATATTTGATCATCAAGTAAGGTAACTCAAAAAAATTGTCTTAGAGGACAAACTGGCTATGAACTATTTGCTACATCCCCTTATACTGGTCACCTTTTTCCCGCTTTTGGGAGCCGTGGCACTGCTCTTCGTCAAACCGGAGAAGAAAGATACCCTTCGCTGGGTAGCACTGATTACATCGACGATTACTTTCGTTCTCTCCATCATCATGCTTGTGCAGTTCAACGCTGCCAACCCCAATCTCCAAATGGTAATTGACCTGCCATGGATCAACATTGCCGGCTGGAACATCAATTTCCATATGGGCATTGACGGGCTAAGCATCCTGCTTGTCTTGCTAACCACTTTCCTGACCCCGATTTCCATTCTTTCTACCTGGACGGCAATCACTGATCGCGTGAGAGATTTCATGCTCTTCTTCCTGATGCTGGAAACCGGCATGCTCGGCGTTTTCGTGGCGCAAGACCTTTTCCTCTTTTACGTTTTCTGGGAATTTACGCTTGTTCCGATGTATTTCCTGATTGGGATTTGGGGCGGGCCTAACAGAATTTACGCTGCAATCAAATTCTTCCTGTACACAATGGCTGGCTCGATCCTGATGCTGCTTGCCATCCTTTGGCTGGGCATCCAACAGGGCACTTTCTCGGTTACGGAACTCACCAAATTGAGCGGCAACATTCCGTTGTCTGTCCAAATCTGGCTTTTCCTGGCATTTGCAGCCGCATTCGCCATCAAAGTTCCGATGTGGCCGCTGCACTCATGGCTGCCTGATGCGCACGTACAAGCCCCCACCGCCGGTTCTGTCATTCTGGCAGGGGTTTTGCTGAAAATGGGTACCTACGGCTTCCTGCGCTTCAACATTCCCATGTTCCCGTATGCATCAGTCAAACTTGCCCCCTGGATGGCGTTGCTGGCTGTCATCGGCATTCTTTACGGTGCGGCTGTCTCTTACGCCCAAAAAGACGTGAAGAAACTGGTCGCCTATTCATCCGTCAGCCACCTCGGGTTTGTCATGCTCGGATTGTTCGCGCTCAACACACAAGGCATTCAGGGCGGCATCCTGCAAATGATCAACCACGGGCTGAGCACCGGGGCATTGTTCCTGCTCGTCGGAATGGTTTATGAGCGCAGGCATACACGGGATATGGACGCTTTCGGCGGCTTGTGGAAAGCCATGCCGGTCTATGGGGCGTTGACCCTGATCGTAACGCTTTCTTCCATGGGGTTACCCGGGCTCAACGGCTTTGTCGGTGAATTCACCATTTTGCTCGGTTCCTTCGGCTCCAAAGCCATTGGCTCACCCTGGTTCGCCGGATTCGCTGCTGCCGGGGTCATCCTGGCTGCGGTCTATCTACTCTTCATGTTCCAAAAACTCTTCCTTGGCCCGCTGGACAAAGAAGAGAATAAAAAACTCAAAGATCTCAATGCACGCGAAATCGCTACGTTGGTACCGCTACTCATTCTTATCTTCTGGATTGGCTTGTATCCAAAACCTTTCTTTAGCCTGATCGCCCCAACCGTCGACAAACTGGTTGCTGCTCTGCAAACAGCCACGACGATTGCAATGCATTGATAAGGAGCATCCATGACGACGACCGATCTCCTTTCAGTATTACCAATAATCATTCTGATTTCCTGGGCAGGCGTCCTGCTTTTGCTGGATGTCTTCCTGAAACGGAAAAACCTGACAACTTCGCTCGCTGTTCTCGGCTTGGCGGTTACTCTTGTCGTTTCTCTCAGCCAGAATAACGCCCATTTGTCCGGTTTTGGCGGAATGGTCATTGTCGATAACTTTGCTGTATTCCTGAATGCACTATTTCTGGGGAGCGGCATTCTGGGAATTACACTGGCATACGATTACACCAAACGCATGGGAATCAACCGCGGTGAATACTATATCCTTTTGATGTTTTCCATCAGCGGGATGATGCTGATGGCAATTGCGTCCGATTTGATTGTCGTATTCCTTGCGCTTGAATTGCTTTCTTTGCCGCTGTACGTGCTGGCAGCATTTGCCCGGCCCAAGTTTTCGTCGGAAGAAGCCGGTATGAAATACTTTCTTCTTGGTGCTTTTTCAGGCGGATTTGTCGTTTATGGTATCGCACTGATTTTCGGCGCCACCGGCACAACCAGCCTGGCAGGAATTGCGGCGAATATCGCCAGCCATCAGGCAGGGATGACCTTGCTTGCTCTCGGCGCTGCGCTTGTCTTCGTCGGGTTTGCTTTCAAAGTTGCTGTCGTCCCCTTCCAGATGTGGACCCCTGACGTCTATCAGGGCGCTCCAAGTGCGGTTACTGCATTCATGGCTGTCGGTGCCAAAGCCGCCGGATTTGCAGCCCTGATACGCATCTTTGTGGCAGCTTTTCCGCCGCTGGCTACGCAAATTACGCCGATCATTTGGGTTATCGCCGCACTGACCATGTTCCTGGGTAATATCGTTGCGGTTGCTCAAACCAACATCAAGCGCATGCTTGCCTATTCGAGCATCGCCCACGCCGGTTACATCCTCATGGCACTCGTTCCTTTCGGGCAGCCCGATGTCGCACCGGTTTCCATCTCGGCAGCATTGTTCTATTTGTTTTCCTACGCACTCACCAATTTCGGTGCGTGGGCAGTTGTAATCGCACTCGAAAAAGCCGAAGGGAAAGGGCTTAAACTGGAAGACTACGCCGGTCTTGGAAAGAAATACCCCGCACTGGCAGCAGCAATGGTCGTTTTCATGCTCTCGTTCACCGGCGTACCGCCCACTCTGGGATTCGTCGGCAAATTCTATCTGTTCCGCGCAGTGCTGGATGGCGGTTACGTTAGTCTGGCTGTCATCGGCGTGCTCACATCCCTCATCTCAGCCTTCTATTATCTGCGCGTCGTCGTAATCATGTACATGCGGGATGGCGACCCTGTTGCAAGAAGCGAACGCTGGCTGAACCTGACCACAGGACTGACCGCACTAGCTACCGTCGGGTTGAGCATTTTCGCTTCTCCCATTTTTCACTGGGCAAGCCAGGCTATTCTTTCATCGTTTTAGTGAAAGGCAAGAAACCCATTCTTCTCTTTCATCCGATTACCCGGACAGTACATTCAACAGCACACTCATTGCAAAGAGTGTGCTGTTTTGTTTTAATTTCCGCAAAGCTTCCCCGCTGCCGGCTCAACCGAAGAGCAGTTTGACTTCCCGCCGGTCTTCGTATAAACTACATACAATCGATAATAATCAACCACAGATAAAAGACTGGACGCATAATGTACAACAGTTTCGATGACCTTGATCTCTCTTCAGTACCGAACATTTCAAATCTTTCAGAGCTTAACAATTATCTCGCAAAACTGCAAAACCGTATCCAAACGCTCGAACTGGAGAACAAGACCCAACGCAATGCACTACAAGAATTGGAAAACCAGAACCATGACATCATCGCCGTTCTGCGGCAACGTCATCCGAAATCGATGCTCTTCAACGAAAGTTTTCTCATCCGTGCAATGGCCGTCTGGGGCCATTACACAGCTTTTCAATCCATCATCTTCCCGTTTGTGTTTATCTTCGCTTTGATCCTGTTTATGGCCGGCTTGCTTCATTTTCCTGTCCAGCCATAGCATAAGCATTCCGGCATAACGGGCATTTCCCGACAAAATATACCCGCTATGAAGGGTTTTCTTTTCCATGCGAATTAGTGATATTCTTCACATTGCAATTTATTACATTTTAATTCATAATAAGAAGGGTTTAGCCTGATTACTTTTATCAATACCTATTCTTTTTTGGAGTAAATGATGTTCAATTTGAACGACCTGGTCGTTTTTCTCGAAGCAGCTTCGTGTAATAACTTCAGCGAAGCAGGCAGGCATTTGAATTTATCCCAGCCTGCAATCAGTCAAAAAATCAACAATCTTGAAATCCATTTCGATACACGTCTTTTCGAACGAAAGGGGCGTCGTGTACAGCTGACGGAAGCCGGACAGGTTTTACGTTCCATGGCAAAGGAATTGATTGGCTCAGCAAAACGGCTGGAAGAAACCATGCTCTCCCTTGACTCCAACGTCGTCGGCGAGATGACAATTGGCTGCTCGACGGCATCGGGGAAATACCTGCTCCCCGGACTGATTGCCGCTTTTCGCAAGAACTTTCCCCAGGTTCGCGTCAATGTGCTGGTCAGCAGTCGCAAATCCGTCATCAACCGCGTGCTCACCGGCGATTATTCTTTTGCAGTTTCCAGCAAGAAAATCGAAAACAAAGACCTTGATTACAAACCGCTGTTCAAAGACAAAATCGTGCTCATCGTTCCTCCCAACCACCCGTGGACGAAATATCCGTCCATCCTGCCGGATGACCTGCTGGACCAGCCGTTGATTTTACGCGAAGAACTTGCCGGCACCCGTGAAGTGCTTTTGGCAGGTTTGCTCGCACAGGGTATCTCGCCTGATATGCTCAATGTCGTTATGGAATTGGGCAATGCCGAAGCTATCGAAATGGCTGTCGAAGAAGGCATCGGGATTGCTTTCATTTCCAAACTTGCTGCCATGCGGGGGATTGCCCTGGGAACGATCAAAGAAGTTGACATCGACTGCATGCCTTTGGAACGCATGATTTATATTACCCGCAACACACGAATTCCCTTCTCCCGGGCACAAACAGAATTCTGGAGCTTTCTCGACACCGAAGAAATCCAGCGCCATTTGAGCGAAAAAGCAAGCAAGGGCGAATTTTTACTCCCCACAGCAAATGACCATTGATTAACACGATTGCATCTCTCGCAAATAAAAAAGGCTGGAAGTTCCAGCCTTTTTTGACTCACTGCGATGAGATTTTTCTACTCCCGGACAGCACTCATTTTCGTTTCTGACTGTCTCCGTAAAGCTTCCTGTGTACGGCGCTCAACACCTGTACCTGCTCCCCCGCGTGATACGAAGAACGCACAAGGGGGGCACTTTCGACCCATTTGAAGCCAATCGACATACCATACTCCTTGAGTTCCCGGAATTCTTCCAGGGTGTAATAACGCGAAATGGCAATATGCTTTCGGCTGGGCTGCAAGTACTGCCCGATTGTCAAAATATCGACGTCCCACGAGCGCAAATCCCGCATCGTTTCCTTGACCTCTTCCATCGTTTCCCCCAGCCCGACCATGATTCCGGATTTCGTCAACACATCCGGATCGAGTTTCTTGGCATTGGTCAACGTTGCCCTAGCCCAGTCATAATTATCCTGAGGCTGAATGTTCCTGAAAAGCCGCTTCGCCGTTTCCACATTGTGGTTAAGGATTTCCGGGTGCGCTTCCATGACGATGCTCAAAGCCTCCGGTTTACCCTTGAAATCCGGTACAAGCACTTCAATCGAGCAGCCGGGTTGCAGTTCCCTGATTCGGCGAATCACCATAGCAAAAACCGGTGCACCGCCATCCACACGGTCATCCCGGTTGACGCTGGTAATCACCGCATGTTTGAGGTTCATCCGGCGTACTGCCTGAGCAACCCGTTCCGGTTCTTCCCAATCAATACTGACCGGTTTTCCATGCTTGACATCACAAAACTTGCACGTTCTGGTACACACGTCCCCCAAAATCAGGAAAGTCGCCGTACCTGCTCCCCAGCACTCGCCCAGGTTCGGGCACATCGCTTCTTCACAAACGGTATGCAACGCTTCCGAACGCATCAATTTCAGAATTTTCTTGTACTCGTCCCCCATTGGCGCCCGGACACGAATCCAGGGTGGACGTCTTTTCGGTGTCGTATCCACTTTTTCGGTTGTTACGCGGTCACGTGTTGTTTTGTATGCCATAAGTCTCCTGAATGCCACAAGCGGAAGAAAGCCCCCGCCATGAGAGCGAATAGGTTTTCTGGTATTGTACCCGCCCGGCAATAATTTTTCCAGTCAGATTCCTGGAAGCTGTAATTCCGTTTGCCCTGTAATGCATATCCTCGGCAACCCTTGCTTTTCGATTCAAAATCCAAAACAACACCCTGATCCCATCACAACCGCCTTCCGGCAGCACCGAAGCGACCGACACGAACACAGCATTCTCTTCATCGATGCCAGCCGCATTTTCTCAAAGAAAGTTTATTGACATAAACAGGATTTCATACTAAGATAAACCCATAGTCATTGGACGTCCAACCTCTTATCCGGCGATTGATCATGAAAATCAATACCAAAACCCGCTTGAACCAGGTAAAAACCTACTTGAGAGAATACATTGTACAGAACCATCTCAAGCGTAACGACCGGCTTCCATCCGAAGCGTCCATTGCCAAAACACTGGGGGTAAGCAGAAACACGCTGCGGGAAGCCTATATTTCTCTCGAAAACGAAGGAATCATCATTCGCCGTCACGGGTTGGGAACATTCGTAGCGCAATCCCCTGTCATCCGGGACTCACTCAACGAGTTTTCTCCTTTTGCACAAATGATCCTGAATAGCGGTTACAAACCCGCATTCCGCACGCTTTCGATGGCATTCGAAAGCGGTTCGAAAGAAGTATGTGATGTCTTTCGCATGCCGCCCGGCAGCGAATTACGTATCATCAAACGCCTTGTCTATGCAGACAAGCAACCTGTCATTTACGTGGAGGACTATGTTTCGCCAGCCATCGAAAACAGCAGCCCGGATTGGTCTGCCTTCGACGGCAATATGGTCCGCTTTTTGGACGCGTCGATTGACACACCGCTCCATCAAATCCAGTCGCGAATTCGCGCCGGTGCACTCCGGACGGAAATTGCTCCCTATCTGGAAATGCCCGCAGGAGCCCCTGTGCTCAGCGTCCGCTCGACGATTTACACCGTCGACAACCAACCGGTCAATTACAGTATCCTGTATTTCAACTCCAATATCATCGAATTGCACAGCGTGCGTATCATCCGTACAAATTAATAACCCTAAGGAGAGAAAATCATGCGTACCCCCAAGAAACTTCTGGCCATTACCGCAGTTCTTGTAATCGGTCTTCTGGTTGCATGCAGCCCGGCTGCAACACCGAAACCGACCGTACAGGAACAAACAGCCCCGACAGAAAAAGCCGCCCCGACCGAGCAGGCAGCTCCTGCCGAAGAAACTGCACCAGCCGAAGAAGCACCCACAGAAGCCCCTGCCATGGAACCGGTAACCATTCAGGTATACTACCCGGTTGCTGTCGACGCCCCGATTGCAGATATCTTGAACGGCTATATCAAAGATTTCGAAGCCAAATATCCCTATATCACGGTCGAGCCGGTATTTTCCGGCGGCTATCGCGACGTACAAACAGCCATCCAGACGACAATCGACGGCGGCGGTCAACCCCCGGCACTTGCTGTGATGCTGGCAACCTCGCTTTACGACCTGATTAACGCAGATTACATTACTCCTCTTGACGATTACGTTGCCTCCATGGATGACGGGGAAGCCTATCTGGATGACTTTTTGCCTGCTTTCCTTGAAAATTCTTATTCCAACAAACAACTCTGGAGCATTCCCTTCCAGCGCAGTGCAGTCGTGCTGTATTACAATGCCGACAAATTCGACGCAGCCGGGTTGAAACCGCCCGTAAGCTGGGAAAGCTGGGGAGAAGCTGCCAAGGCTCTCACGTCCAAAGAAGGCGATACCACCAACTGGGGACTGCAATACCCGTCCGGCTGGCCCTACTGGCTCTTCCAGCCTTTGGCGATTGGCGCTGGTCAAAACATCCTCACCGACGACTGCACGGTTAATTTCAACGATCCCAAAGTCATCGAGGCGGTCCAATATTACATCGACCTTTCCGCTGTTTACGGAGCGATGCCCTCCGGTGTTCAGGCAAACTGGGCAACCGCCACAACCGATTTTGCCAGTGGTTCTACGGCAATGATCGTTCACTCTTCCGGAAGTCTGAGCGGCATTCTCAAACAAGCCGGTTTCGAAGTTGGGGTCATGCCCATTCCCGGCAAAGAAGAAGGGACCTATGCCAGCGTCCCCGGCGGCGGAAACTTTTACGTCCTGAAAGGCGCACCCAAAGCCCAGCAGGATGCTGCATGGAAGTTCATCGAATTTCTCACCCAACCCGAATACGTTGCGGATTACAGCATCAACACCGGCTATATTGCCAGCCGCAGCAGCGCTTATGACACCGAGGCGATGAAAGCCTACACAGCCAAAGTTCCGCAGGCACTCGCAGCACGGGATGCCCTGAAATACGCAGGCACCGAACTTTCCACCCAGAATCTCGGGCAAGTTCGCAATATTTTCCATGATTACCTGCAAAAAGCCTACAACGGTGAAATGTCCCCGGCCGATGCCATGGCAGCCGCACAATCCGAAGCAGAAAAAGCTCTGGCTGATTTTTGCCCATAAGGAGCAGCCGGATTAACATCAGCTATAATGGAGTGACTACGCCTGTCGATAGTCACTCCGTTTTCTTATAAGGAGCCAGAATTGAGCATGCGAATTCCCCGAAAACAAGCCAAACTGCTACCCTATCTGTTGTTGCTACCTACGGCATTTTTCGTTGCCTTGTTCACCGCTTTCCCGGTACTGCTTTCGGTTTATCAAAGCTTCTTCCTTCAACGGATGAACATCGCCCGTTTTCGCCAACCGACATTCATCGGGTTGGGAAATTACATCAAACTCTTCACCGACCCGTACTTTTTTCAGGTTATCAGAAACACGTTAGTCTATATTGCCGGTACGGTCCCGGCAAGCATCCTTCTGGGTCTGATCTTTGCCTTGCTGGTCAACCGCAAGGTCCGCGGGATCGGTTTGTTCAGGCTGGCGTTTTTTCACCCGATGGTGCTCCCCATGGTCAGTGCAGCCACAATCTGGCTTTTCCTTTTTACTCCGAACTATGGCTTGTTCAACACCGCCCTGCGATTTTTGGGTTACCACGGTGCAGAAAACTGGACAGGGAATCCATCCCTTGCCTTGTTATCCGTGATTATCGTCGCCATCTGGAAAAATGCTGGATTCTACATGATTTTCTACCTGGCCGGTTTGCAAAATCTTCCTGCCGACGTTTATGAAGCTGCTGCCCTGGATGGAGCCAGCAGCTGGCAGGCACTCTGGAAAATCACGTTTCCGCTGCTCCACCGCACCACCGTCTTCATCACAACGATAGCATTCGTCGATGCTTTTCGTACCGTAGATCATATTTTTGTGCTCACCAAAGGCGGACCCAGCCGTGCCAGCACCGTTCTGCTTTTCTATCTTTGGCAGCAACGCTTCGAAAATCAAAATATCGGTATCGCCGCCGCTGTCACCGTGATTTTCGTCGTCATCCTGCTCGCATTCACAGTAACCAACTTCATCACATCGGAACGCAAGGAGGCATGAGATGATTTCACAGACCGTTCTATCTCGCCGTTTTCTCCACAGCATCAGTCATTGGCTGCTCAACTTGCTGGCAGCAGCCTTTGCACTCATTTGGTCGATTCCGGTTGTCTGGGCAATCATCGCCTCCTTCCGCCCCGCCAGCGATGCCATCAGCACCGGAGATGTCTGGTTCAGCACCCGCCTGACGTTCGAAAACTACATTCACGCCTGGTCCATGGCACCTTTCGGGCAATATTATCTCAACACACTCATCATCGTCATCACAATTCTTGCCGTACAGCTTGTAACAATCGTTCTTGCCGGTTTTGCATTGGCAAACTATCAATTCATCGGCAAACGCTGGATTTTCTTTTTCATTTTGCTGCAAATGATGATTCCCACTTCCGCTCTGCTTGCGCCGAACTTCGCTACGATCCGAACGCTGGGTTTGTTCGATACACGCCTTGCAGTCGCCATACCCTATTTTGGATCGGCATTCGGCACTTTTCTGATGAGGCAGGCTTTTCTGGATGTACCACACGATCTTGTCGACGCGGGTATCATCGATGGCTGCACCTGGTGGCAGCTCATTCTCAACGTGTACCTCCCCCCTTCGGTACCCGCACTGGTCGCCTTCGGACTTTCCTCCGCCACCTGGCACTGGAACGAATTTCTTTGGCCCCTGATCATCACCAACAGCGACAAAAGCAGGCCATTGACCGCAGGCCTGGTCCGCTTTACGCAATTGAGCGAAATCGGTGCCCAATGGTCCCTGCTCAGTGCCGCCACCCTGATGGTCACAGCCCCGTTGTTTCTTCTGTTTCTCATCTTCCAGCGCCGCTTCATCCAAAGTTTCCTGCATTCCGGCCTGAAATAAGCATACAAACCCTACCAAACCAGCAGGTTTTTTTCACTCGCCAATCCGTATTCCCGACATATCCATATATCCGGAAACTCATCAAGGGTTTTGCCGCGTTTTTGCCTATAATGAGATACCAAGCGGGTTCATTCTTTCAACCATCAGCCGAAATACAACGATGTCTCTTCGGCTCATGAAAAGGAGAAATCATGTTCACATCCCAAGATGTAGAAAACATGCTGCGCGGAATCGCCCGTCTCAATACCCAAATGGGCATTTTCGCCTACCTCATTCCGGCAGCATTCGCCCTTGTCGTTATTTACGAATACATCGACGCCATCAAAAAGCCCGGAAAACAAACCAGCGCCCGTTTACTGGCTACACTGGCTTTAATCTATGTTTATTCGGGATTTACAATTGTATCCGGGGTCGAAGAAATGGGAGCTTCGGTAGCGTGGGCTGGTGCAATTGCGCTTTGGGCAATAGCCTTTATCCTGATTCTGGATATCATTTTCCACTGGACAGAAGTACGCCTGCCCGACCGATCGGACCTAAAAATCCTTTCGCTGGTCCTGATGGTTGCCGGCATCTTTTTATACCCCTTGCTGGAAATCGCTCTTGGTTTCGTCATGCCGCACATGGTTTTGTTCGGTGCGGAATGTCCAACGACAATCTTTCTGATTGGTCTGTTCATCGGAAGCATTCCGAAAACCAACAAACTGTTGCTAACCATCGCTTCGATCAATGCGCTCATCGTCGGGCTTTCCGTTGCCACACATGGCGCCCCTTTCGACTATTTATATGCTTTCGCAGGGTTGATTGGGTTACTGATGCTTCTGAAATATTTCCGTTTGCTTTTTCGCAGCAAATCTCCGTCACCCGAGGCCAGTTGAACACCAAACAACAAAGCTATCAGAACGGTTCCCTAGCAAACGCGGGAATGGATTAAAAACGGTTGTAATGCTATCGCCATAGTCTGGCGGCTCCTGATACAATTAGGCTTAGGCAGTCATCCATCTGTTGACAATCCGACGACATCCTTTCGGCACTTGTCAGCCGGTACTGCCATATATCATCCGGAGAATACGCCGTCATGTCATCGAAAACCAGGTTCCTTTTTCTGCTGCTTTGTGTAATCGTCCTGCTGCTCATCCCAATCAAGAGACCCTTCTTTTTTTACGACGAAGGTTTTGCAGTTCTGAACGGGTCAAGAATCCTGAGCGGAGAAATTCCATACAAAGATTTTTGGGCACTCTACCCGCCCGGGCAGTCCTATGCCCTTGCCGGTATTTTCAGGTTATTCGGAAAGTCTCTGCTCGTCGAAAGGTTGTATGATCTTGCTGTGCGCTTGATTATCACCCTTACCATACGGGCAATTGCCATACGCATCACCACCAAACAGCTGGCGGATTATGCGTTCGTCGCCAGCGCCGCCCTGCTCGCTGTAACCGGTTTCTACGCCTATGCGGTCTTTCCCGCTCTCGCTTTGGATTTACTAGCCTTGCTCAGCCTGTTTGACTTTCTACGCGCACAAAACAAACAGCGGTTGGTTCTTTCCGGCTTTTTGGCGGGTATTGCCGCATTTTTCCGCTGGGATATCGCCTTGTACGCAGTGGTAAGCATCACCGGCACACTCATCCTTTTCCGGATGAGTGCCAATCATTCATCAAAACCTTTGGCGCAATCCGTCCGCAAGGTTATCCTTGATTTGGTTCTTTTTTGCACGCCTTTCTTCACCGTCGTGCTGGTTTGTTACGGTCTCGTAGCTGCCCAAAGCGGTCTTGCGCCCATGTGGCAACAGGCATTCGTTACCCCGACAACATTCATCCACCAATACCGCCACAAACCTTTTCCGCCCTTGTTCTACCCTTACACAATACTGACGAATTACCCCAACCATAGCTACACGAAAAAAGTCTACGAATTTTTAAAATGGGCGAATTTTTACTTCCCTCTTTTTGTATATGCGCTTGCTCTGGGAGCGCTCGGCATCACATGGCTCAAAAAGAGAAAAGAAACTTTGCCGCAATTTTTCGGGCATTTTTCAGTCGCCGTCTTTGGCTTGCTTTTGGTCTCCCAAATGCTCAGCCGCTTCGACTTCATCCACACATTCCCCGCAGCCCTGATTCTCTGTCTGGTGATCGTTTCCCTTCATAGCCCAGTCATCTTCAATCGAGACAAGCGGATACAAAAAGGCGGTTTTGCCCTTTTGCTCTCGGCATATACGTTGTTTTTCGTTGTAATTCCGTTTGCACTCCTGACGCCCTTGATCATCAAGCATCCCCCGACAGGCTGTTATGCCCACATACCCCGCGCCGGTTGTGTTGCCATCGACACCGATCAGGAAAACGCGGTTCGCTTCATTCAGGAACATACGCCCGAAAACGAACTTATCTTTGTCGGGAACCAGCGGCATGATTTGGTTTTCATTAGCGATGCGGGCTTTTACTTTCTGACGAACCGCAAAAGCGCAACCCGTTACGGCGACCTCTTCCCGGGGTTGACAACATCCCTTCCCGTCCAGCAGGAAATCGCCCGTGATATCGAGACAAAAGCAGTCCATTGGATTGTGCTTGTCGACATTCCCCCTTCCAGCGAGCCGAACAAAAGCTCAATCAGCTCCGGTGTGCATTTTCTGGATGACTTCATCAGCCGGAATTTCACCCTTGCTGCCGAGTTTGGCAAATACAGGATCATGAACAGAAATACCGAAACAAGTGCCCAACAACAGGAGCGTAGTATTTCAGGAAAAACGGACTTATTCAGAAAGCGCATTGCTGCGCTTGACCATATGAGCGCATCAAGGTAAAATCATTGGCGCAATTGCGGGCGTCGCCAAGTGGTAAGGCATCAGCCTTCCAAGCTGACATTCGCCGGTTCGAATCCGGTCGCCCGCTCCTTGTTCATCAGGGGGCCCGTAGCTCAGTGGCAGAGCAGGCGGCTCATAACCGCTCGGTCGCAGGTTCGAATCCTACCGGGCCCACAACGGACGATCTGCGGCATAGCACCCTGTCGTCATTCCTGCTGTCGCTATGCCGCGATAAGTTTTAACCCAAAATATCCGACAGTTTTTTCTATTTACTGACACACACCCATAAAAACACAATGTCCAATCTCAAAGACCTTTTCCTGCTTGACCAAGATGTCGTTTTTCTCAATCACGGGTCCTTCGGCGCCTGCCCAAAACCGGTATTCGAAACTTACCAAAACTGGCAGCTGCGCCTGGAGCGCCAGCCGGTGAAACTTCTCGGCAGAGAATTTACCACGCTGATGAACCGGGCACGCCGCGAACTCGCTGTTTATTTACACACCGAACCCGGCAACCTTGCTTTTGTCCCCAACGCAACGCACGGGGTCAATGTAATTGCGCGCAGTCTGGCGTTATCCCCCGGAGATGAAATCCTGACCAGCGACCATGAATACGGCGCCTGCAATTACACCTGGGAATTCAACAGCTTGAATACAGGCGCAACATACAAACATCAGCACATTTCCCTGCCCGCCGTTTCCAAAGAAGACCTCCTGTCACAATTTTGGCAAGGCGTTACACCAAACACGAAGGTGATTTTCATCAGCCAGATTACATCCCCGACCGCCATGCGTTTTCCCGTCGGGGAAATCTGCCGGCGTGCCCGTGAACAAGGGATCATCACCGTAATAGACGCAGCCCATTCACCCGGCCAAATACCGGTAGACCTCACCGCCATGAATGCCGATTTCGTCGTCGGTAACTGCCACAAATGGATGCTCGCGCCAAAAAGTGCGGGGTTCCTTTATGCACGTCCCGAAGTTCAGGCGCTTATCAAACCGCTTGTAGTCTCCTGGGGATACAACCCGACCCCCAACCTGTTGAGCGGTTTCCCATGGATCGATTTGCTGGAATGGCGCGGCACTATCGACCCCGCTCCGTATCTCACTGTCCCGGCAGCAATCCGGTTCATGGAAGAAAACGATTGGGAATCCGTCCGCGCGCAATCTCATTCAATGCTCCGGGAAGCCATTCACAGGATTTGCGTGCTAACCGGACTGCCCCCGCTTTACCCGCTCGAAAGCGACCTGTATGCCCAAATGGGGATTGCGCCGCTGCCTCCGGAAACGGACATCGATTTACTCAAACAGCGCTTGTACGACGACTACCTAATCGAAGTCCCATTGATTAACTGGCAGGGACACAAGTTCGTGCGCATTTCCATACAAGGATACAACACCGCCAAGGATATCGACTCGTTGCTGTTTGCCCTTGGCAAATACCTCTGACCTGAAACCGCTTCCTTCCCGACAGGTAACCATATATCCATCGGCGCAATCTGTCAGGCGGAATGGTTGTGTTTGCTCTCGCAGCCCGTTCTTTCTTTTCATCATCCGGCAGCAACGGCAAACCGGCACGATTACCCTTTCCAACAGCCCGGCCACATCCACGGCATGTTTCCTGCCGGCAAAACCCGTTGTTGAAAAAGGCATGCCACATCCTTGGCGATTGTGTTAAAATCATCTTCTGATGAACGAACTCAGCGAAATCGTCCCGGAAGAAATCATATCGCCTCGCCCCATACGGAAACGTATGCTCATCGAAGGCGTCTCGGCGCTGATTTCATTCCTGTTCCTGACCGTTATCATTGCCCTTTCCTTTCTTCCGGATGATGGCGGTATCGGGAAATTGATGATTTTACTTGCACCGCTGCCCTTGCTTCCCGCTACTTTCGCCATCCAGAACCAAAGCGAAAATCCTGCACGGGTGAAACGCATTCGCAGTGCCTTTTTATGGGGCGTATTCCTGTTACTGGATTCAGTGCTTGTTTTGCTCATCATGAGACAAACCCGTTCAGCCCAATCCTCCAATCTCTTTGTTCTTTTCTTTCTGCTTCTGCTTGAATTCATCGGATTCTGGTTCCTTCTTACGGCAATTCTCAGCCTGCTCAACCACAACACGCCCGGGTGGGTGACGTTCATGAACTTTCTCGCAGGAACAACATGGCTGATTCTCATAACCAGTTCGTTGGCAGAGGCGGTCAACCTGTCATTAGCCGGCAACTGGCAACTGTTTCTTCAAATCATCCTTATCCTCTGGGTAACGAGCCAGACAATCTGGTCATTATGGCTTGGTGTGATGCTAATCAGGAAAGTTCCCCTTTCTCCACGATAAACCACCCCCTTATCCCCCCACCAAAAACAAAACGCACCTCCGTTCGAAACGGAAGTGCGTCAATAGTCGGGAAAATCATCCACACGAATTCCCGTTCACGGGCTTGCAGGTTATCCCCACAGCGGGCAGTATCATACAGCGCCCGAATTCCAGTTTATCAACCCATGAACAACAAATAACAAACTTCCAGCTCCCCTATGGGGTTGGCGTAGGCGTCAGGGTAAGCATGGGTGTGGGTGTTACAGCCATTGTCGAAGTCAATGTTTGCGTTGGCGTTACCGTGAAGACCGGTGTACCGGAAGGCTGTAAGGCATCAGTCTCTTCGGTTTCCGCCATGCTTGCTTCTGCCGGCAATGTTTTCAACATATCAGGTATTTTCCTCGCCAACAAATCCCATGCTGCTTCCACCTTTCCCGATGCAGCCATGGATGAACGCGGCAGAACCCGCAAGGCATCATCCAGCGAATCAACCGCCGCAGCCAATGCTTCGGCCTGGTCGGATGGCGCCCCTTCCAGCAGGGATGACAAACGGTCACGTGCATCCTGGATATCCGCCTTTGCGAGAGTAAACAATCCCTGGGAAAGCGAGAAACGGCTGCGAGCCAGAATTTCCATCACAGTCAAGACATTCAGCGTTCGATGAACGCCAGCCCATTGTTCACCGCTCTTTCCAGCATCCGCAAGGATTTTATCCACCGCCTGTTGATTTTCATCCTGAGCAACGTTCAATCCTTCGACAGTGGTTTTCAATGCCTTGACATCATCGCTCAGGTTATGCAAGGTATCGCTCATCCCGTCGATGGCTTTGTCGATTTCCTGCTGGCGGTTTTCGAATTCCTTGTATGCCTCGCTGACAGTCGAGATTGTCTCTTCATCGGCGCTGAACGAAGCTTCCAGCGTTGTCAAGCGGCTATCCAGTTTTGCCAAAGATTCTTTCTGTGAATCCATGATCTTTTCCAACTGTTCCAGGCGGTTATCGAAACTTTGCAGTTTCCCGCTTAGTTCCGTGTCGGTTTGTTCGTTGATGCTTTCCAAAGCATCCAGTCTCATCTCATGATCCTTCAAAGGCTGAATGATCTTTTGATAACCGGTGACGATGCCGTAATACAGCCCGCCTCCGATGAGAATGCCTACAAAAATCACCAGCAGCAAGCGTACCACGAAACGCAACACCCGCAAAACAGGGGATGTCTTCTTTTCTGTTTGGTCACTCATTTTTCCACCTCCGGAGGAGACATTTTCGCCAGCAGCTCTTTCAAACCGGCAAAGAAGTCCATCGTTTGCGAGTTCTGTTCTTGCAGCAAAGCAATCGATGAATCGATTTGTTCCACCTGCCCGGAAATCTCTTCCACCTGCGAAAGCGCATCGTTGATATCCGCGGTCAATTCTTCCTGAACTTGCTCAATGGCATCGACCCGCGGGCTGAGAGCATCGAGGTTATCCAAACGCTCCCGAATGCCGCTCAAATTGTCTTCCAGGGCATTCGTCCGGGCAGAAATTCCCCGAACCTGGGTATCAAGGGTTTGGAAAGCAGCCGGTGAAACAAACTGCAAACCGCCATCATTCAGTCCGGCAATGATTGCAAGGCTCAGCACCAAAGACAACACCAATACGATAAAGCCGCTCAGGAATGCCATCCCAACGGCTTGCTTCATGGTGACATAGCTTCGGTTTCCGTTTTCTTCGTCTCGCCCCTTCCCGCTATCAATCGCTTGCTTTTCGTCATTGTCCGAAGTCTCCGCCGGGGATTCCTGTTCGGAAAGAGGCGAAGAGAGTTCGTCTGACACCGGAAGCGCTTCTTCGGTGTACGTGTCGTTCTCCGGGTTGTCATTGGTTTGAGCATCATCCTTTGCAGTGTGATTCAAAACAAGATAAGGGCGAATACGATTCAGGAAAGATTCACCAATTCCATTCACCTTACACAAATCTTCCAGCGTTTGATAAGGACGCCCGGCAACAATCCGTTTTGCCAAAGCATCACCCACGCCGGGAATCCCGGCGAGCACTGCAGCATCATCAGAATTGGGATCAACTTTCAAAGTATCTCGAATATCCTGCATAATTCACCTCCGTTTCCAACTTCCTATTGAACCGCAAATCATCCTTCCGGATGGCAAACACACTTCATGGATAATTATACAATCTTTATCCACTTATCTATGCCTGAATCCCGGTTTTCTTTGCAAACTTCCACATGATGAAATCATCAATCGATTTGGCAGAACCTTGCCCGGGTGGAATAATTTGTGCTATCATCAAACAACCCGTCATCATTTGACGAATCTACTTGAATCATCATCCAGGAAAGGATCGACGAGTTGGCTTTGGAAATTCCTGAAACAGCAATCATTGCCGGGCAGATGAACCACTCCCTGCGCGGCAAACAAATCACACACGCCGGTTTACTCGAAGGAGAAACGCTGATACGGGAAGGATTCATCAACGTTACCCCGGAACAATTCCAGCGTATGCTCACAGGCAGAAAAATCGAATACGTTACTTCTAACGGGAAATGGATTTTCGTCAGGCTCGATTCCGGCGTGCTGATTTTGCTTTCCCTGCAAATTCTCGGTGAGCTTCGCCTTCTCGCTTCGGATAGTTCGGTGACCCGGCAGTCCACAGCAATGTTACGCTTCGATGACGAAAGTCAATTAGCCATCCGGATTGTCGGATGGGGGTATCTCAAACTGGTTCCGGTAACGGATCTCGGCAAACATCTTGTTCCGGGCAAACTTGGTATCAACCCACTCGACATCCGAACGTTCAATCCGGAAACTTTCGGTCAGTTGCTTGCTTCTCACGAACAAAAACAAATAAAAGCATTCCTGCTCGACCAGTCCCTTGTTTCCGGTTTAGGCAACCGCTATTTGCAGGATATTCTCTATCGGGCAAAAATACATCCTGCCAGAAAAATCTCGACGCTCAATCCGTCCGAACAATTCGCCTTGTTTCAGGGTATCACCGATACCATACAACGGGCAATCGAAGCCGGTGGGTTCTTCACCGAAACCGATTTGTTCGGGATACCCGGCAACTATCACCCCATGATGGGCAAACACATGCTCGAAAAACCGTGTTACCAATGCAAGACGCCCATTAAGGGCGAGAAAATCGGGCGTTCCTTTTCCTACTATTGTCCATCATGCCAACCGCCTGTAACCACGATTGGCAAAGGTTTATCATAGCAGAGGATTCAGTCGATATGGATTCAAAACTTGCAAGCATGATCATTCTTTTGTTTTTTGCGCTTGTCGCCTGGATTATCTGGCGAATCTACCAAACACAAACCGCGCGCAAAGCGTTTGCCAAACAGGCAAAAGCGCTTGGCTACCGCCCCGTACCGGAAACCGACACAACCCTTGCTCAGCGTATTGCCTACCTCCAGCCGCAGGGCAGAAACAATTTTCCGAAATTGCACAGCCTGCATCACAAGCGCTACCCGGACTATACCATCTATCTCTTCGGGATGGACAAACCGAACGAAGCGGACAACACAGAGACGGTTTCTCAGGGAATGGCGCTCGTATCCTCCGCACTCAGCCTGCCGCGTTTTGCCCTCATTCCTCGAATTCCACAGGAAAATCTGCTGCAACCCATCATCGACGGGATGTTGACCCGCCTTCTGGAACGCTCCGGGCTGACAACCATAGATACAAAAAACAGTTACCATCTCGCCGGTTCTGACCCTGAGCGCGTGCAAGAACTCTTTGCCGGTTTCACCCCCCAATCACTGCACACACAACAAATTTGTATCTTTCTCGGTGGAATGGATACGATTTTCGGGATGGTTATTCCAATCCCTGCCGGTGAAAACGCTCAACCTTCTTTCCTCATTCATCGATTCGAAGAGAACCTTGCCACCTTGTTCGGTTTTCTGGAGAAACGCCGTTATTGATTGACAAATCCAGTAATCCAACGAAACGCATTATCGTCAATCATTCCATCGGCGCTTTTCTCCGGTTTCCGGCCGTCTCCTGACCGCCAAATAGCACGAACACCCCGGCTTCTGTTTCCCAATCCTCACCGGAAATACCCGCTTTTTCATGTTTTACCCCCCCACCGAAAGCAAAAAGGCAGTAGAATTAATCAAACATTTCCCGCCTCGTCAATCAACCGCCACATGACCAAAGGGAGAGGAGAAAACGTCCGGATTTTGAATCAAACCTCGATGCTCAAAATGAAAGTTCTAATTGTCTACGCACACCCCGAAAGAAAAGCATTCCCCAGCGAAGTACTGGAGTCGTTCGCGGCAGGGCTGGAAGCCAGCGGCCACTCGATAGAAATCATCGATCTCTATCAGGACGGCTTCGATCCTGCAACAACCCGCTCGGAAGTTTACGGCGAAACCATTCCGGATGAAATCGCCGACTACCAACACATGGTTGCATCAGCAGACGGTTTGGCATTCATCGCTCCAACGTGGTGGAACGGTTTTCCTGCAATTCTGCGCGGCTGGATCGATCGTGTGCTATCCTATGGCTTTGCCTACACGGCATCCGACAACCCGCTGGGCACAAAAGGCCTGCTGCAACACAAGAAAGTTACCGTCATCCAGTTTCTCCCCGAAAACGAAGCAGCCAAAAAAAGTTCCGGCGTCACCCAATCCATCAAGCAAATCAATTCCGCAAACTTCACGGATATTTGTGGAATTCCCATCATGGAACAGCACTTTTTCGATTCCGGAAAATCCATTTCGGAAGAAGAACGAACACTTGCCCTGGAAACAGCCTTTCTGCTTGGAAAAGATTTTGACAAAGACCTGACATGGTAATCGGATAACACAGCCACACCCGTTTGTCCCCCAACTTTCGAATGTCAATCTGCCTGTTGCTTCAGCCGGCTTTCAATCTCCACCCCAACGCATCATATCTTGCGGTATTCTGCTGACCTGTTTTCGTTTTCGCCGGCATCGACCTGTTTTCGGTTTTTACGCCATCTTGTCCAGCAGCGCCGGAACCACTTCCAGAATTTCATCCCGTACCCGGCGAAACACCGCCAGCAGCTGCTCTTCGCTGCCAACCGCCGCTGCCGGATCGATGAACCCGCGATGAACCTTCTTGCCGTCCCCCAGCCACACCGGGCACTCCTCAGCAGCCTGATCACAAACGGTCACCACCAAATCGAAAGGCACCGACCGGAATTCTTCCACCGCTCTGGGCGTGCCTTCGTGGGTGATCCTGATTTCACGCAATACACGCACTGCCAGCGGGTGCACTTCACTGGCAGGATGTGTGCCAGCGCTAAACGCATCCCATTTGTCTCCCAACCGGTCGTTTACGATCGCTTCCGCTATCTGTGAACGGCAGGAATTGCCTGTGCACAAAAACAATACCTTCTTTTTTTTCTGCAAACCGGTCACCTTTTTTGTTATTGTCAGTTTTCCTTCATTTCACGAAACAGCAGCCATCCGCATTTTCAGAGCGGGTAAAAATATACCCTATGTTCATCGTCTTTCCGATTCGGTAATCCGCACCCCCGCCATACCGCCTGTATATCGAATTTCACCCGAACCTGCCGGAGATGTAATCCTCGGTACGTTTGTCGCTTGGCCGGGTAAACACCGTACTCGTTTCATCGAATTCAATCAACTCACCGGCGCGGGCTTCGTTCATCATCATGAACGCGGTAAAATCCGAAATCCTTGCGGCTTGCTGCATGTTGTGGGTAACGATTACGATCGTAAATTGCTTTTTAAGCTCGTCGATAAGTTCTTCGATGCGCAACGTCGCAACCGGATCCAGCGCGCTCGCCGGCTCATCCATTAGGATCACTTCCGGCTGAATGGCGATTGCCCGCGCAATGCACAAACGCTGTTGCTGCCCGCCTGAAAGCGCCATACCGGATTGATGCAGTTTGTCATCCACTTCGTTCCACAATGCCGCTTGTCGCAAACTCTTCTCGACAATTTTATCCAGGGTCGCTTTCGAACGGATTTTATAGAGGCGGGGGCCATACGCCACATTATCATAAATACTCATCGGAAACGGATTAGGCCGTTGAAACACCATTCCCACCCGTCTTCGGATATCGACAACATCCTGATTCTGGTCATAGATGTTTTCCCCGTCCAAAATGACATCGCCGCTGATTTTCGCCCCATGAACAAGGTCGTTCATCCTGTTCAAAGAACGCAGCAAGGACGATTTTCCACAGCCTGAAGGGCCGATAATCGCCGTAACCTTGTGTTCGTAAATCGGCATGGATACATCTTTGATTGCCTGAAACGCTTTGTAATAAACCGAAAGATGATCGATATTCATCTTGATTTGGAGCGGCTCTTTCATTTTCCTATTCACTCCTGCTTCTCAGTGAGAAATTTCCATTCATTGATATTCCTGATTATTCCGGCTGTTATTTGGCGTGTGTTTGCCGCTGCCGGTAAGAAAGCCATAGCCGCGCAGCAATATTTAGTAACAGGACAAACAGCATCAGCACCATGGCAACCGCCCAGGACTGTTCGACCCGTTCCGGATAGGGCTGCTGGGCATACTTCCACAACGTCAAGGGCAAAGCATCTGTCGGCTGTCCCAGTATCTTTCCGAGAATTTCCCCAAAACTCTGATGATACGTAATCCCCTGCTGAATAAATTTGGCAATGTCATAGTTATCGTTTCCCAAAGCAGTGAAAAGCAACGGTGCTGTTTCCCCAATTGCCCGGGCGATTGCCAGCATGATACCGGTAATCACACCCTCTGCCGAAGCCGGCAAAATAACAGACAGAGACGCTTTCCATTCCGGTGATCCGAGGGCAAGCGCACCTTCCCGCAATTCCTTGGGTACCAGTTTCAACATCTCTTCCGTTGCCCTGAGCATCACCGGCAGCATGATAATCGCCAAAACCACACCGCCCGCCATGGCCGAATAATGCTTCTGCACCACGACAATCACAGCATACCCGAACAAGCCGATTACAATCGAAGGAACACCGGACAACAGATCGGTACTGAACCGGACGGCGTTGCTAATCAGGTTGTTAGGGTAGAGCAAGAGATAATTCGCAGCCAGGATTGCCAGAGGAATGGACATGATAGAAGCGATGACGACCATCACGAAAGTGCCTTCGATGGCATGCAAAACCCCGCCGCCGGACATACCCATCGGTTGTGGAAAATGAATGAAAAAATCCAGATTGATATAACTGCTGCCCTTGAACAAAACATAAACCGTAATCCACACCAAAGGCACAACAGCCAGCAAAGTTGCCAAACCGCTCAACCCCAGCATGAAAGCATTGACAATCCGCCGCCGCTTGTAAATACCCGGCAAATCGATATTCTCGAACAATCCTTTTTCGGTATTTTCCATGATCATCTTCCCATAATCTTTCGGTTGACGCGCCAGACAAGCCAGCGTGCAACAGCGTTCAACAAGATGGTCGTTGCAAAGAGCACAACGCCAATCTCGATCAAAGCAGAAGAATGCATATCGCTCACCGCCTCGGCGAACTCATTGGCTATGATGCTCGCCATGGTATACCCGGGCCTGAGGATGGAATACCCGCCCCCGGAAGTATTGCCAATGACCATTGTAACCGCCATGGTTTCCCCAATCGCACGCCCCAGCCCCAGAATAACCGCCCCCAAAATACCGGATAATCCGTAAGGAATCAGCACTTTCCAGATTGTTTCCCATTGGGTGGCACCCAAGGCAAGCGACGCTTCCCGCTGCGAATTCGGGATAGCCATCAAAACATCCCGGCTGACTGCTGTAATCGTAGGAATGATCATAATCGTCAAAATCAGTGCAGCCCCCAGCCGGCTCAGGCCGGAAACAGGCATCGGCCCGGCAAAAAAAGGTGCCAAACCGGGTATCTTCCCCAAACTCCCCGCAAGCAAATTACCAACCGGCACAGCGACCATTGGCAGGAAAACATAGATTCCCCACAACCCGTAAACCACACTGGGGATGGCTGCCAGCATCTCGACCATATAATTCAGAACTACCCCCAATTTCTCCGGAGCCAGTTCAGCCAGAAAAATCGCAACGCTCAAGCTGAAAGGAACTGCCAAAACAAGCGCAATCAACGAGGTTACCAAAGAGCCATACAGCGAAGACCACGCCTGAAACTTGTCCAGCACAGGGTTCCATGTCTGATGCGCCCATGGAGAAATAAAATCCCAGCCAAATGCAGTTCTGGCTAAGGCGGACTGCACCCACATTTTGTAAGCAATCCAGATTACCAGAAAAACAATGAAAACCGAAACGATTGTCAGCAAAATTCGCCAGATTTTATCCCCATGCTCATACCATGAAACCAGGCGTTTCAGCCATTCCGGTTTTTCCTTTACGGACCGTTGCCGATGATTCCAGTTTGTCATTGCAATTCTCTTCCCTTTTCGCCTCTGGTTTTCAATCGAATAATTCTACCGTGAATGCATTCTTTTGGTCAATCAAAACGCCATTCAAAGCCCGTTTTACCAAATCATAAAACAGGATTGTGCATGGTGCCTTGTCTTTCCCCGGCACCATGCACAAATCAGCTCGTATTGCACGCTCACCATCCACAGGATTACGGCATTACACGGCTCCCATTGCAAGTTACCTCATGCAGTTTTGCGGTAACCAACTCTCTCACAGGGTCCGGCAAAGTGGCGTACCCCAAATCAGCTGCCTTTTGTGCCGCCGCTTCATCGGAGATTGCCCACTGGACGAAATCCAGCAATGCCTTCGCCTTCCCGCAGTCTTCGTTTTCCTTCATATGGATGACCAGATAGGTGTATCCCATAATGGGCCAGGATTTTTCACCGCTTGCATTGACAATTTTGGTCGTCAAGCGCTCGTCGAAAGCTTCGGAAAAAGCAGCCATGGCGTCTTTCATCGTTTCCGCATCCGCAGTTACCTGCTTGCCGGCAGCATTGATCATTTTCGCAAAGGCTATTCCGTTTGCTTTGGCGTAAGAAAGCTCCACGTACCCGATGGAATACGGGGTTGCCTGCACTGCCTGGGCTACACCGGGGTTACCTTTGCCGCCCACACCCTGTCCGGCATTATCCGCAGGCCATTCGACAGCTTTCCCGACACCCACTTCGTCCGTCCACTCCTTGCTGACAGCCCCCAGATAACTGGTGAAAATTTCCGTCGTTCCGGAGCCGTCAGAGCGGTGCGCCACGATAATCGGTTCATCCGGAAGGGTAACGCCGGGATTGAGTGCAGCAATTGCGGGGTCATTCCATTTCGTGATTTTTGCCATGAAAATCCCCACCAATGTTTGCCCGTCCAGCACAAGGTCATCGACACCTTCGATGTTGTAAATCGGCACCACAGCCCCCGCCAGCATCGGCAGCATTTGCAAATCAGGCATCTGTTCATATTGCTTGTCTTTCAACAACGAGTCCGATCCGGCAAAATCAACCGTGCCGTCCAGAATGGCTTTTTGCCCGCCCCCGGAGCCTATCCCCTGATAGTTGATCGTTACATCAGGATCAACCGACTTGTACATCTGAATCCATTCCGTGTAAACCGGCAGCGGGAATGTTGCCCCTGCCCCGTTCAAAGTCACCGGGCCTTTCCTGCCGGTTTCGGCTTGCTGTGCATTTTGCGCCGATTCATTCCCGGATGCAGCCGGTGTCTCTGTCTTGCCGTTGCATGCACTCAACAGCAAACCAAGCAAGATGCCCGTGAGGACTATCAGCGACAATTGTCTTCTTCTAATCATTCTTTTCTCCTAATTTTCCTAATCATTTTGTTTTCGTTCGGTCAAATCTTATCAGCCGGGTGTTAAGAGCTGTTTAACACGCTGTAAAGAGTGGATTAAGTTTTCCCCCGCAATGATTACCATTTGTTAACCAACACGCCGCAGCAGATAACGCTCATGCAAAATCATGAAAGTACTTCGTGTTATCATATTGTGAAATCAACTACGAAAACGGTGCTAAAACTTTGACAAACCAGAACACTATCGGGAAAGACCTCACACAGGGAAATCCTCACCGCATCATTTGGTACCTTGCAGTTCCCATGATCATGGAAGCGGGTATCCAGAATATTAGCCAGATACTGGATACTTACTGGGTCGGCAAGCTGGGTTCGAGTGCACTTGCTGCGGTTACCATCAGCGTAACCATTCTATGGGTGCTCAACAGCCTTGCTAACGGACTGGGGATTGGGGGGATGGCTGTCATCGCCCGCAGAATCGGCGAAAAGAACCGCAAGGCAGCTGACCACGCCCTCGGACAAACAATCCTGCTTGGCATTGGCGTATCTTTCCTGATTACCCTGATTGGCATTCCCCTTGCCCACCCGATGCTCACACGATTGGGAGCCGATGAACAAGTACTTCCCCTCGGGCTTGCCTTCCTGCACATCACATTATGGGGATTGTTTACCATTGTGCTTGTCTTCACCATCAACGCCATGCTGCGCGGCGCCGGCGAAGCCCGGCTGGCAATGAAAGTCCTGTTTCTCTGCACCGGTGTCACGGTTGTGCTTGAACCATTCCTGATTTTCGGGCTAGGCCCTTTACCCGGGCTGGGTATTGCGGGTTCGGCACTGGCAACCGTTCTCGGCTTTGGCAGCGGGCTGGTTTACCAATTCATCGTTCTCCTGCAAAGGAAGACAAAAATCGCCATCGACCTGCATCATTTCCGCATCGACCTGCCGCTCATCTGGCGGATCATCCGCATCGCCTTGCCCAGCACAACCCAAATGATCCTGCGCTCCTCTTCCCGGCTGGTCATCATCGGCATCATCGGGGGATTCAGCACCTATGCGCTGGCAGGGTTTGGCATCGCCAACCGTATGCTGCTCATCTTTCTCATTCCGAGCTTCGGGCTGGCAAACGCCGCCGGCACACTGGTCGGCCAAAACCTGGGCGCCAACAAGCCTGCCCGGGCAGAAAAAACAGCCTGGCTGATTAGCGCTTACGGAATTGGGTACATGACGGTTTCCGCACTCTTTCTTTATATCTTCGCCCCCGGGATCATCCGCATTTTCGACGCCACCCCCGCAGTTGTCGAAATCGGAGCATCGTGCCTGCGAATCGTTGCCCCGACGATGATCATCAGCGTCATGGGTGTCGTCATCGAACGCGGTTTCGACGGAGCCGGTGATACCGTCCCCGCAATGATTGTCAACCTGTTGACGTTATGGGGTGTCGAAATCCTGCTCTCGTACGGTCTTGCCTACTGGGCAGGATGGGGTGTCACAGGGGTATGGTGGGGCCGTGCCGCTGCGAACCTGGCAGACGGAGCACTTCTCGCTTTCTGGTTCAAATTGGGCAAATGGAAGAAACGTCAAGTGTGAAAACGAATCAGCAGCAAGAAAACAGGCTGTTGTAACATATCCCACCGCGTTTTCCCGCCGGTAACGAACATCAATTTACAAACAGCATCATCAAATCACAAAGACAACAAAAACACAACACCCAATGCCAGCACTACACCAAGGCGTTGCTGCGGATACAGTTTCTCTTTGAGAAAAATCCTTGCCAAAACCACGGTAACACCTAGCCCCAGCCCTGCCAGAATAGCCGCAATATCCAGCCGGCCGGTACGCGCGGCAAGAGCAAAAAACGCGTTCCCGCTCATATCCAAAACACCTGACAAGGCAATCAGCCACAATTGCCCCGTATGCAGCGGCTTCCATGTATGCTGATGCCAAATCACCGCCGACATCAAAAGCAGGGAAGTAATTCGGGCGCCTGCCAAAGGCCACAAGACAGATCTCTCGCTAACCGTGCCAATGAAGATGAAAAACAAACCGAAAAGCAGCCCCGCAAAAGCCGGTTGAAGCAAACCTGTGAATGATGCCCGTTTCATTGCGTGCTTTTCCGGATTTCCCTGAGAAACCAGCCACACAGCAGGAATTGCCAGAATGACGCCCGCCAGCTGGTACCAGTCCGGCAACCCTTTGGCAAGAAAAGTAACAAGCACCGGGAATCCTGCGGTAACCACCGCAGTTACCGGCGAAACAAGCCCCATAGGTCCCCGGGCAAGGGCACGATAGAAAAAGACCAGCCCGGTTGCACCGCACAACCCGGCAATACCGCCGACTGCCACATCCCCCCAGGCTGGGAACGGTTCTCCGAACAATGGGAGCAAAATGAAAACCAGCATCTCGCCGGCAATTTGAGAAAGCAGGATAACCGTAAAAACATTGTTCTTCTTTGTAGCCAAACCGCCGGCAAAATCCGCGCCTCCCCACACCAAAGCAGATGCCAGCCCATAAAATACTGCCAACATAACCAACACATCCTAAATTTATCCGCCCCGGCTTGCCCGAGGGGAAGATTCCGTGTATTATACAAGGAAAAGGGTTACCGGGTTCATCCTGCTTACCGCTCCGTCACGCTTTCGCACTACGACAGGTTGAATAAGCCAAATTGTTACAAAACTATGGCGTTTTTCCGGAAAGTTAAGTATAATTCACCGAATTGAACATCAACAAATGAGCATTTCCCAAAAGCTCAGCATGAGCGGCTGGTGTTACACAGGCGGATAGAAACAATTTTCCAACGTTTGTTCGAAGAAAAGCGGAATTGACTTCACGCTCTTCCCGCTTCAATATTGGTTTCGTCTTCTGTGAAGTGCTGCCGCTTTCAGGAGAAATGATCCGAACCGTCGATTGTTTCCGGCGGCATCGCACAATTACCCATACTCAATTTTTCCCAAAAAACATGGCTGACGCTCGACGCAGGAAAATCAGCACCTATGCAGCCCGCTTGTATTCCGGATTGCCCGGGCTTCGGCATGCGATTGATTTGTTAGTCAAAAATGAAAAACCAGGTCATGCAAGGAGGTCACGATGACAAAAGAAATTTTCGCGAACGGAACGCATCGCATTATCCGCTTCGACACGCTTGCCGGAGATGATGAAGTTCAGGCAAACCAGTTTCTCCTGATTAACGGAGAGCAAGGGATTTTGCTGGACCCCGGCGGCAACAAATTATTCTCATCATTGGTGTCGGAATTATCATCCTATATTCCCCCCCAGCAGCTGGAATATATCATTCTCTCCCATCAGGACCCGGACGTAGGCGCCGGCTTGAACGGTTATTTGCTGATCACAGACGCCATGATTTGCTTCCCGGCGATTTGGGAGCGGTTCATCCCCGCCTTTTGCGCCAAAAGTCTGGCGGAAGACCGGGTCATCGCCGTACCTGACGAAGGCATGCGCCTGAAATTCGGGGATGGGGAAATCATCCTGCTGCCGGCCCATTTCCTGCATTCATCCGGCAACGTCCATCTCTACGATCCGGTTTCCAAGACACTCTTCACCAGTGATCTGGGTGCTTCGATTTTTCCGCCAGGCAAGGAATACGAAGTCGTCACGGATTTCGATGCACATATCCAGTACATGACATTTTTCCACCAGCGATACATCCCGTCAAGCAAAATCTGCACCCAATGGGCAAGAATGGCGTGGAACATGGATATCGAAAGAATTGCACCGCAGCATGGCGCCATTTTCGAAGGGAAAGAAATGGTCAGAAAACTCATCGACTGGATCGCCAAGCTCAAATGCGGTGAGGACATCCTGCTGGAACAAAATATCTTTCAGGTGCCGGAATAATCCCTCCCCTGCGAAACGAACCGTACCCATTCGCTTCGAAACAAACTAATCAACACGACAGACACCTTGCCAAACAGGTGTCTGTTTTGTTTTTCACCGCTTCCGTTCAGTGTTACACAAAACACACATTCCTCCGTAAGATGTTGTGCTTCCTGAAACATCAGCACCGGACAACAATTGTATATTTACATCACAAAGATTCCGCAGGAATTTTCATAATCTTTTTTGCACAAACAAACAACAAACCGATACAGCAACAATCCTGTCAAGAATCATGGCTATCATTTCACACTTTTTTTATATACCAATCTACCGTTTCACAGGTAGAACATGGTAAGATTATCCCATAGACAAACCGGCATTTTTTTACCGAAAAACAGCCGTAATTGGCAACTTTGGCAACAGAATTGTTAACGAAAAACGAAACCTGAATGTTCATGTCCTGCACGGTGAAACGAAGCACAATACAACCCGTTCAGGAGAAGAAAACACGACACAAACAAAAGTTTCAACTGATGACCAACTTTTCTCGACACCAATCCGAGGTTTCCGGGAAACGGAAACTGGTAAGTTAAGCCTTTGTGTATACTCGTACAAACAGACCCGTAGGTGAAAAAAGATGAAAGGATCCAGTTTTTCGACCAACGAACTACATGTCATTTTTGGCACCGGACCAGCAGGATGCTGGATTGCACGAGCCTTGACCGCAATGGGTATTGCCGTTCGTGCGGTAAATCGCAGCGGGAAACGCCCTGATCTACTTCCGGATAAAGTGGAGCTTGTCACCGCGGATATCCTTGACTCCGCGCAAGCCGTTCGTGCAGCACAAGGAGCAGCGACCGTTTACCAGGCACTCAACCCGCCTTTTCATCAATATGCAAAACAATTCCCCGTGCTTCAAAAGAATGCCATCGATGCTGCTTCGGCAGCCGGTGCCCGGTATATTTCCATCGAGAACCTGTACCTCCTCAACCCGTCCGGTCCGATTACCGATAGTTCTCCGATTGTTCCGCGTTCCGAAAAAGGAAAACTACGCGCCAGAATGGCAAACGATGTCATGATTGCCAACCGAAATGGTGTCGTTCGGGCAGCCGCGATTCGTTCGAGTGATTATTACGGTCCCGGTGTTATCATATCCCCGTTGGGAGAAAACATCTTCGGGAACCTCGTCTCCGGCAAGAAAGCCCAAATCTTCGGCACCGCCGGAAAACCGCATTCATGGGCTTACATTGAAGATGTCGGCCAGGCAGCGGCAATTCTGGGCACAAGCGAAGATGTCTTCGGGAAAGCCTGGATCATTCCCCATGCCCCGGCATGCAGCCAGCGCTTCATCATCGAAGCCACGTGGGGCATTTTGGGTGACGAACCGCTGGTTTCCTTTGCCTCACCATCGATGCTGCGCCTCACCGGTCTGTTCAACCCCCACGCACGGACTTCCGCCGAAATCATGGATGAATTCATCGATGATTTCACAGTCAAATCGAATCGCTTCCAGCGGACTTTTGGGCTGGAACCCACACCGATCGACTTCGGAATTGTGCAAACCATTCGCTGGTTCAAGAAGAGACTCCAGGCTGAATAACCCCCTGCGCACCCGGCGCCCGTACTCCTTAACTACACCCACCCCTTTTCACGCGCCAGCAGTGCGGCTTGTGTTCTGTCTTCCACGCCCAGTTTCTGCAAGATACTGCTGACATAATTCTTGACCGTCCCCTCCGCCAGAAAGAGCCTGCCGGCAATTTGTTTGTTGCTCATCCCCTGCGCAATCAGGGATAAAATCTCGCGCTCCCGCTTGCTCATCGTCGAATCGGGAATCTCAGACGGAATGTTATTCGGCAGCCGTGAAAACTCCGCCAGCACTTTGCGTGCAACAGAAGGCTCGATCAGCGCACCGCCGCCGGAAACCGTGCGGATTGCAGAAGCCAGTACGGAACCGGAAACATCTTTGAGCAAATATCCCAGCGCTCCGGCTCGCAAGGCATCGAACACATAGTCATCGTCATCGAAAGTCGTCAGGATGATGATCCGCGCCTGCGGATGCTCTTCGAGCAAACGTTGTGTAGCAGTTACCCCGTTCATCACCGGCATGCGAATATCCATCAGCACCACATCAGGAGCGTGCTCCGCAAAAGCATGCAGCGCCTGCTGCCCGTTTTCCGCTTCGGCCACAACGATGATGTCTTCTTCTAGGCTGAGCAGCGTTTGCAATCCTTCGCGCATCAGGCGCTGATCATCGACCAGCAGCACCCGTATCATTGTTTGATTCATCGGGAATCCTTCCTGTCTAAATCCAGCGGCAGGCTCATCGTGAGAACAGCGCCGCCTTCCGGGCGGGGAAGAAGCTGCACCGTGCCCCCTAATCTTGCCGCACGTTCCCCCAGCCCGCGCAGCCCGAAACCGCCGGAGAATGCCGCCGCCAGCCCGCTCCCGTCATCCTGAATATGCAGGACGATACTTTTCTGCCCGGCAACAACCTGCACCTGCACATGGCTGGCGCTGGCGTGCTTGTGCACATTGGTCAACCCTTCCTGCACCGCCCTGTATATCGTCAGTTGCTGTTGAGGGGTCAGCGCAGGAAAAGGCGCCGGTAATTTAGCATCGATGCGCAATCCGGTTGCCTCTTCGAAGTCTGCAATCAGGCGCGGCAGGGAATACGCCAGCGGCAAGTCACTTTCCAGTGGCTGGCGCAAAGCAGCCACCGTTTGCCGCAGTTCCGTCAGCGCCGCCCGCACTTGCCTGCGGACGGTTTCCACCATTTGCGCGGCGCGCGCCGGGTTTTCGGGAATCAGCCGCTGGGCAGCCTCAAGCTGAACCGCAGAAACCGTCAGACGATGCCCGAGCGTATCATGCATTTCACGCGCCAGACGGTTTCGCTCTTCTGAAACTGCAAGCGTTTCCGCTTTGGCTGCATACACCTGCAAAGCATGGTGCGCTTCACGCAGCTCATCGAGAAGCCGCTCACTCTCCTGCCGCGCTTCATTGGCACGTTTGGTCATATTGGCAAAGATGATGAAGAACACAAAGCCGCTGGCATAAATCCCCGCGCTGGTAATCCCGCCTACCCAACCATAAGTTGAAACCATCAATGCCAGTGTTACCAGGGTAAAAAATACGATCCAGGTATATGCCGCTTTCGGAGGCAGGGTAAGAACGGTATAAACCGCCATAATATAAAACCAGATGACAAAGAAATTCAGGCTCGGCGCAATCCGTACCAAAGCAAAAATTATCCCGGATTGCACCAGCAGGATCACCATCACCGCCCCGGTCTTTTTTGCAACCCGTGTCGTGATACCCACCAACGCCAGCACGAGAAAACCAAGCGTCAATCCTGCAATCCATTCCTTGTGCGGCAGATTTTCGTCCATTGCGAGGACGATGCCTGCCGCACCAATGATGAACGCAGTCAGGATATACGAAATCCTGTCGATGATGCCGGCTAGTTTTTTCCTGATAGAAACGATCATACGGTTATTGTACCCGCTAGTTCTCGAAGCGGAAACGCCACAAGCCGACAAGCAAAAACCCGACACCAAAGAGCATCAGAATACCGGATTCAGGAAGCACAGCTGAAAGCCCAAGCCCCCGACTGACAATATCCTGAAACCCCTGCATCCCCCAATAGGTCGGCAAGGCATGTGCGAGTGAACGCATCCAGCCCGGAACGATCTCAATTGGCCACCACGCCCCGCCCAATGCGGAAAGCGCCATGACCACAATCGTATTCAGGCTGTCTGCCTGTGCGGATGATTTCACCAAAGCGGCAATCATGATTCCCAGCGAAGTCGCGGCAAACGCATACGCAAGCATCATCACGATCAAAGCTGCCGGAGACTGCCCCCAATTGACCCCCATCAGATACTGCCCGACCAAAATCATCAAAACCATTTGTGCCAATGCACCGATGAAAATGCCCAGCAGTTTTCCGCCGACAATCACGAACTTGTCAATCGGCATGACCATGAGACGGCGCAAGGTTCCGCGTTCCCGTTCCATCAACAGGGATGTGCCGCCCCCGAACGTCAGAAAGAGCACGAACATGACGATCATCCCCGGCGAAGATTGCGCCCCCCCGATAGGGACTTTCGCTTTCTTCATTCTCGTCACCGCGATTGTCTTCATCTTCAAGGGAGCGGATTCAATCCACATCTTTTCCGCTTCATCCAGCGACTTGCGGGAAAAAGATGCCCGTGCATTTTCGTCAGGCAGCAATCCGAGGTTGTTACTTAACTGCACAGCCATGGCATTCATCGAATACACCGCTTCCACATCCGCAGCCGCGCTTTTCACCGCTTGTTCCAAAATCTGCGCGTTCAGCGGATTGCTTGCAGACTGAAAAAACGTCAGCGAAGCACCACCCTCGCCGCCTTCAAGCGTTTCCCCGAACCCCGCCGGAACAACCAGGGCTGCCGCCGCTTTTCCATCATCCACTTTCTGCAAGGCTTCATCGCGCACAGCCGGGATGACTTTCAAATCGCTGACTGTTTTCAGCCTGTCGCCAAGCATTTCGCTGGCTCGCGAACGGTCTTCATCTGCCATCAGCAAGGACCACACGGCAGGCGTATTGCTGCCATCCATGCCCTTCATCGCCTGTGCCAGAATATACGTATACAGCAATGGCATCAAAATCGTAAAAATAACTACCGAACGGGACGAAAATGTCTGTTTCAGGTATGTAATTGCAATCGTCAAGAGTCGCATCGTTTCACCCTCTTATTTCACAAAACGTTTGTTGAAGCGGAAAACACCGAGCACAAGGAAGACAACAGCCATCCCCATCAATACGGCGGCATGGGGCAAAATTGCCGAGACGGGAGCACGGTCGAGTGCAAGGCGGATGAACCCGTCCAGCGCCCAGCGGTTGATCGTCAGTTTGCTGAGGGCATCCAGCCACGCCGGGAACGCACTGACCGAGATGAAATTCCCGCCCAGCATCCCGAAAACCAGCGAAATGACCATGCTGAGAATACCGGCCTGATTGTCATCATGGGCATAGGCAGCCACCAGTGCCCCCAGCCCGCCGGCGGCGCTCACTGTGGTAAAGGTCAGCAATGCCACACCGACAGGGTTTCCCCAATAAACCCCAAAGAGCAATCCGGAAACCAGCGCCAGTGTTACCATTTGCAGAATTCCCTTGACCAGCGTAGCCCCGATTTTCCCCAGCAAAATTTCCAGCTGGCTGGTCGGTGTAGTCATCAGGCGCGGCAGTGTTCCGCCCTTCTCTTCTTCCAAAATCGAACGCGTGCCGGCAAACATGGCAAACATCAAAAAGAAGATAGCCATCGCCGGCATGAAATAAGACATGATATCCCACGACTGGGCTTCGCCCCGATACTCATTGTGAATCGTGATATGTCTGCTTTCCAGTTTCGTGCGAAAGTCGGCCGTCAAATCACGGGTTGCCTCTTCCAGATTTTGCAAAGCCGCCTGTGTTGCCGGCTCGGCTTGCGGCGCCGCCATCGCCAGATTGAAAGCTTCCCTGCTGCTCAGCTGCGTTCCCAAGGTGAGCGTGTTGAAACCGCTGACTATCCTCCGGGAGACTTCGCGGAGAATTGCGGGCGAAACACTGCGGGTCGGGTCGGTATACAGCTCGATGAGCGCTTCCCCGTTCACTTCTTTCAAAGCATCCGAAAACCCCGGGGGCAGGTAAATCATGCCCCGCAGGCTGCCCGCCTCGATTTTCTGACGCGCTGTATCCTTGTCGTCGAAGGCAACGATATCGAAAAGCGGCTCTTCCCCATCCCCTGTTTGCACCTTGATATCACCGAGAATCTCGACGAATTCCTTTCCCAGCTCACCGCTATCGGCATTTACGATACCGGTCGGTATCCGTGTAACCGGGCTTTCGCTATTGAACTGTTTGCCAAACGCAGCACCCATAATCAGCCCGATAAGCAGCGGTGCCAGCAGCATGTAAATCAAGGCGTTACGGTCACGCAGCAGCAAGCGGAGGTCCTTGAAAATGATCGTTCGAATACGCATCAGTACACTCCTTCTTATTCGTCGCGCAAAGCGCGTCCGGTCAGATGCAGAAAGACAGCTTCCAGATTAGGCTCCTTGATTTCGACAGCAGTCACGCGGTGCCCCATCGTCCCCAGGCGGGGCAGGAAAACAGGCAAAGCGTCATTGGCAGAATCCACCTGCATGATCAGCTGATCCTCCTCCGCCACGACGTGATAAACACCGGGCTGGGATTGCACCGAAGCAACAAGCTTCTGCGAATTGACAAGCGGGGTTTCGAACCTGAACCGCAATATTTCGTGCGTTCCCACCATCCGGATCAGTTCATCCAGCGACCCGTTGGCAATCAGCTGCCCGTTGTCGATGATGCCAATACGGTCGCTCAGTTCCTGGGCTTCTTCCATGTAATGTGTGGTATAGAGCACAGTCAGCCCCTGGCGGTTGAGTTCCATGACCGTATCGAGAATGCGGCGCCGGCTTTGCGGGTCGATACCCACCGTAGGCTCATCCATGAACAGGATTTTGGGGTGATGAATCAACCCGGCAGCAATGTTCAACCTGCGCTGCATTCCCCCCGAATACGTGGAAACCTTCCGCCCGGCGTGGTCGTTCAGGTCAGCCAAATCCAGCATATCCTCAATTCTCCGGGAAAGTTCCTTTCCGCTCAACCCGCACATCCGCCCCCAAAATGCCAGGTTTTCACGCCCCGTCAAATCGTCATACAACGCGATTTCCTGCGGTACGACACCGATGATTTTCTTGACAGCTTTGGTTTCACGCACCACCGAGTGCCCGTCGACAAATGCATCCCCGTCAGTCGGTTTCAGCAATCCGGTCAGCATGCCAATCGTCGTCGTTTTCCCGGCGCCATTCGGTCCCAGTAAACTGTAAATTTCGCCCGGCTCGATCCGGAAGGAAATACCCCGCACCGCCTGAACGTCTTCGTAATTTTTCTTCAAATCTTTCGTGATCAAAATCGGGTCACTCATTGTCATCACTCCTTGGTAAAATTTCGCTAAGCAAATTGTCCATGATTCCGGTCACATTTCCTAGTGCCATTAGTCACGCCCCTGGTCATGACCGCCGGCACAGGCCGCCGCCTAACTTAATAAATTCGGCAATCCAAAAAACCGCATGGTTTTACGGGTATAATCCTGACCATAATTTCAGTTTGGATGATGGAGGAAAATTATGTTGAAAGAATTCAAAGAATTTATCATGCGCGGCAACGTACTCGATATGGCAATCGGTATCATCATCGGTGCAGCATTCAGTTCGATTGTGAACTCTCTGGTAAACGACATCATCATGCCGCCAATCGGCTATCTTCTGAACGGCGTTGATTTTTCCAACTTCTTCGTAGTGCTCAAAGAAGGGGCTACCGCAGCCCCCTACGCAACTCTGGAAGTTGCCAAAGAAGCCGGCGCGGTAACCCTGAATTACGGTCTTTTCATCAATGCAGTCATTTCCTTTTTAATTGTAGCATTTGCCATCTTCATGGTGATCAAAGCCGTCAACCGTCTTCGACAGGAACAAGCCGAAGAAGAACCGGCGACCAAAGACTGCCCCTATTGCCTGATGAGCATTCCGGCAGAAGCAAAGCGCTGCCCGCACTGCACTTCGGAATTATAAACTTCGGTACTCAATCGAAAACAATGAACACCCGCCGCTTGTGAAAACACAGGCGGCGTTTTCTTTACTGCCTGTGCCGGTCGCCATCACCCGCCGCCGGGGCTGTGCGGCAGGTGCAGCCGGAATCAAACCGCCGGAAACCCGCCCGCCGCCGGCCAAATGCACGGCTTGTTACCCGCATTCAGGTCTGCTATAATCGCAGACATGCGCAAAATATTGATAGCAATTGCTTTGTTCGTCGGGGTTCTCTTCATCATCGGCCGTTCCGATGAACTTGAAAATGCAATCCGGACGATTCGCGAAGGCAATTTTTGGTTCATCCTGCTCGGTGTGTTTGCTGCATTGCTTTGGCTGATAAATATCGCCGCATCCTTTCTCACCATCTACAAAGCTCTCGGCATCAAGGAAAACCTGATTCAACTCTTTGCCATGTCACTTTCAGCCATGTTCGTCAACACCGTTACCCCGATGGCCGGCATGGGCGGCATCACGATCTTCATCTCCGAAGCCCGCAGCAGAAACTACTCCCCCGCCAAGGCAACCGTTGCCGGCGCTCTGTATGTGCTCTTCGATTATTTGGGGTTTCTGTGTGTGCTTGCCTTCGGTTTCATCGTGCTCATCCGGCGGGGGGTCATGCTGGGCACGGAAGTTATCGCCGCCATCCTGCTCTTGCTGCTGGCGGTCATTCTCGCCGGCTTGCTTTACCTTGCCATGCACTCCGCCAAACAATTGGGCGCCGTGCTCGCCTGGGCAGCCAGAAAAATCAACCGCGTGATGCGGGTCTTTTTACACCGCCCCTGGCTCGCTGTCGACCGGGCATACACCTTTGCCAACGAAGCCGCCGAAGGCATCAAGGAACTCAAAAAGAATCCCGGCGGGCTGCTGCTGCCGGGTCTGCTGGCGTTGAGCAACAAACTTTTGCTGCTGACCGTTTTCCTGCTCGTCTTCCTCGCCTTCAAAATCCCCTGCTCGATCGGCACGCTGATTGCCGGGGTCAGCATCGGCTATCTTTTCGTCATCATTTCCCCCACTCCGTCCGGTGTCGGCTTCGTAGAAGGGGCAATGACCCTCACGCTTACGTCGTTTTACATCCCGCTGAGCGATGCCGCAGTCATCACGATTGCCTACCGCGGGCTTACCTTTTGGTTTCCCCTGCTGCTGGGAATGTTTGCCTTCCGCTGGTTGGGGAAAACCACCGTCCCCGTTCAGGAGTAACATTTACACCCAACAGTTAATCAAACCATGAAATCCGGAGGGAAAACCATGTCCATTCTCGATGAACTTGCTACCAACATCGGCAGAAAAGACGACAAACCGAACCAGGCACTCGCCAAAAAACTGGCTGAAACACAAGACCACACCGCTATCGGTGAAATCGCAGCCGCCCTCTCTCACCCCGACAAGAACATCCAAAGCGACTGCATCAAAGTGCTCTACGAAATCGGGTATCTCGACCCGGCTTTGATTGCCCCCTACGCAAAAGACTTTTTAACGCTGCTGCACAGCCGAAACAACCGCCTGGTTTGGGGCGGAATGATCGCACTGGCGGCGATTGCCGAAATCGAAGCGGATTTTCTTTTTACCCGCGCCGCAGAAATCCAAAAAGCCATCGACAAAGGCTCGGTCATCACCATCGACAACGGCATCAAAACCCTGGGCATCATCGCTTCCCAAAGCCGGGCTGCCCGTGAGACGCTCTTCCCCTACCTGCTCGACCATCTGCAAACATGCCGTCCCAAGGATATTCCCCAGCACGCGGAGCACACACTGCCGGCAGTCAGCCCGGAAAACCGGGAGGCATTCATCACCGTGCTGAAAAACCGCCTGGATATCCTGCGCCCATCTCAGGCAAAACGGGTGAAAAAAGTCATCGCAGCCGCGGAAAAAATCACCGGTTAAGTCATTTTCAGCCGCACCCGCAGCAAACATTAAAACACCACTTTGACCTTTCAAATCTGTTAGTTATTGGATATAATCCGGTTATGTTCTTGACTGCTTTGTTTGCTACCGGTTAGATACGGCCAACAGCTGAAATTCCTCTGCTGTCGGTCGTTTTTTTTAGCATACCAAGGAGGGTTCACCCCAAGGAGTAATTCATGAAGAAAAGGTTTCTCACAGTTTCCGTTCTATTCATTTCCATCCTTCTTGCAGCAGCTTTCGTCACGGCAATCAACCGGCCGATTTCCGTCAGCGCTGCCCCGGCCTCCTGCTCCGGATTGTTCTTTTCCGAGTACATCGAAGGCAGCAGTAACAACAAAGCGCTCGAAATCTACAACGGCACCGGCACAGCTGTCGATTTGGGTTCAGAAGGATACCAGGTACTCTATTATATGAATGGCAGTTCAACGCCGGGTTTCACGGACACACTCAGCGGCATACTCGCCGACGGCGATGTTTACGTCATTGCCGACGATGGCGCCGATTCGGCCATCCTTGCCCAAGCGGATTTCACCGCTACCCATAGCTATTTCACCGGCGACGATGCCGTCGTGCTGATGAAAGGCAGCCAGGTTGTGGATGCAATTGGTAAAGTCGGCGAAAGAAAGGTATGGGGCGTTAATGGCACACAAACTCGCACGAAAGACCACACCCTGGTACGCAAGGCTTCCGTTTCGCAAGGCGACACGAACACAGGCGACGAATTCCATCCGGCTGATGAATGGGATGGCTACGCCAAAGATACGTTCAGTTATCTCGGCAGCCACAGCGCCACCTGCCAGACCTCCGACACACCGCCTTCTGTTTCGCACACAACCCCCGCAAACCATGCCACGGATATCGAAACCGACAGCGCAATCACGATCACATTTTCCGAAGCGGTTACCGTAACCGGCTCCTGGTATGGCATCAGTTGCAGCGCCTCCGGTGCCCACGCGGCCACGGTGAGCGGCGGCACGACAACCTACGTGCTCGACCCCACTGCGGATTTCACCAACAGCGAAACCTGCACCACAACGGTATACGCCGCCCAGGTTACCGACCAGGACGGCACCCCCGACCATATGACCAGCGACGCCGTTTTCAGTTTCGAGACAAAGGCGCCGGTGCTGTCTTTCGGCAGCTGCGGTGATAACAACGAAACCCGCATCCACACCATTCAGGGCAGCGGTTCATCCAGCCCGATGGTCGGCAGCCGTGTCGTCGTCGAAGGCATCGTTGTCGGTGACTACCAAAGCAACAGCCAGCTCAAAGGTTTCTTCCTGCAGGAAGAAACGGTCGACGAAGATACCGACACCAACACATCGGAAGGCATTTTCGTTTATTATAAAAATCTCAATGTCTCCGAAGGCGATGTCGTGCGTGTCATCGGCGATGTCAAAGAGCAATACGGGCTGACGGAAATCACCAATGTCGGCAACGCCCAAATTTGCACAAGCGTCGGTGAAAGCATCGCCACCCCGTCAGTGACCCTGCCGCTCGCATCTGCCGGCAGCCTCGAAAAATACGAAGGCATGAAAGTATCCCTGCCTCAAAAACTCTATGTCACCAATCATTACAACCTTTCCCGTTACGGGCAGTTCTGGGTATCATCGTCCAGCCGGTTGTGGCAGCCGACCCACATTACCACCCCGGGGGCATCTGCCAACAGCCAGGAAGACGCCAATAAACTCAACGAAATTATCATCGATGATGCCAGCAACAAGCAAAATCCCGACCCGATTGTCTTCCCCCCGCCCGAGCTGACCTACTCCAACACCCTGCGGGCAGGAACCGCACTTTCGAACATGCAAGCCGTTCTGGGCTACGGTTACGGGAAATACATGTTCTACCCCATCAGTTACCAAACAGCCAGCCCCGATATCAACAAGCGCAGCCAGACACCTCCGGAAGTCGGCGGCAGTTTCAAGGTTGCCAGCTTCAACGTGCTCAACTACTTCAACGGTGATGGGGATGGTACCGGATTCGATAAACCGGACCAGCGCGGCGCCGACAATCTGACCGAATTCAACCGCCAAAGAACCAAAATCATCAACGCCATCATCGACCTGGATGCCGATATCATCGGTTTGATGGAAATCGAAAACGACGGCTATGTCTATACTTCTGCCATCGTTGATCTGGTCGACGGATTGAATGCCGCCTCCCCCATCAGCCCGACCTTTGCCTACATCGACCCCGGCGTAACTAAAATCGGGGGTAAAGATGGTGACGCAATCGCAGTCGGGTTGATCTACCGCGTCGAAACCGCGCTCCCGATTGGCAGCGCCAAAATTCTGGATAATTCCTACAACTCGGAATACCACGACGACAAGAACAGACCGGCACTGGCACAAACTTTCGAACAAAAAAACACCGGCGAGCGTTTCACCGTCGTCGTCAACCACCTCAAATCCAAAGGCTCCAGCTGCAGCAGCATCGGAGACCCGAATACGCATGACGGTCAGGGGAACTGCAACCTCACTCGCAAGAAAGCCGCCGAGATCGAAGCGCAATGGCTTGCCACAGACCCCACAGGCAGCGGCGATCCCGATTTCATCCTCATCGGCGACTTCAACTCCTACCGCAACGAAGACCCGATTACAGCCCTGACCAACGCATCGTACACAGACCTGCTCAGGCACTTCGTCGGGGATACGGCATACTCCTACGGCTACAAAGGAGAATGGGGATATCTGGATTATGCGTTTGCCAACTCCACCACATTACCGCAGGTTGCCGGCGCCAGCGTCTGGCATATCAACGCCGACGAGCCGCACGCGCTGGACTACAATCTCGAATACAAAGACGCCCATCAGCAAACTTCGCTC
>CAYWFK010000011.1:0-4472 GCA_964457375.1 uncultured Anaerolineales bacterium
AAATGTAATAAAATGTAATAAAATGTAATAAAACGTAATAAAATGTTTTCCCTTTATATTCTTCCCGCTCTTCTAAAAAATCAGGTAAACCAAAATGTGGCAGTAAGTTCTGGTATTCATTTTTTAAAATATCTTGAATGTTAAGGTAATGCCTTCCTCCCAAGAAATCACTGACCGCTGGCCAATAATCTGCTTCGTCGTAGTGATAAATCCCTACTCCTGTGAGAAAAACAAGAAACGTTGCCGGATACTTTGTGACAATCAGTTCTAGTGCTTTTTTTGACTTGTGGTGGTATTTGTCGCAGTCTGATTGGGATGAACCAAATTTGATTTTCCTTAATCACGCTTTGGAGCAATCCGGTTGGCAAGGTTCGGTATTGACTTCTGCAAACTGGAAGAAATACACGCGAGAGCGCATCGAAGCGCTGGATTGGCAAGAAGATGTCGTTCGGGATGTAGATGCTTTTGTTATTTCTTCAGAGTGGAACAATACGATGACAAAAGAAAAATTGCTGGCGCTTCTTCATTGAGTGTATCATCCAACGTTGAATTATTGTCATCTCCGTACACGATATATCGAACTTACGGGTACAAGTTCAGGCCAAGTTTATCGGTTTCAGCATAGTTCCGGTATAGTTGTTTCAGCATAAAAGAATAGCCACCCCGTGAGAAATCTCATGGGGTGGCTTTGTGTTTGATATCGTTTCTATGCAATTCCTGAGGCTACTTTTCCCCTTCTTTTTTCCTGTATTTCGTACTGGAAATGGCAACAATATATTACAGTGTCAAAAATATCGCTGAAGGAATCGATTAGTCTCACGCATTACAGTTTCCAATGTTGGGATTTCGGGCATCTGCCCGGTAAGGCGAGCTTCCCAGAGATGTTTAAAGGCTTTTTGTCGTTTTGCTAGAATTGTGCTTAAATCTTCTAAACGAAAACCTTTTGAGGCGAGTTTTAGAGGCATGTTGAATTTCATTTGCTCTACGTCTATTAGTTGATTGCTAAGTATGTAGTGAATATCATATAGGTCGCGGGGTTCTGCTCTGGTTAGTAACGAGCGAAGTTTTTCCGAAAGAATCTCCTCAAAGGAATAGACTTGCAATAGTGCTGTTCTGTTTTCTAAATCGGTATAAGTGGATAACACAGGTTTTTTTTTGAGCGGATAAGCCAAAACTTCTCCACGTGTGAAATCTATTTTAAAAAAACGGCTGGAGATGTGGCCTTGAAGTGGACCGACGTAATTCAGATAGAAAGCGGGATTCCCACTGGAATGAACATCCACTTTGCGGATTTCCAGTGTCAAGTTAGCTTCTCTTTTTAGCCAGGGAAATAACGCACCAATACTTGATTCTAATAGCGCGTTCGTCTGAGCAGTATCAAGGAGCGTGAAGTCGAGATCTTCTGAGAAGCGGTATTCTGAAATATACATCTTTTTAATCGCGGTTCCACCTTTAAATACAATTTGGTCTTTCAAAGGTGAATTGGCAATAGCATGTAGCACCCAAGTCAAGACGTAATCTTTTTCAATGGTTCTGTCTCCCAAGCCAAGTTTGTGCGCCAGTTTGGAAATTTCGCTTGAATGAATCATATTATGTGGTTACTATCCCTTTTAAGGTTTCGGTATCAATATTAATTCTTAATCGCCAGCGAGCAAGGTAAACACCTTCTGATGGTAAGAATGGGTCAAGTAAAGCATAGCTTTTTCCTATCATTCCTTGTAATTTCTCTATATGCGAAAGCCCCAAACCATAGAGTTCAAGTAAATAACCCAATCTCTTTGCTACGGCATGGTTCCTTAATTTTTGTGAATAAAAAATGAGCTTTTCCCAATCCAAATCATCTTTTCGAATCCATAAGCCTGTGGCGACTTCGCTGATCCCGGCACAAAGTTCGGGGCGTGCTAAACCGTCTAATATTGTTCTTTCCATATCACTGACTTGCACTTGTTCGTCAGGTGTTATCCACATTGAGGAAATCCCCCATATCTTTTCGCTTTTAGTAAAAACAAAGCGATATGGAACTTTAAGCACAGTACGGTTAGCCAATCTGCGCGGCGATGAAATTGTCACCGTTGTTACCGGACGGGTGAGCATATTATGAAGTTCAAATGCGCTATCATGGGAAAGGTAATAGGGCGCGGGCTTTATTAGCTCACGAGCGATGACATATCTATTGGCTTCCGGAATAGCCTCTTCCCCCGCTGAAAGAGGAACAAGGGCATATATACCCGGGCTTAGTTTAACAACCCAGCCGGCATGAACTAGTCGGCGTAGATCCTTGATTATCGTTGAATAACTCTTACCGATTAACTCTTGCACTTCGGTAATTGAAAAAATACTTCGCCCTTGACTTGCTAATTTAGTTATAAGGGACGCACCTTCTGCACCTAGTGTTTTTGTGTACATAAATTATGCTCCGTGTATTAAAAGTCTCTGATACGGGGATATTATATACACAAAACATAATAAACGCAACTGTTGGCATCCTGTTTACTTGGTATCCTGTTCCTTTTTCTATTCATAATGTGTTATCTAATCAACATCCCGTCGTTGCCTGGTGTCAGCAAAACGAGGATGGAGAGAAGATGCTGGCGAGGGTGTTTCACCGGTTATTCTCCTTCCGGGAGAATCTGTTCTGCATCCCAAAGGATAATCGTGCCATCCTTTGAAGCGCTGGCGAGGGTTTTCCCGTCCAGGGAGAAAGTGACACTTGTGACTGTATCCTGGTGCCCTTTCAAGGTGCGGAGCAGTGCCCCGCTTGCTGCGTCCCACAGGAAAATCTTGCCATTGTCTGATCCGGTGATGATGATTTTTCCGCCGGGAGAGAAAACGATGCTGGTGAGATGATTTTGTTGTCTTTTCAGAATGAGAATCTGCTTACCGTTTGTGGCGTTCAGCAGAGTGACCGTGCCATCGTATGAAGCCCCGGCGATGATTTTTCCGTCGGGAGAGAAGGCAACCTCGAAAATGACAGATTTTCGTAAAACCGGAGCGATGATATACGCGCCTCTGGCAACATTCCACAGGGAGATCATTCCTTCCCAAAGTGAACCGTTTCCGGTAGCGAAAGATTTTCCGTTTGGTGAGAAAGCAATACTGTTGATTGAGCACATGTTTTCTTTCAGTGTGTGTAACTTAACCCAGTTTTCTGTGTTCCACAGGACGATTTTTCTGTGTATTGCACCGGCAGCGAGGGTTTTCCCGTCAGGTGAGAAAGCGACGACAAATGCTATATCAAGCGGACTATCAAGCAGGGTGCGGAGTTTCGTCCCGGTTGTGGTGTTCCATAGGGTGACCGTGCCATTCCACGACCCGGCAGCGATAGTCTGATTGTCGGGGGAGAAAGAGATGCTTCTGAACCTTGTAGTGTGTGCTGCTAAAACGCGGAGCAATGCCCCATCCGCCGGATTCCACAACTTTACAGTATTGCTATTAACACTGGCGAGAGTTTTTCCATCCGGGGAGAGTGAGATGCTCTGAATGGTCGGCAGATGTCCTGTCAGAGTGCTGAGGAGATGCGCCGTTTTGATATTCCACAGTTTTACGGTACTGTCGTTTGACAAGATGGCGAGGTTTTTTCCTTCCGGGGAGAAAGCAATATCTTTGACGTTGTTCATGTGTACTTCCAGCGTGCGGAGCTTTTTCCCGGTTACAGCGTTCCACAGGATGACCTTGCCGTCGTCTGAAGCGCTTGCGAGGATTTTCCCATCCGGGGAGAAAGCGACACTGTTATTATCAGATGAATGCTTTTCCAGTACCCCGAGCAGCGAAGCGCTTGTGTTGTTCCACAAGATGACTTTGCCGTTGTCTACTCCGCTGGCAAGGGTTTCCCCGTCTGGTGAGAAGGCGATGCTCTGAATATATCCTTTTTGCCAATTAAAAGTGTGTTGCGCTGAACCGTTTGCTACGTCCCATAAGGTGATCGTGTGGTTGGCCTTGCTCGCGGCGAGGGTCTTCCCGTCCGGGGAGAAGGCGATGCTGGTGACTTGGTTGTTAATCCCTTTCAGTGTGCGGACCTTTGCCCCGCTTACGGCGTTCCACAGGGTAACGTTGCCATGGTCTGAGCCGCTGGCGAGGGTTTTCCCGCTGGGGGAGAAAGCAAGGCTAGTGACTTGGTTATTAATCCCTTTCAGTGTGCGGATGATCGTCCCGCTTGCTGTGTTCCACAGGGTGATGTCGCCATTGTCTGCTCCGCTGGCGAGGATTTTTCCGCCCGGAGAGAAGGCAATGGAATCGATCCGGGAGGTGTATGGAAGGTAACGCTGTAAGGTAAAGTTATGGGCATCGTGCAGATAGATTCCCAAAGTGGTGGATGCTGCCAGTGTCTGCCCGTCCGGGGAGTAGGCAATGTTTGAAATTGTCCCTTTTCCCAGGCGCAAACGAGCGCCTTCCGGTACGGGACCTGCGTACGGATTGGTCAAAAGCTGGAGAAGTGAGGGGGAGATTGTCGGAGATGCTGCGGCTGTCGGAGA
>CAYWFK010000011.1:4572-58219 GCA_964457375.1 uncultured Anaerolineales bacterium
TCAAAAGCTGGAGAAGTGAGGGGGAGATTGTCGGAGATGCTGCGGCTGTCGGAGAAGTGATAGTTGTCGGAGAAGCCGTGATGGTGGATGATGGCCGGGATGGCTGCGGCAGGGGTTGTGTTGCGGCAGGGGCAGGTGATGCCTTGCGGCGGTTTGTCAGGAATATGCTTCCGGCACCCAGGAAAAGGATCCCGGCAAGCAATGCCCACAATAGTTTTCCGGAAAGCAGAGGGTGTTTGGGGTCGGGGTGTTTCGGTTTGGTTTGCATGTTTTTATCCTCGTTTTCTGCCAACTCATCATTGGCGTGAAAGTCGTTCAATAAACTTGCGAATGCCGTTTTTTATCTCCGTAAAGCTGCGGAGCGCTATCTTGTGTCAGCAAAAGGGTGCGGAGAAGAAGATGCTGGCGAGGATGCGTCATAGTCGGGATGTTTCGACACCGCGGCTTTGTTAGCAAGCCGGTTTGTTCCGCTGGTTGCATGATGGCACGGTGATAGTCAGGAAGGTTTCCGGAAAGATATTCCATTTTTATTGCCTGGGGTCAAGGGGTTTTCAAAAGCGTTTTCCGTTTGTTTGTCAACATGGACATAAGCGAAACCGAAGCCTGATCAAGTAGACTATCAACAAGCATCCTTGAACTTGCAGCGATTTGACTATTCCTTGTTTACCTTTTGAAGGCTGACAGCATATCCCACCACTCCGCTAGTAACGGCTCTGTAAGGCGGCAGATGAATTCCCTGCCAAATAATTAACAGAACACAACAGCAGTATTTTAGCATAAAAAGTATGATGAGGCGTTCATTTGTTTTTTAGCAAAAATCATCAACTTTGTGTGACGGGCGAACAGGTTTGGAGCGAGTGGCAAATCTTTGGGCAAGGGGAAAGCCCGGGAACGAAAAAAGGCTTGTTGACATGGGATAGAAATTAATGTACAATGTTACCGTTCACATATGTGAACGGTAACATATCCGCCCCTTTTCGTTCAGGAGAATCAATTGGCTCGTTCTCAGGTAACTATTCGGGATGTTGCAAATCTGGCTGGGGTTTCCCACCAAACCGTTTCACGCGTAATCAACAACAGCAAACGTGTAAGTCTCGAAACCCGTCGGCGGGTTGAAAAGGCAATCAAGGAACTGGATTACCGCCCTAATGCTATTGCGCGGTCCATGGCCAAGGGATATACACATACGCTGGGCTGTATCTCTCCTAATCTGACAGACTATATTTTTTCAAGTATGATCGAAAGTGCACAGATTGAAGCACGCTGCCACAACTTTTTTCTGCTGACGGGGTGCGCTTCGTCTGCGGATGATGTTCCGCCGCTGCTTGATGAAATGTTGAAACGCCGTGTGGATGGTTTGCTGATTCTCAACCCCCGCGACGATGACCGTTACCTGCATTTGCTGCCATTGATCGAACATGGCATGCCGGTTGTCTACCTGAAAAACTCGCCAAAACAGGAAGCGGTATCTGCTGTGTGCGCTGACGACGAGAACGGGGGATACCAGGCTACGCAATATTTGCTGGAATTGGGGCATACCCAAATTGCGATCATTACCGGCCGGGAAAATGAAGAGTGTACTCAGGACAGGCTCAAAGGGTATTGCAAGGCATTATCGGAAGCTGGCATAAAAGTCGATGAGAAATTAATCGTCAAGGGAAATTGGTTTGCCGACTCAGGGGAAAAGGCAATCCGGCAGCTTCTGGCGTCGAAGATTCCGTTTTCGGCTGTGTTCGCCCAAAATGATCGCATGGCAGTGGGGTGCATCCGCGCTTTACGGGATGCGGGATTGCGTGTTCCTCAGGATGTTTCCGTTGTCGGCTATGACGACATCCCCCTGGCTTCATTTTTCGATCCGCCCCTGACAACAATCCGCCAGCCAATGGACGAATTCGGGCGTCAGGGAGCACAACTGCTCATCGATGCCGTAAAAGACAAGGACTACGTTCCCAAGCAAGTACGGCTCAACACTCAAATTATCAAACGTTACTCTTGTGCAACATTAAAAACATAAAAGGAGGTGGTGCGAGGAGAAAAACATTTTTTGCACCAAGAAATCTGTATCCATCTAAAAAAAAGGAAAAGAAAAATCATGTCAAAGAAAATTTTGTACACCCTTTTTGCTGTGTTCGTTATCGCAGCATTCGCGCTTACCGCTTGCGGTAAAACTACCCCTACTCAGGAACCTGCCGCCAAGGCGACTGAAGTGGAAAAACCTGCCGCGGAAGCTACCGAAGCAGAAAAACCTGCTGATGAAGCAACTGATGCTGCCACTGAGGTGGAAGTTTTCTCCTGGTGGACAGGCGGTGGTGAAGCAGCTGGCCTCGAGGCGATGATTGGTGTTTTCAATACCCAATATCCTGATATCAAATTCGTCAATGCCGCTGTTGCCGGTGGCGCAGGCACAAACGCTCGTGCCGTTTTGGCTACCCGTTTGCAAGCCGGGGATCCCCCCGATAGCTGGCAGGGCCACGCAGGGCAGGAACTGATTGGTACGTATGTTGCCAGTGAACAGATTCAACCTTTGAACGATCTCTACGAAGCCGAAGGTTGGATCGATGTTATGCCGAAAACTTTGATTCCTCTGATTTCCAAAGATGGCAAGATTTACTCGGTACCGGTCAACATCCATCGTGCAAACGTGTTGTGGTACAACCCCACCATTTTGAAAGAAAATGGCGTCGAAGTTCCCACCACCATGGACGAATGGTTCAAGGCAATGGATACGCTCAAAGCCGCCGGGGTAACCCCGCTTGCATTGGGCGAACAATGGACGAAACTGCATCTCTTCGAGACCGTTTTGCTCGGAACACTTGGCCCGGAAGCCTACAACGGCCTTTGGGACGGCTCAACGGATTGGGGCAGTGCTGAAGTCAAAACCGCTCTTGAAAACTATGCCAAAGTTCTCACCTACACCAATTCCGATTCTGCTTCTTTATCCTGGCAGGATGCCTCTCAACTCGTAGTCAATGGCGATGCTGCATTCAACGTCATGGGTGACTGGGCGGAAGGGTATTTCCGTGAATTGGGCAAAACCCCGAAAACGGATTACGGTTGGGCGCCTGTTCCGGGTAGTGTTGGCGTATTCCAATTCCTTTCCGATTCCTTCACTTTGGCAGTTGGAGCACCCCACCCCGAAGGCGCCACTGCATGGCTGAAAGTTGCCGGTTCCAAAGCCGGACAGGAAGCTTTCAATCCTATCAAAGGTTCAATTTGCGCCCGCACGGATTGCGATCCGTCACTCTTCGGCGAATATCTTCAGTCCGCTATGGAAGACTGGGGCAGCAACACTGTTGTCGGTTCATTGACTCACGGTGTCGTCGCCAACGATTCCTGGAAGTCGGAAATTGATACCGCACTCGGTCTTTTCTTGATGGATAACAACGTGGAAGGTTTCCAAACTGCTCTCGTTGCTGCTTGTGCCAGCTCTGGCCCTTGTAAATAAAAAGTAGTGTAATATCTGGTATTGAGGCTCTGCTTGGCGGAGCCTCAATCATTTTTTTATTGAAACGAGAAAAAACATGTTTAAAAACAAAGATCGTTATCTTTCGGTTATTCTTATTTCGCCATCGATCCTTGCCATATTAATTTTTGTGTATGGCTTTATTGCCTGGTCGGTGCGCGTTTCTCTTAGTAACTGGAAGGGACTTACTCAGGACTTCACCTGGGCCGGATTGAAAAACTACACGGCGTTATTTGCTGACCCTCGTTTTCATATTGATGTTCGCAACACGCTCATATTTACAGGCGTTTTCGTGATCGGGAGCGTTTTGCTTGGGTTTTTTATGGCGGTTATGCTGGATCAGGGTATCAAAGGAGAAGGATTCTTCCGCAGCATTTTTCTTTTCCCGATGGCGATTTCATATATCGTGACCGGTGTAGTCTGGCGTTGGCTGATGAACCCGGCAGAAGGTTCGCGTATGAGCGGATTAAATCTTCTTTTTACTTCCCTGCATTTGGATTTTTTGGTCAATAAGTGGTACACGACGCCGGTTTGGGGAATTGCCGCCGTAGCCATGACTGCTATTTGGCAAATGTCCGGCTACACGATGGCGCTTTATCTTGCCGGTTTACGCTCTGTTCCGGATGAATTGCGGGAAGCCGCCCGGATTGATGGGGCAACAGAAATTCAAATTTATCGTCATGTTATTTTGCCATTGCTTACTCCAATTACTTTGAGTGCTTTGATTATTTTGGGGCACACTTCTCTCAAAGTCTTTGACCTCATCATTGCTGTTTCAGGCAAACAGCTTCCTCTGGATGTCCCCGCTGTTTATATGTGGCAGACAACCTTCGACGGGCTGTTTTACGGACGTGGTGCGGCTATTAGTATTATTCTATTAATCAGTGTGGCAGTCCTTATTATTCCCTATATTCGTTACACCTTGAAAATGGAGAAAGAGCAATGAAAACACTTACTTTGAAGAAAAATTGGCTCTATCTTCCTTTGATTGCCCTCACGATATTTTACCTGCTGCCCATGTATGTCATGCTGGTGACAGGTTTCAAGAGTTTTGCCGAAATCGACCTGAAAACCATGTGGAACCTGCCCATGGGGATTTCATTCGATAATTATGTTGCGGCATTTTCCAAGTTGGCGCCATCATTGCGTAACAGTTTTGTGATGGTGATTCCGGCGGCATTGATTTCTTCCATGCTCGGCTCGCTTAATGGTTTTATTCTTGCCAAGTGGAAATTCCGCGGTACGGATTTTATCTTCCCCTTCATTCTTTTCGGTATGTTCATCCCTTACCAAAGCATCATCATTCCGCTCGTCCAGTTTATGAACGCAGCGGGGCTTACGGGGTTGTTCGGCCTGGCAATGGCTCACATTATTTACGGTATTCCGATCACTACGCTCACATTCCGGAATTATTATGCGAGTTTACCCCAGGAATTACTCGAAGCAGCCAAAATCGACGGCACAGACATGCTTGGGGTTTATCGCTATATTTTGCTTCCAATCTCGATTCCCAGTTTTGTCGTTGTTCTCATTTGGCAATTTACATCCGCATGGAATGATTTTCTCTTCGCTGTCATTCTGACAGGAAACACGGAATGGCCGATTACGGTTGCACTCAACAACATGGCGGGTAGTCAGATTATTTCCTGGAACATACAAATGGCCGGCTCGCTGCTGGCAGCGCTCCCGACTTTGCTGGTTTATATCTTCCTGGGACGTTATTTCCTGCGCGGTTTATTGGCTGGTTCGTTGAAGGGATGATGCATGGCGTTTCGAACAGTTCGGCGGAGTACCTATTCAACTGGTAAGCAAAACTGTGTTGTGCCTCACCCTTCACGGACTTCTATGCACAACCCGCCAGGTTATGCGGATGCTTTTGGGGGAGCCGCTTTGCATATGGACGAGACATTTTCTTTTGTTGAAAAACGAACGTGTGTCGGATGGAACTCTTCCGGCACACGGCAATGCCTGACAACAGGCAGCCGAATGATCGTTCGGTGACACAGAAATATGCCAATGTCTCGTTGCGTTGTCTCTTGCAAGAAGGGGAATAACCGGTTGGAAGTTGTGCAAATTGATACGGGGGTATTGTATTTCGAGATGCTTCCTGAATTGGGCGGAAAAATATCCAGCCTGAAAGATTTGCGCACAGGGCGTGAATGGTTGTGGAAAAACCCGCGCCTGGAATACAAGCGCGGGTTATCCAACCGGTCATATGTCGAGGCTGCGGATACCGGTGGCTGGGATGAGTGCTTTCCGACGGTGGCTGCCTGCAGCTATCCTTCAGACCCCTGGGCGGGGGTGGATTTGCAAGATCACGGGGAGTTATGGTCGCAGGCGGTTGAAGTGGCAATCACCGAAGAGAAAAACCGCGTTACGCTGCGCACGCAGTGGCAGGGTATCGCCCTTCCCTATACCTTCGAACGTTCGGTAACATTTGAAGCCGGTTCCGCTCGTTTGCTTTTCGAGTACACCCTCATCAGTCATGCCGATATGCCGATGCACTTTATCTGGTCGGCACACCCCTTGCTGGCAATCGAACCCGGGATGCGCCTGGTGTTTCCGCAGACTGCCCGGTTTAATTGTGCCCTGGCGATTCCTGAAGATTTTATTTCCCAAAAAAACGGTTTGGTTTATCCGCCTTCGTTGAATTCGGATTTATCTGATGTGGATTTGACATCTCTCCCTGATGCTTCTGCCGGATTGGCTTGTAAGCTTTGGAGCAATCCCCTTGCAGATGGGTGGGCTGCACTTTGTGCGAAAGACGGCGAATTCCGGTTGTCTTGGGATGCAACCCGGCTTCCTCAGGTGGCGCTCTGGATGAATATCGGTGCATGGGCTGGTGACGGTGGTCAGCCTTACTACAATGTGGGGCTGGAACCCTGTATCGGTGCGCAGGATTCATTGGCAGATGCCGTGACAGTGCACAAGTTGTTCGATACGCTTTCTCCGCAAGCTGTGCGCACATGGCAGCTGGAGATTCTCTTATCTCAAAAGGAAAATCAATAAATGGAATTTGACCCAAACAAACATCCCCATCGCCGTTTTAATCCTTTGACCGGGGCATGGGTACTGGTATCCCCTCAGCGGACCAAACGGCCCTGGCGGGGGCAGGTCGAAAAAGCGCCCCCGGATAATCGCCCGGAATATGACCCCGGGTGTTATTTATGCCCGGGAAATCAACGCGCGGGCGGGTCGAAGAACCCGCAATATAGCGGGACATTTGTTTTCACGAATGATTTTGCCGCCTTGCTGCCCGATACCCCGGAAGCAACAGAGCGTGTGAACGATTTGTTCGCCTCTCACAGCGTGAGAGGTACGAGCCGGGTAATCTGCTTTTCGCCTCGTCATGATCTCACCTTGCCTGAAATGCCCGTAGAAAATATCCGCCGTGTTGTGGATGTTTGGGCGGAACAGCTGGCCGAACTGGGACAAGACTATCAATGGGTGCAAATATTCGAAAACAAGGGTGCGGTGATGGGATGCTCGAACCCGCATCCGCACGGGCAAATTTGGGCGCTGGACGAGATCCCGAATCAGCCTGCCGCAGAAGATCGCAATCAACGCTTGTATTTCGAAAGACATGGCAGTGCGCTTTTGGCTGATTATTTTAAAGAAGAAGCGCAAAGAAAAGAGCGCATTGTCGTCGAGAATCAACACTGGATGGCGGTTGTCCCTTATTGGGCGGTTTGGCCTTTCGAAACCCTGTTGATGCCGCGGCGGCATGTTTTGCAACTCTTTGACTTGACCCCTGACGAGCGGGACGCATTGGCTCGTATTCTGAAACGCCTGTTGACGAAATACGATAATCTGTTCGAGACATCTTTTCCCTATTCGATGGGCTGGCATGGTGCGCCTTTCAACGGGGAAGACAACCGGCATTGGCAGCTTCACGCTCATTTTTATCCGCCGCTTTTGCGTTCGGCAACGGTCAAGAAATTCATGGTCGGCTATGAAATGATGGCGGAAGCGCAACGCGATTTGACTGCCGAGCAAGCTGCTGCCCGTTTACGCGATTTGTCTGAAATTCACTATCGAGCCTGAACAATGAGAGAAAAAATACTTCAAGAATTCATTTCCCGTTTCGGGGATTTGCCCCAGTTCATCATTCGTTCTCCGGGGCGTGTCAACCTGATTGGGGAGCACACGGACTATAACGACGGGTTTGTCTTGCCGATGGCAATTGACCGTGCAATCTGGATGGCAATTCGTTTGCGTGACGAGGATACTATTTATTTGCGTTCGCTGGATTTTCCCCTTCCCGTCCGGTTTTCTCTGGGGGAAATTCGGCACCAGGAGAATTGGGGCGAATACGTTGCCGGCGTTGCCTGGGCATTGAAACGTGCAGGCTATCGCCTCACCGGTTGGGAAGGTGTGATGTCGAGCAATATTCCCATCGGGGCAGGGCTGTCTTCGTCTGCCGCTCTGGAGATGGCGGTTGCCAAAGCCTTTTCTCTGGCGGGTAATTGGGCTTTCGAGCCGCAAGCCATGGCTTTGCTTGGTCAGCAAACCGAAAACGAGTGGGTGGGAGCGAATACAGGCATCATGGACCAGATGATTATTGCCGCAGGGCAAGCTGGGCATGCTCTCTTGATCGATTGCCGTGACCTTTCTACGCAACAGATTTCATTACCGGCAGAGACGAAAGTCATTATCATGGATACCGCCACGCGGCATGACAATACCGATTCCAGCTACAACGAACGCCGCAGGCAGTGCGAAATTGCCAGCGAGTATTTTGGCGTTTCGCATCTGCGCGATGTGACCCTCCGGACTTTTGACCTGCGCTCTGACGGTTTGCCAGAATTGCCCCGCCGACGCGCCCGCCATATTATCACCGAGAACGCACGCGTGCTGGAAGCCGCAAAAGCTATGGCTGCCGGCGATGCAACCGCCATGGGCAAGTTGATGAATGCCAGTCATGTCAGTATGCGTGATGACTTCGAAATCACCAACACCGAATTGAATATCATGGTCAGGCTGGCACAGTCACAATCCGGTTGTTATGGGGCGCGTATGACCGGCGGGGGATTTGGCGGCTGCGCGGTTGCATTGGTGCAAAGCGCAGCGGCAAGCGCCTTCGTCGGGAATATTCGTCGAAGATACATGGATGAGACGGGGTTGAAGCCCGAGGTTTATGTTTGCCGGGCAGCCAATGGCGTCGAGGCGCTTTATCCGCCCGGCTTCGCGGCGAATGCATAAAGCCGGCTGCCCCCGCCATTCTTGTTCGGGATGCAGTGGGCGCGTTCGTGTTCCTTGTGTATGTTCGGAAATCCTGTTTGTAGAAAAGCGGATGATGAAAGTTCGTAACTGGCATAAACCTTGCATCTGTTCAGGGCAGGCAACAAACAGGATTTGCCGGGCATTCATCATATTTTCGGCTTGTACAATATTGCCAACGAATGTTGCACTGCTTGATGGCCTTGCTTGACGCAATCTCTGGATTATGCTAGTATGATTTACGGAAACTTAGGAAGAGACTATGAAATCAGTGGTGTTGGACGCTGGTTATTTCCCCGGCTTACCAGATGAGACGGGGGTAAGGAGAAAAGGAGTCGAATTATGAAGAATAATCGCCTTCTCGTGATTGGTATCGTTGTTGCAGCAGTTTTGGTTGTCGGTGCGTGCACCCGCTCTGCATCTGCGCCTCCGTCATCGACGAATACGCCTGCGAGCGATTTTCCCCTGCCGGGTACGCAACAGGCGATGGATTTGCTGGCGGGCTTTGCGACCCAAACAGCTCAGGCTGTGAGCGGTGATGTATCCCAAAGCGGTGGCGGTATCGTTACCCCTGAACCGGAGAAAAAAGGACAAGTGGTTCAGCCGGGTGAAACCTCTGTTGCTTCTGCAACGAAGGTGCCGACCGAAGCGCCGACCCAACCGGCTGGTACCGTCAAGGAATCTTACAGCATTCCGGCGACGTACACTTTGAAAGAGGGAGAATTCCCGTATTGTCTGGCACGACGTTATGATATCAATCCGGCGGATCTGTTGAAGGCAAACAATCTCAGTCAGTCTTCGCAGGTGTATCCGGGTGCAGTACTGACTATCCCGAAGAACGGGCGTCCGTTTCCGGGCAAACGTTCCTTGCGGGCGCATCCGACTACTTATCGGGTAACTGCCGGACAAACGGTGTATTCGATTGCATGTTTGTTCGGGGATGTAGACCCCCGGGCGATTGTCGATGCGAATAATTTGAAAGAGCCTTATAAACTCAAATCCGGACAAAAACTGAGCATTCCCTGAATCACTGCCAGCCAGTGACGAGGGGTGGCGTTCGGGAAGAAGTGCCCCCGAATGCCCGTACCTGCCCGGTGTACTCAACGACATAACAGGAGGAGCCAGTTGTTTTGACTGCTCCTCTTTGTTTTGGCTGTGTGGCTGTATGATTGAGAGGTCTTGATGAAATTCGTAACTATCGATTCGGAAAATGTGTACAAGGGGAAGATTTTTTCCATTCGGCACGATCAGGTGCGTTTGCCGGACGGGCATGTTACTTATCTGGACGTGATCGATCATAGCGGGGCTGTGGTGATCATTCCCGTGGACGATGAAAACAGGATGTGGTTCGTGCGGCAGTATCGCTATGCCGTCGGTGAGGAACTGCTGGAATTGCCGGCAGGGATGGTGGAAGCAGGCGAAAAGCCGGAGGATTGCGCTGCCCGCGAGATTCGCGAGGAAATCGGCATGGCTGCCGCCGAATTGATTCATCTGGGGGCGTTCTATTTGGCTCCCGGTTATTCCACGGAGTACATGCACGTTTTTCTTGCCCGCAAGTTATCACCGGCGCCGCTGGCAAGGGACGATGATGAGTTCCTGAATGTCGAAACGATGCCGGTGGAACAGGCTTTTTCAATGGGAACTTCGGGAGCGTTCAGAGACGGGAAAACGTACGCCGCATTGCTGATGGCTGCACCGAGTCTGATTGGTTTTCGAGGGTGAGTTGGTATCGGAAATATACAAGTTGTTTATGGAAATGATAGCATGGCAAGGAGTCGTGAAACCATATTTGCTGGGATTACCCCAGCATGCATGACTGTCCGTGAGATTCGGGAGTGTCAGAAATCGTGTGTAATGATTGGATTGGATCAAAGCGGTCAGCGGTTTTCGAAACGGATGGCAGTCTAATTAAGGGTAAGCGCCCAGTTCCGGATCAGGGCGGTCCTTTTTTGGGTAATGTCCATCGCAGCCAAATATAACAGCTTCCGGGCGGCCTGAGGAGCAGGACCAGACTGCCCGGATCGCATCCGAAAAATCAGCCAACCCAGCGATTGCAGCTATGAAGATGTCCTCTATGCCACGATTTTGCAGGTCGGTGGTCACCGAGGCCAGAAATTGACTCTCTCTTCCTGTTCCACAATCCAGTGTCTTAGTATCTCCTGTTTTCCTTAACTCGTAAGCGAACTGAAACGCCATCTCGCTAAGGCGTATCCTTATGCCGTAGCGCTATCAGCTCCGGTAATCTAAAACAAACTTCGCTTCTTCTTTGATAAGAACTGCGTGAATGTTTCGTGAACGCCTCACGTATCCAATGGCGTATTTAAGACTTCTTATAGGGAAAGAATAGATCGGAAGGCTTGGTGTTTTGGGTGGAATTGTAATGTATAATGTTTAATATGTGTTATTAGATGGGGCCGTCTATTACCTGATTGGGTGGCTGAGAGTGCAGATGACGTCATCCAAAGTGATGAAAATGTGCACGTCCGCATTGGTTGATCAATGGGCTATATATAGATAATAAGAAAGAGTAGGATACCATGTTCAAGAAAAAGCAAGCCCGATTTTCTGTTTCCATTCCATATGAGCTGCGTGAGAATAAACTATGGATCAAACCGATTGCCTGGCCGGACCAATGCCCTTGCTGTAACGAAAAAGATAGCGCAGCTTTGGGAACATATAAATTTGAGTACAAGGCGAGATATTCACGGATATCAAGTGGTACACAAGAAAAAGCCACTTTCTTTCCATTGGAGTGGGAAGTGCCTTATTGCTTGAAATGTCAGGATCATATGAAGACAGCCGAGAATTGGAAATTCGGGATTATCGCGATCTGTATGTTTGTACCACTTATACTCGTGCTTGCAATTGATGCATCGTCTACGGTACTAGCTCTGTCTTTGTATACCTTGTTCATTCTGGGAGGTTTGGCACTCTATAAAATCGTTATAGAGACAGTTGTAAAGCAAAAACAAAATCCTACCTGCCAAGATTATAATGTTGTATTTTGGGCTTCATCACCCCCAACGGATGAACACAAGATTGTCTTTAATTTTGATACGGAAGAATACGCTCGAACCTTTGCGGCATTGAATAGTGCTGAATTGGAGAACAATGCGGGATAAAAAATCCTGCATTGTTCATCAAACCGTTTTGCTGCTCTTGATTGTCAGCCAAAAATTCACTGCTTGGATGCCTATGGGTGCGGATGGCGAACTTCTGGCTGACAATACATCTGTAAAACCACCCAACCATGCGTAGAACTGCCGGGCGTTAAAAGCCAATTCTGGTAACACACATGCTGTTCACGTCTTTGTTAGCCTGCTGAGAATAAACAGAAGGGGAATACAAAATGAAAATCAATGGCATTGAAGGAATGACAGTTGCTGCTGTTCAAGCCGAAGTCGCAAGAGGGGGGAAGTTTGTTGTTTTTCAATACTGTATTTCCATCTTGGTTATGACGTTTAGAAGAAGCTCCGATATTTATTTCATCAGAGCGGGAGAAGGTACGTTTGGAGTAAGTATAGGATATACAATAGTTTCAATTTTGCTTGGTTGGTGGGGAATACCTTGGGGACCTATTTACACAATTGGCGCAATTATTACAAATCTCGGCGGCGGGAAAGATATCACCCAAGAGATTATGTTAATGCTCAATCGCTGATATTAGGAGGACAAAATGACAGAAAACTCATTGTCACCAAGCGCTGGACTTTCGTCTGATTATGTCATGTCGCTTGAAAGGCGAATCATGCAACTTGAAAATCAAGTTCAACAGTTTGAGAAATTGGTAGCCCAACAGCAAGTCATTATCACAACACTGAGTAATAAACTGCCGAATACATCACTATTGAGCCCAAGTTTTCTTGCCAGAGCGTTTACTGTTTGGGGTCATGCTATTGTCGCTCAGTTAATAGTTACTGTTCCTTTTTATTGTTTATTGGTAATGTTGGGTAATTAGAAAATAAAAAGCGGGCTAATCCAGGCTTCACTTGACCGGGGCTATGCCCTGTGGGTAAGCGGCGCGTTTTATTTAATTTGGCTCGATGTAAAGATGCGTCAAGGTCAAACCCGCCGTTGCTGCTGAGCCTTTGATAGCTCGCCATGAAGGCGGTGGAAGGGAGGTTGTTCTATGCCCTTTTGCGCCCTGCGAAAACGGAGTGCTGACCCGTACCGTGAAAAATAACCGGCAACGGTGGAAGGGTCACAAGCAAGCGAGTGCCGAGCGGTAGCGCTTCAGCAATCTCCGCACTTGGCGCGGTGTGATTCCTAATATCCTGGCTGCTTCTCTTTGCTTGAGTCCCTTTTTTTCTATCCGATCCATAACTTCTTTGCGGGCCCATTCTTTTCCGCTCATTGTGAGGTTTTCGTCCACTTTTTTGTCCTCTTTTCTTTTTGCCTTCCACCAGAGGACATTTTAACTTTGCTTAAATAGGACATTACTACTTTGCCCTAACAATTTACAACGTTCTCTTCTCAAATGTTGTTACGCATGGTATAATCACCGACCGCGCCACTCAGCGCGGAAATGTTTAAGGAAGTAAAGTTCATCCCGCCGTTGTGGCGATAATTTGGTAAGGTAAGGATTATGGACTCAATCATCAAATCATTAGAGGCACCGGTAAACGAAAATATCCAGGCATTCAACCCCGGCGATACGGTCAGCGTTTTCGTGCGCATCAAGGAAGGCAAGAATGAGCGCGTGCAGGAATTCAAGGGAACGGTTATCAGTATCCGACGCGGCGGCAATAATGCCAATTTCACCGTCCGCAGAATTGCCAGCAACGGGATTGGTGTGGAGCGTACTTTCCTGGTGCGATCTCCTCGTATCGAAAAAGTCATCGTTCAGCGACGAGCGTATGTACGCAGGGCAAAGCTGTATTATCTGCGCGAACGTTCCGGCAAGAGTGCACGGCTTAAACAAAAATTCAACTAAGTACAGAAAAGCAAAGTTCAAGGTGCAGCCGGTTTGATGCTGCGCCTTTTTGTTTTTTGAGGGTGAGGCACACTGTGAAAAGCAAACGAGTACCGGTTATCGGTGTAACGACCACACAGGGGGATGATGCAAACAAGCGTCCGTATGTCAAATTGCCGCAGGCTTACGTGCGGGCTGTTCTGGCTGCCGGTGGAAGCCCGCTGCTTGTTCCTGCGGGGTTGCAGGGCGGGCAGCTGGAGGCTGTTTTTGACGTGATTGACGGGCTGCTTTTGAGCGGTGGCGGGGATATTGCCCCTTCTGCTTTCGGTGCCGACGGGGACAGCCATGCCCAATATGTCGACGAGGCGCGCGACGCTCTGGAATTCTCTTTGCTTTTGAAGGCAATCGAAGCCGGCAAACCCTTTTTGGGAATCTGCCGGGGGCTGCAAGTGATCAATGTTACCCTGGGCGGGTCGTTGTTTACGGATATTCCCAGCCAGCGACCGGGTGGCGTGGTGCACAGGCAGGAAAAGAGTGCGCTTCCCGGTGCCATTGCTCACCAAGTCAGCGTGGAGCCTGAGAGCCGGCTTGCCGGTATTTTGGGGAATGACGACTTGTCTGTCAACAGCCGTCATCACCAGTGTATCAAAGAGCTTGCCTCCGGTTTGAAAGCCAGTGCTTTTGCTCCCGACGGCGTCATCGAAGCTGTCGAGCTGGAGGAGCATCCGTTCGGTGTTGCCGTGCAATGGCATCCCGAAAACCTGATTGCAGATGAGCGCAACCTGAATCTTTTCAGGGCGTTCGTGCGGGCATCTGCGGAATCCTGAAAGGCGGGGAATAATCGCATGCAGGCGGTTTTGCCGACAAAGCATTCACCCATTGGTGTTTTTGATTCGGGGGTAGGGGGGCTTTCTGTGTTGCGTGAACTGCGAAGACAACTGCCTTCCGAATTCCTTATCTATCTTGCTGACCAGGCTCACGTGCCCTATGGCCCCCGCTCTCTGGATGAGGTCAAACGGTTTTCTATCGAGATTACACGATATTTACTGGCAAAGGGAGCAAAACTCATTGTTGTTGCCTGCAATACGGCATCTGCGGCGGCGCTGTATACGCTGCGGGGAATGTTCCCTGATACGCTGTTCGTCGGGATGGAGCCTGCTGTGAAGCCGGCTGCCGAAGAGAGCCGCAGCGGCGTCGTCGGGGTTTTGGCGACTCCCGCAACGTTTCAGGGGAAGCTTTATGAGTCCGTCGTGGAACGGTTCGCGAGAAATGTCGTTGTCTTGCAGGATACCTGTCCCGGGCTTGTTGCTCGTATCGAGACGGGGGATCTTGCCGGAAGCGAGACGCGGAAAATACTGGAAAAGGCGTTGAATCCGATGCTTGTCAGGGGGATTGACCGAATCGTGCTGGGTTGTACGCACTACCCGTTTGTGATTCCTCTCATCGAAGAGATTGCCGGGGAAAATGTGCGGGTAATCGATCCGGCACCGGCTGTTGCGAGACAGACTGCGCGTTTGCTGGCCGGAAACGGATTGGAAAACGGCGGGAAGGCCGCCGGCGAAACACTTTTTCTTACCACGGGACGGGCGGCGGCATTTCGCGAAGTGCTTGCACGCTTGCTGGGAACACCCGGCACCGTGCAGCAGATGCACTGGCAGGCAGACGGTACACTTTCCGGTTAGTGCTGGTCAGCGGGGGAGAAACCGGCATTTCTTCGTTATGCTGTTTTCGGCATTTTCAGCCAATTCAACAGTTTATCTGTTTTCCAGGTGTTGAGCACTACCTGCGGTTCTACCCAGCCGCGGCGGGCGGTTGCCACGCCGAAAGGAAGGACGTCCAGGCCTTCCGGTGAGTGGGCGTCGGTGTCGATGCTAAGCAGCACGCCGCATTCTACAGCGCGCCTGGCGTGGATGTCTTTGAGGTCGAGACGAGAGGGGTGGGCGTTGATTTCGAGCGCGGTGTGGTTTTCTGCGGCGGCAGCAAATATTCGCTCCATATCCAAATCTGCCGGTTCGCGGTCGGGAATTTTGCGCCCTGTCGGATGCCCGATGATATCTACGTGCGGGTTGGCGATGGCATTGAGCAGGCGTTTTGTGATTTGTTCCCGCGGCTGGCGCAAGCCGGAATGCAGCGAGGCAATGACAAGATCGAAGCCGGCAAGGATTTCATCGGGGTAGTCCAGCTTGCCATCTGCCAGAATTTCCACTTCGATACCGTGCAGCAGGCGGATTGTGTCGCCGAGTTCCTGCTGCACAGCGTCAATTTCGAGGCGTTGTTCTTCGATGTCTTTAAGTGAAAGGCCTTTGGCTACTCCCAGGCTTCTGGAATGGTCGGTGATTGCCAATACTTTCAACCCTCTGGCAATTGCTGCTGATGCCATCCCGCGAATCGAGGCTTTCCCGTCGCTCCATGTGGAGTGGGAATGCAGTTCTGCACGAATGTCGCCGGTTTCGATCAATCGGGGCAGTGTATTCGAGAGAGCCGCCTGAATTTCGCCGTGATCTTCCCGAAGTTCCGGCGGAATCCAGGGCAGCCCGAGATGTGTGTAGACATCTTCTTCCCGGGCACACAGGATTTCCGTACCGTCCTGACGGGTGAGTGCATATTCGGAGAGGGAGAGACCCAAAGAGAGTGCCAGCTCCCGCAGGTGCCGGTTGTGCTCTTTCGAGCCGGTGGCATATTGCAATGCTGTGCCGAAACGTTCCGGCGGATGTACCCACAACTGGGCACGCAGCCCATTTGTGAACACAACGCTTGATTTTGTTTTTCCCTTTCCCAGTATTTCGGAAACGAGAGGATGCGAGGTAAACGCCTGCATGACGGCTTCCGATTGTAATGATGAGGCGAGCAGGTCGATATCTCCGACGGTTTCTTTCATCCGGCGCAAGCTCCCTGTCGGGGTGATGGTTTCGACATCCGGAACGGTGCGTAACGCCTCGATGAGTTCTCCTGCAAAAGACCATGCTTTGCCAAGGGGAATGCGTCTGCTGCGTCTGGCAAGGGCGGCGATTCCGTTGAGGATTTTTGCTTCTGTCTTTTTGCCCATTCCGGGAAGCTCGTGCAGTTTGCCTTGTTCAGCGGCTTCTTTCAGTTCGGCAATCGAGGTGATGCCCAGTTCTTTCCAGAATAACGAGACCTTCTTGCTGCCGACACCGGGTATTTCGAGCATCTCGATGAGAGAAAGGGGCACTTCTTTTCTGAGACGTTCGAGATAGTCCAGTTTGCCGGTTTCGAAGAGTTCGCCGATTTTTTCGTCGATGGCTTTCCCGATCCCGTCGATTGCGGTCAAATCGCCTTCCTGCCAAATCTCGTATGCCGGACGGCTGAGATTGAGCAGGCTGTCAGCTGCTTTGCGGTATGCTCTGATTTTAAAGACATTCTCTCCTTTGATTTCGAGCAAGTCGGCAATCAGGTTGAAAATCGCTGCCAGGTCTTCGTTTGTCAGAGGAGGAATTCCGTTTGTTGTTTTCATTGAGTACCCCGGTGTTTGTTTCGCTTCGAACTTCCTGCATCCGTGTTGAGAAAATCAGATGAAGGAGATGGAAGCTGTTGCTGGGAGAGTGTTTGTGTTGCCCTGGCTTGCAAACCTAATTGCCGTCGTTTCTCTTTTCTTCCCGTATTTCAACCCATGTGGCAACCAGGATTAGCCCGCTGAGTACGATGACTGCTAAAACCAGGGCTTTGGGGTCAGAGGCGAGTTTTGCGATGAATCCCGGAGGAGCCGGTGTTGGCGTTGGAGACGGTCGTTTGGCGGGGGCGATGGTCTTCGATGCTGTGGGAGAAGGCCTTCGTGTGGGGCGGCTGGTGGCTGATGCTGCCGGTGTCGACGTTGGCGTGCTCGTTGCTTCGCTGGTCGGTGTGGCTGTTGTCCCTGAGCGAATGATGATTTTGTTGCCGGGGTAAATCATCGTTTTCAGCGTGAACCCGTTTAGGTCCAGAATGGTTTTTAATGGAACTTTATAGGTGTTGGCAATTCCAATCAGGGTTTGGCCGTACCCGACCACGTGAATAATTGCGCCGTCTGCCCGGGGAGTGGATTTGATGAACGGGTCGTAGGGGACGGGGGTGGGATAGGCTTGGGGCGTTCCGCCGGCGGGAGATGTCCCCGCGGGGTGTGATGTGCTCAATGGCGCTCCGCCGGGGATGTAACCGACATCCAGCGTATAGTAAACATAATCGCCGGCTTTGGCAACTCCGGCACCGACGTATTGAGCGTTGGGGTGGAGCATGGTATGCATGTGCAGGGAATCTTGCCAGTAGGTGTAAATGGCTGTTTCAACAGACATTTTCAGCCCGCCGGCGATATTTTCCGAGACGAAAACTTTTTTTCCGCCACCGAAACCGGCAGCCATTACACGGGCGATTGGTCGTGACCCGTCAGCACCGGTATGGGTCACTGTGCGGATCGATGCCTGATAGTCGCTGTGCTGTTGTGCAGTAGACATGAGGATGTTGTTGATTTTGTATGGGGGAAGTCCGTTGGCTGCCCTCAGGGCATTGACAGCAGCGATTAAATCATAAGCGGTTCCGGCTTGCGCACTGCTTTTTGACACATTGACACTGACCGCCAGGATGATGGTGATAATCAATAGAAACGAACGTATTTTTTTCATTGCAGGCATTATGATACCCGAAAATGAATAAAGGGGCAAATTCAGCGGTTTGGGGGATTATCGATGGGAATTCGCTGCGGTTGGAGTGCCGGGATGATGTATGGGATTGCTGCCGGCAGCATCATGGGGAAACATGGCGCGGTGATATTGTCTTTCTCACGGGAAGTCAGGGGAGAAGTTGGGGAAGCTGCCCAAGGATGACAATCAGCGTACTCCCCATGACAATTCCCAGAATCATTCCGGCAACGACATCGGACAGGTAATGAACACCCATGGCAACTCTGGCGAGTGATACCAGCGGTGCCCAAACCAGTAACAAACCGGCGAACCACAACGGGCAAAACCCAAACGCCAGCACGGTGAGCATGAAGGCACGCGTGGCATGCCCGGAGGGGAAGGAATGCGGGTCTGTTGCCCGATAAATCGAGCCCCATTCACCTTCGGGGCGGCTGCGCCTGACGGTGAATTTTATGATCATGACGATTACGGCCGTTATCACGATCCCGGCGCATAAGATGATGGCACGGACTTTCCAGGATGGGGACCCGAACCACCAGACCAGTGCCAAACCGAGTATCCAGAACCATGAATCACCACTGTGGGCAAAGATGGCGGCGGTTGTGCGCAGGATGCCGGGCTTCTCGGCAACGCGTAGTTTCGCGGAAATTTTCTTGTCGATGGCGAGCAGGTCTTGTGTTTTCATCGGACGGAGACGGTTTGTGAAAAGTCGCGGCGCATGATTGCGAGCTGGTTGGGTTTGTCGACATCCATGGCAACTTCAGCGTACGGGCATTCGATTACTTTGCCATTGATTCCCAGTCGTTTGCAAATTTTCGGAACCCCGTCTTCCAGAGAGAGCCTGCGGATGAGCAGCATGAAGAGGATATCGAAGCCGATTAGTGAAGCCTGTTTGAAGGCATTCTTGCGAGCCAGAAGGAGTTCGTTCCAGAAGGTTTCGTTTTGTGTAACGGTGTCGACACGGACGATGTTCATATCACCGCCGCAAAAATCCCCGTTTTTCAGGTGTACGAAAGAACGATTGGCGCCGGGAAAGCGTTTTTCCATGGTTTCGCGGCGAACGATTGTATAGTATAAATCCCGGGTGTCTTCCGATGCTTTTTCAACAAGCCAGTCGACCATTTCTCCCGAGATTGCCGGAATATCTGCCGAAATGACCAGAATCTTTTCCGCTCCCGGGTGCTTTTCAGCAAGGTTGACGACCCCGTACCGGACGTTTTCCAGCAGGCTGGATTGATTGGGAAGGAAGGAAAGCGGTTTTTCGCAGTGCAGGCTTTCACTGTTCCTTATTCCGATGACGGCCACGTTTTCGACCAGCGAAGCCTGGCTGACCGCGTCCAGCACCCATTGCACCATTGGCTTCCCGGCAATTTCGAGAAGTGCTTTCGGTTTGCCCTGGGTTTCTTCGTAAAGAGGTTCTCCGGGTTTTGGAATACCACCGGCAATGATCAATGCATCCATCATGGCGAAATCTCCTGGATTTGAGGTCTGAGGTTCAATTGATCGATCAAGACTTCGATTTCGTTTTTGGTCAACTGTCTGTGCTTTCCCGATGCGGCTACCAAGGCTGCTTCGAGCAGGTTGGTGCCGAACGAACGCCCTTCCATGACGGGGGTCGTGGTAATCAGGTAGCGTACCCCGCGTTTTTTAAGAAAGTCGACGTCTGCCGGTGTGGTGGTGTTGGTTACAATCACCTTCCCCGTCATTTCGGGGGGCATGTGGCGTTTGATGTACAGCCAGTCACCGGCGGTGACCGAATTGTTTAGATAGTATTTTTCGTATTTTGGGATGACTTCCATCTGTTTTTCGCCGGTGGGGTAGAGCATGGAAATCGGCATTCTCCCGACGACAGGCAGCAAGATGCGGGCAATCCGGTTTAGCGATTTCAGGCTTCTGATTGGGATGGGAATTCCCAAGCCGGACATCAAGTCTCCAAACACACAAGAGTAGCCGGCTTCGATGAATGACATTGTCATCCCGTATCTGGTAATTCCGGCAATCAGAAAGACGCTTTTAGGCCGGATGACGTCGCCGATTGCCTGCTCCACCTGCTGCATCACGCGTGCTTCCAGTGTTTCCTTCAATCCGCTGCCATCGACGTATGGTGTGTGCCTGACGTCTTTCACGAGCTTCAATGCGCTGTGGAGCGGGTAATTTCGCCACGGTGTGTGCACGCCGAGATCGATACCGCCAACGCCGAAAGCATCGACTTTCCCGTCCATTTCGCAAAACAGGCGGTGGGCTTTTTCTTCGTCTCCGTCTGTTCCGATACGTTCGATATGCACTTTTTCGCCGAGCAGGGTAACTTCAACCGCTTTATCACGGGAGGATGAGCCTAAACTGATGCTGACTGCTCTTTTCATCCTGATATCATCTCCATTGGTTGGTTATTCCCGATTGATGGTCGTGGGAAATGGCTGCTGAATCTTGCATTGTTGTATTATATTCGATTGTCTATAATATTGAACCCCGAAAAAAGGACAGGTTGTGAATGGGCTTCCGGGGTTGTGAGCGGTTATAATTAGGTTGTCTCATGTTGTTTTGCAGGAAGGGTTTGTGAAACAACGGTACGCTTGCAGGAAAGATTTAATCAAACAAGGCAAATAAGGAGACAAGATATGACACTTCCGAAGTTCGCTTATTTCGAAGGGAAAATTGTGCCGTATACCCAGGCAAAGATTGGGGTATTGACCCATGCGTTGAATTACGGAACTGCGGCTTTTGCCGGTGTACGGGCTTATTGGAATGATAACGAGAAGCAGCTTTATCTTTTTAGGCCGCTCGATCATTTCCACCGGCTGCTGAATTCGGCAAAACTGTTGATGATGACATTCGATCATTCGGAGGAGAGCCTGACGGCAATCACCAGGGAACTGATTCGAAAAGAAGATTATCATTGTGATGTTTATGTCCGCCCGCTGGTTTACAAGGCGGATGAGTCCATCGGGGTGAGATTGCACAACCTGCGTGATGAATTGACCATCGTCAGCATTCCGTTCGACAAGTATGTTGCCAACGACAGCAATGCGCATGTGGGTTTTTCCGCATGGAGGCGTGTGGACGATAATGTCATCCCCGCTCGGGGAAAAATCAGCGGTGCGTATGCCAATTCGGCTTTCATCAAGACGGACGCCTTGCTATCGGGTTTCGATGAGGCTTTGGTGTTGACGCAGGAAGGACATGTTTCCGAAGGGAGTGCCGAGAATATCTTCATGGTACGGGACGGTGTGCTGATTACCCCGCCGGTCACTGAAAATATCCTCGAAGGCATTACACGCAGAAGCATCATCGAACTTGCACGGGATGAATTGCAAATACCGGTTGTGGAACGGCCAATCGACCGTACGGAAGTGTATCTTTGTGATGAATTCTTCCTGACCGGTACAGCCGCCCAGATTACTGCGGCAACCATGGTCGACCACCGCCGGATTGGCGACGGGACAATCGGCCCGATTACCAGCAGGTTACGCAGTTTGTTTTTCGATATCGTCAGAGGGAAAAATCCGAAGTATAAACACTGGAATACCCCCGTGTATGCGTGACAGGCAGGGACGGATGCAAGGTTAACCCTGCCGGTCAATTTTCCAGCAAGATGATTTCACTGGTAATCTTTCCCCCGGGTGCAATGGTAATCAAGCCGATGCTCGGGGGATAGTCTTTTCTGCGGGTGCGGGCAGACCCCGGGTTGAAATACAAAGTTCCTTCGATCCAGCGGTTTTCAGGCATGTGGCTGTGGCCGAAGATGATGATTTTCGCCTTGGGAAAAGTGCTCTTTGCAATTCGCCGGTAGTGCCGGAACGGGTATCTTTCGGGGTGCCGGAGGGTGAGAAGTTTGCCGAGAATGTAGTCTTTAATCCCGCCGTGCCCGTGGAAAATACCGATGACGCAGCCATAGTATGTCAGGGTGAGTTTTGCAGGCAGACGGAAGTACATCAACCAATCCCGGTTGCCGCGTACGGCTGCGACGGGGGCAATGGCTTCGAGCCTGCGGAGTACGCCCGGCACGGAAATATCTCCGGCATGAATGATGAGCGAGACACCCGCTTGCTGAAATGTGTCGGCTATGCCGGCGTGCAATCCGGGAGATTTATCCGGAATGTGGGTATCAGCGATTACACCGAGAACGATTTTGTTTGTTTTCATTACGGGCTGATTCACAACCTGATGCCGTTGCGGAGGATGCTCTGTATTCAAGCCAAAGCCAGAATACAGGAAGGTTTCTTCGGGAAGAGTACCTGTGTCAGCGCTTTCCCCCGGTTGTTGCACGCATAGCAATCGGCATAGGCGTATTCCAGCTCTTCGAGGGAGCGGTAGCCAAGCAGCAATTGCAAGAAGGTTGGCATGGTGAAGAGTGCGTCGCCGTCTTCGCTTCTTGTGGGGGAATAGGGAGCAATCGATTTGATTTTCCCCAGCTCGAAAATCAATTCGGCGCCATCCCGATAAAAGGAATATTTCAGTTTGCCCGTGTGTTTGGCGAGGGGGGATGATGCCAGGCGCTGTTCCAGCACCGGAGTGATTAGCCTAAGGAATGCCGGAATATCATCGATGCGTACATACCATGCGTAAGGGTGCCGTTTCACGGGCAGGTAGTCGGGAATGACGTCGTATACCGGGTGTTCTTCCCCCAGCAGGAAGGCAAACGAATGAAATGACCTGCCGGGTGTGTTTTCTGCCAGGGCTTTTCCGGCGGTTTTGATGTATTGCAAGACGGCTTGCAAGCCGGGAAGCCAGGAAGTGTTTTGCCTGATTTCACAAGCCTGGATGACCAGCCTGGACCTCCAAAGTTCGAAGGAGTGGGCAAAGAACCCGACAGGTTCTCCCGCTTTTGTTTCGATGATGCGGAATTCCATGCGGGTGATGTTTTGCCGGCTTTTCCCTGCGAGTTCGTAGCGCCATTGTGCATCGTTCCGGGTGCATGAAACCAGGCTGCGTTCTTCGGACTGGCGGTACAGGCTGCGGATGAAAGGGATATCGGCGTTGGCTGCGGGGCGTATGCGGCAGGTTTCCTCGCCTTTGACAGGAGGAATATCGGAAAGGTAACCGCCGCGGCCCTCGTGCATCGACAGGCACATTTCATATCCGAACTGGCGGTAGTAGTAGGGGATGCCGGTGATGACCTGCATACTTTGTCCGCGTTCTCTGCTCCATTTGTGAATGACGTCGAATTGCGTGCGAACCAGCCCGCGTTTGCGAAAAGCCGGATCCGTGCCGACCAGCTCGGGGCGCCCGACAGCAAACGGGATACCGCCATATGCCCAGGTTTGGGAAATCAGGCAGACCGAAGAAACGATTTTGTGCCCGGGCTTGTGTTCTACGACCGTAAAATCTTTTACGCTGACAGTGGGATGTTTACCATTCAGCAGGTCATGGGTCCAGGCACCGATGGTCTCGCTGTTTTCCTGCTCGGAAATTTCCGCGTGGATTTTGCTGTTGAAAGCAATCAGGGATTCCCTGTCTGCCGGTACGGCTGTTCTCAAAACCAGGTCGTTGCCCAGATTGCGGGGCAGGTTCATGGTACTCATGGCTTTTCCTTTGTCCCTGTTCCTGTTTTTTTGCGTGATGCCGTGGAACAGGGTTAGCGCCCGGACTTTTTGCCTGCGTCATGGCTGCGTTGTGCAAGCACTGTACGGGCTGTTTCCTGAAGTTTGTGGGATGGGTGTTTGAGCCAGGTTTCGCAAAGGCGGATGATGCTGCCGGCATTGCTGGCAGCAAGCGCTTTTGCCAGCGTTGCGGCGATGGCTGCCCTGACTTCACTGCGCTCGTCGAGGCCGGCTTTTTGCAGGCTGTCGCCGGCTTCGCTGTTCCCGTTGATGAAGCGGATGCACAGTGCGCTGGCGGCAATGGCACGAATGGCGGCATGGGGGTCCTGTAAAAGCGTTTCGAAAAACGCTTCGGGAAGCCTGGCTTTGCCCAGCTGTTCGCCCAGCGGCACGAGGTTTTGCAGAACGAAGGAAGCGCGTAATCTGCGGTTCGAAGCGACATCCGGCAAAGCATACAGCCCGCTGATGGCAGCGCGAATGCTTTCGGGCTGCCCGATGGCAACGGCGGCTTTCAAATCGATGAGCAAATCGTGAATTTCTGTTTTCATGGCAGGGATGATTTAGTTACTTTTTCCCGGTTGTTAGCCCGGCAAGATCGTTGGGCAGAGGGTTGACATTTCGGCATGAACCCCCGCGCGGGAATCGTGCAGCTAGTGGCAAAGTGACGAAGATATGCAACAAGTTCCCCTGTGCGGATTTGTGTAGAAAAACTTCCCTGTTTGGCAGCGTTATTGCGGGTTTTTGAGCGCATCGCTTGCAGTTTGTGCGGCAGTTTCGGGGTCTGCTTTGTCTTTGAGAATACTGACTGTTGCATCGCGCACCTTGGGGCCTACTGTGTTCAAAATATCCTGCGGTGGAATTAGTTTTGCGGAAGGAAGTATTTTTCCGAGAAGGGAGTGCTCGGGCGTTTTTTTCCATTTTTCGAGTGAGCTGGGCCTGACCGGTGGAAAGCCGGCAGCGGAAGACCATTCGCCCAAGAAGTCCCCGGCGGTGATGAATTCTGCCAGCTGGGTAGCGAGTTCGTGGCGGTTGCTGTCGGGGGTGGAAAGCGCCCATACCCAGCCGGTTGCTGTTGTTACTGCGGTGCCGTCGCCGGAAGGAATTTGGCTGAGTGCGGAATTTGCAGGGGTGTTTGCCAGATAACGCGATACCCAGGTAATCACCATGTCGGTTTGTTTTTGCTCGAATGCCTGCCAGGATTGTTCATCGCTTTCGTATTGGGTTACCCAATAGGGAATCAACCCGGAAACGAGGGCTTGCTGGTAATAGGTCAGGATCGGGGTGAGTTTTTTAGGGTCGAGGGTCGGGCGTTCGTTTTCGTCGAGCAAAACACCGCCTGCAGCCTGGTAGAAGGTCAGGGTCAACAACGCCTGGGGGTCAGCCGCAGGAAAAACCAGCGGTTTGGGGGCTTCAAGCGCATCTGCCCATGAAGAAGGCGGCTGTTCTATTGCCGATGTTCGGTAGACAAGCACAAGCGCATCACCGGCAAACGGAATGCCAAAGGTGCTGTTTTGCAGCAAGGCGAGCTGCCGGGTGTAACCATACCAGTCCGGATCATCCATGATTTCGGTGAGTCCGTCGAATGGATGGAGCAGCCCCTTGATGGCAGCGGTTTCCATGATATTTCTGGGCAGTGCAACCAGGTCGGGAACGGACAGGGGGGCGGCAGCGTTGGCTGTCGAGAGTGAATCCAGCAGACCGCCGGGGCCTTCGAGGGCTTTGACGCGCACCTCGATTTTTGTTTCCGGGCGGCGCTTGGTGAATTCTTCCAGTCTTTCCTTAAACAATTTCGCTGCGGGGGTGTCGCTTTCCGGATCGAACAAGGGAGGCACCCAGATATGCAGCACGGTGATTTTGCTTTCAGGGGTCTGGATGGCAGCCTGAACGGTAGCGGTGGGTGTCATGCTTGCTGTCGGCGCGGCTGTCGGCGCGCCGGGCTGCAGCGCCGTGGGGATGTTGCAGGCGGTGAGCAGCAAGGCGATGGCGATCAGGAATGTCAGGAAGCGAGTCATAGGGTTTCGATGGGGTTTTGCATGAGTTGCAACAAAAGTTTTACGGCATTTTCGACGTCGTCCAGGTCGATCATTTCAGACGGGCTGTGGATGTACCGGCATGGGATCGAAAGACAACCTGCGGGTACACCTGCTTTGCTGAGTTGAATGGCGTGGGCATCTGTGCCGCCTCTTTCCAGCACTTCGAGCTGATAAGGGATTTGGTTGTTCTTTGCGGTTGCAATCATCCAGTCGACAATGCGCGGATCGGCAAGTGTCATGGAATCGCGCACTTTGATTGCCGGCCCTTTGCCGAGCGAGACATCCATTTTGATGCCTTTGGGGGTATCTCCGGTACGGGTGACATCGACTGCAAGCCCGATTTCAGGGGTAATTTGATAGGCGGCAGTCATCGAGCCGCGTACACCGACTTCTTCCTGCACGGTGAAGACGAAATGGATTTCGTGGGGGCTGCTTTTGAGCTGGCGCAGGGTTTCGATGAGTACGGCGACGCTGATGCGATCGTCCATGGCTTTTGAGACGAGACGTTTTCCCATCTCTGCGAAAGCACGTTCGAAAACAGCGACATCTCCTGTCTTTACCGGGCAGGTTTCCTTGCTGGTGGCACCGACGTCGATGTACATTTTTTCCAGTTTGGGCACTTTGTAAGGGTCGTCGATTTGTTCTGTGCCAATTACACCGGTAGTGCCGTCGAGAAAGCGTACACGGCCGGCGGGGGTGTAGCGTGGAAACACACCGCCGATATTGGTGAAGCGGACGAATCCGTTTTCATCGACATGCGTGACCATGATGCCGATTTCGTCGATATGTGCGGCAAGCATGATCCGTTTGCCGTTTTTCGTTTTCTTCCCTTTGCGGGCAATCAAATTTCCAAGTGCGTCGGTTTGAATATCGTCTGCATACGGCTGAATGAGCTGCCGGATGGTTTCGCGAATTTGTTTTTCATAACCGGATGGCCCCGGAACTTGTACGAGTTGTCGAATGATGTCTTTCATAAAGACTCCTGCTTTTATTCTTGGTGAAGATTATCTGGGTTCGGAAAGGATTTCCGGCTGGATGCGGCGAAGGGCAGCGGAAACCAGTGCGAGTGTGTTTTCCCAGTCCCTGATGCGGATGATCCCTGCGGCGGTATGGGGGTATCTTCCGGGAACCGAGATGGATATGGCCGGAATTCCGCCCCGCTGTTTGTGCATAGCGCCGGCGTCTGTTCCTCCGCCGCCCGGCTGCCTGAATTGGCAGGGAATGTTTTCTTCTTCCGCTGTTTTGACCAAAAAGCGGATGAGACGCGGGTCGGAAAGCGTAGCACGGTCAGCCAGATAGATTGCGGGACCGGCTCCCAGACGGGTGTTGTAATGGGTGTTTTCTTCGTCGTCCCAGGAGGGTATATCCATTGCCGGGGTGCTATCCAGAGCAATGGCGATATCGGGAGCCAGGCTGAAGGCAGCCACGCGTGCGCCGCGCAGCCCGATTTCTTCCTGTACGGTGAAGGCTGCCAAAAGGTCGATATTTGCGGGGGCATGTTTGACGAGTTCGATCAATGTAGCCACACCAAGGCGGTCATCGAGCGCTTTGGCCCGGATGCTGTCGCCGATGCGGGTAAATCGGGTGGCAAATGTTGCCCGGTCACCGACTTGGATTTTCTTGCCGTTTTCGGGCCCGACATCGATGCGCAGCGCCTGAATGGGGATTGCTTTTTCCCTTTCACCGGCTGTGGTCAGATGAATTGGCTTGGCGCCAATCACGCCGGGAATTTGCTTTTTCCCCACCAGCACGGGTTTGCCGACTAGCTGCCGCTGGTCTATCCCGCCGACGATGCCAAAGCGGAAAATCCCTTTGCCTTCGTCGTGGGTGAGCATGAAGCCGACTTCATCCATGTGGGCGGCAATCATGACACGCAGGCGTTTCTTCCCTTTGCCTTTTCGGGTGAGAAGCACATTCCCCAGAGAATCAATGGCAAGTTCATCGGCGTAAGGTTTGACTTCTTCGAGGACGATTTTTCGTACTTCTTCTTCGTCGCCTGAGACAGCACAGGCTTCTGTCAACCGTGCGAGTAAACGGAGTTGATGATTTCCGATGTTGAGATGTTGATGCGTCATTTTTTTTGACATCTGCATTCTTTCGGTTTGATTTTAGAGTGGGTATTGAATCTTTTTCATGAAATGTTTATCCAGCCCGGAGATGAACGCTGTTAGCAAACGAGCGGCGCGTTTGACATCCTTGACGGAGATCATTTCGACGGGGGTGTGCATATAGCGCAGGGGAATGCTGATTACCATTGTCGGGATTCCCTCGGCAGCAATTTGCAATCCGTAGGCATCTGTTCCTGAGTGGCTGGGCATTGGCTCCAGTTTGAAGGGAATTTCAGCGTTCCTGGCACTTTCTGCAACGGCTTCGTAAAGCCTGGGGTGCGCGTTGGGTCCCCATCCCAATGTCAGCCCTTCTCCCATGGGGAAGGCTTTGTCCGGGGATGTTCCCGGCCCTTCGGCGAAGGTTACATCGATGGCTATGGCAAGCTGCGGGCGTAACTGGAATGCGGATGTGAGTGCCCCTGCCATGGTTTCTTCTTCCTGCACGGTCGCTACAGCCCAAACATCCCAGAGATGGTTGTGCCGGCTGAGCCTGGAAAGGCAGCGGGTCAATGCGGCAACGGAACTGCGGTTGTCAAGCGAGTGTCCGGCTAATGTGTTCTTCCCCATCACCAGGGGTTCTTGTGCAAAGGAAACCAGCGTGCCGACACGCACGGCTTTTTCGACCTCTGCTGTACTTAGCCCGGTATCGACCAACAGATATTTCATTGGAACGGGCTTTTTGGCGAATTCAGCGGGAAGCAAATGCGCCGGCGGTTGAACGACGATGCCGGGAAGGTCTTCACTTCCATGTACGGTTACCAGCTGCCCGGGCAGGACGCGCGGGTCAATTCCGCCGATTGCAGTAATCCGCAGGAAACCGTCGACGATGCCGGTGACCATCATCCCGATTGCGTCCATGTGGGTTGCCAGCAGGATGCCGGGGCGCGGTTCGGGTAATGTGCCTTGCCGGAAGCCAATCAGGCTTCCCAGCGGGCTGACCTGAAGGTCGTCGGTAAGCGGTTTCCATTTTTTGCGGAGAATGTTGCGTACCGATTCTTCGTACCCTGAAAGTCCGGGGGTACGAATGAGTTCTTTGAGTAGGTGGAGCGTTTTTTTGGCCATGGGTCTCTTTTTGGTTTTGGATTTCATCCTTCGCCGCGGCACTGTGTCACGGTGTTCCGGATGGGATTGGCGTTGTGGTAACAATGATAACATCACTTGTCGGGGTTGCCGAAGGGATTGGTGTTGCTGTGTCGGCAGGGGTGTTCGTCGGCGGGGATGTGGATGTCGCGCTGGCAGTACGGGTGCTTGCAGGTGTTGGCGATGCGGTGTTCGTGCCGGTCGGGGTTGGGGTGAAAGTGCCCGTCGCCGTTGGTGTTGATGTCGGGGAAAGGGTGTTTGTTGGGATAAGCGTTTCCGTCGGGGATGATGTGGCGGTGGCTGTGGGTTCGGTGGGGGATGGTGTACGGCTTGGGTATGGCGTTATGGACGGGGTTATTGTCGATGTGATGGTCGGGGACGCTGTGGCTGTTGGCACAGGGGTGCGTTTTGGCGCGAATTTAACGATGACAAGCCCGGCACAATAGCATGGCAGCGTTGCCAGGGTGATGAATATCAATATGGTTCGCAAACGAGTGCGAGAGAATGTTTGTTTGCCAATCATGGTGTAACCGGATAGATGATAACATCAGGAGCCAAGAGGTGCAAGTGCTCATGCCGACGGTTATTGAAAGAAACGTAAAAAACAAGGGGAGCATAACATCACCTGCGGAGAGTGTCTTTGCCGGTTTGTTTGTCAACGGTCTCTTGTTCAAAGTAACCGGGCTGGGTTTCGTTCCAGACAATCCGCCGTATGGGGGTGTTGCGTCTGAGTGCATTACCCTGAGAAGGCTTGCGTCTGGGCAGCCGAGGTTGATCCTGACGGATACGGCGTAGGATGCGCTTCACGGTGGAGACGCTAATTTGTCTTAGCTGAGCAAGAAGCGCCTCGGAAATTGCCAGCATGCTGAGCTAAATGTTTTGCGATCCATACCAGGTTGTGCTGCAAGCGCTCGGCACATATGTAATCAGTGCTTTCGGATAACACCCGCAAATCTTTGCCACGAAGCGGCGCCGATGTTGGGGGTGGGATTGCAAAGCGACAAACTGCCGCATCACTCGGACCGGGCTTTTGAGCTGTATTCAACGACATTACTTCCATTAGTTTCTATACTGACTTTTTCGGTGCTTTGTTTCGTTTCTTTTACCGCACACAAGTGTTTTCTGCGTTGATTGATTGTCATCTTTTCTTCTTCGGACATTGTTCTCTCGGTAACATTTTTATTTGAGCGAACGATATACCTTTGGTAACATTTTAGATGAACTGAAACACGGACTTGCATTCAGGGTAGAATCATGCTAAAATTTTCGCCTGCGGCGCATAAGGGTTTTTTTCACAGCCTGTTCAACGCCGCATGTTTTTAATCGTGCTTGTGCCGGCAGTACGAATGAGCTGCAGCAGCGAGTTTATTCACAGGCTGTTGGCACCGGGCAGTGATTTCTCCTTTTGTACGATTATTCTCGGATCAGGATGGAAACATGACAATTTCATATCTCACGCGTGAAGGTTACGAAAAGCTCCAGGAAGAACTTGAATACCTGCGCACGACCCGACGGCAAGAAGTCGCAAAGCGTCTTCATGATGCAATGGAAGACGGTGACGCCGGTATCGATAATGATGCCGAAGTGGATGCAGCCAAGAACGAGCAGGCTTTCGTCGAAGGGAGAATCAGGGAACTGGAATTACTTTTGGCGAACGTTCACATCGTAGAAAAGAACGAGAACGAAGGCGTGGTGCAAATCGGTACGCAGGTGACCGTACAGGAAGACGGGATGGAGCCGGAGATTTATACTATTGTCGGCGCGGCGGAAACCGATCCGAAAAACGGGCGGATTTCCAACGAATCGCCGCTGGGAATGGCTTTGATGGGCCATCAGGAGGGGGATGATGTCGAGGTCAAGGCGCCCAATGGTTCCTTTCGCGTGAAAATCATCAAGGTTGCGTAGATCAGGGGCTTGTGAATTAACGCCCCGCGCAAGAATGACCGGCGCGGGGTTTTTCCATGAAAGGGAAGTGTGAAGAAAATGGCAGCATACACGAAACTGGAACAAATCAGGCTGGAGAAAATCGAACGGCTGCGGGAGCAGGGCATTGATCCTTACCCGACCCGCTCGAAAAGAACGCATACGAGTTTGCAGGCGGTTGAAGCTTTCGAAAAGGCTGAAGAGAAAGGGCAGGAAGAACCTGTCGAGGTCATCCTTGCCGGGCGTTTGCGTGCCATGCGCCCGATGGGGAAAATAACCTTTGCACATATCGAGGACGGGGACGGACGGATTCAGCTCTTCTTGCGGAAGGACGATATCGGGGAAGACGCGATCAAACTTTTCAACAAGTATTTCGACCTGGGTGATTTCATTCAGGCGAGTGGCACACTTTTCAGAACCAGAACAGGTGAAATTACCCTGCGTGTCAGGGAGTTTGCCTTGCTGGCGAAGGCGATTACCCCGCTGCCAGCTGCCAAGGAAGAGGTGGTTGACGGGAAAGTCATTCGGCACACCGGGCTGGATGACCCTGAAACCCGTTACCGCCAGCGCTACGCTGATTTGGCGGTCAACCCCGACATACGGGATGTTTTCCGTAAGCGGGCTGCGGTGGTGCGGTCAATCCGCGAATTCCTCGATAGCCGGGATTTTCTCGAGGTCGAAACGCCGATTTTACAACCGATTTACGGCGGCGCAGCAGCCCGCCCGTTCGTTACTTACCACAATCAATTGAAACAGGACTTGTTCCTGCGAATTTCTTTTGAGCTTTATTTGAAACGCTTGCTGGTTGGCAATCTGGAACGGGTGTATGAAATTGGCCGCGATTTCAGAAACGAAGGAGTTTCTTACAAGCATAACCCTGAATTTACCCAGGTGGAATTGTACTGGGCGTATGCTGATTATTTGCAGGTGATGGCGTTGACGGAAGAGATGCTGGCTTTCGTTGCCGACCGCGTTTTGGGAACACGGACGTTTACGTTTCAGGGCAACACAATCAGTCTGGATCCGCCGTGGAAACGCGTCGAACTGCGCCAGGGGCTGCTGGATGCCGTCGGTTTGGATATTGCCCAATATCCGGATGCGGAGAGCCTGCGGAAGGCAATGGAAGCCAAAGGGCTGGAACCACCGGCGGATGCAACCCGCGGCAAATTGATTGATGCTTTACTTAGCACGTACCTGGAACCGAATATGATTCAACCCACTTTCATTTATAACTACCCGCGCGATATTTCTCCGCTGGCAAAGAGCATGCCGGGGGATAGCAGCACGGTAGAGCGTTTCGAAGGATTCATCGGCGGCATGGAATTGTGCAATGCTTTCACCGAATTGAACGATCCGCTGGACCAGGAAGCGCGTTTTCTGGAAATGGGGCGGGATTATGACGCGGATGATGAAGAGCGGCATCCGATGGATGAAGATTATTTGCGGGCACTGCGTTACGGGATGCCCCCGACCGGCGGCTTTGGCATGGGGATCGACCGCCTGGTGATGATTTTGACGGACAATCATAGCATCCGGGATGTGATTCTCTTCCCGCACCTGCGCAGCAAGGATGCGTAAAAGCCGGTATTCTGTCGGCGCATAGAAAGTCAAACGGGCTGCTTTTTAGACAGCCCGTTTTTGTTCATCGGGAGGGGACTGGAAAGCGGAGCGTTGTTACTTGCCGGATTCCCGGCGGATGCCGTTGGCGACTTCGTCCGGGTAAAAAACCACTTCTTCTTTGCCGGTGAGTTTCTCCCGGATTTTTTCGACAATCAGGTCGAGATGCCCGGGGTTGGCAACGTAATCGAGGTCGTCTGCGGGCACGGTGAGCACGGGACAAAGGTTGAAGGCTTCGACCCAATTCTCATAAAGGACGTTGAGCCGGTGGAGATAATCACGGCTGATTTCCCGCTCGAAGGTGCGCCCGCGTCGGGCAATGCGTTGATGCAAGGTGTTTTCGGATGCCCGCAGGTATACGACAAGATCGGGGGGCGGCAGAAAATTTTTCATCAGACGGTATAAATCACGGTAGGTATCGTAATCTCTTTTGCTCATTTCCCCTTGTTTGTATAAATTTTGAGCGAAGATTTCGGCATCTTCATAAACCGTGCGATCCTGAATGACCGAGGTGGGATGTTCGACGAGCAGCAGGTGCATACGCAGGCGGTGGCTGAGAAAGAAGATTTGTGAATGAAAAGACCACATGCGCATGTTTTGATAGAAATCGGCCAGATAGGGATTTTGTGCCTGGGGTTCGAAAAAAGGTTCCCATTTCAGTCGTTCGCACAGCATTTTCACCAGTGTGGATTTACCTACACCGATGTTTCCTGCAACGGCGACGAATTTTTTTGCATTGGTTTCATTTGTCATGGTGATGTGTTTCCTTGGTGGGCTGCTGGGCGGTCCGGATTGCTGCCCGAGGGTCGTTTGGTTTGATGAAAGCGATTGCCTGCCTTTCTTCGTTGTTCATGACAATCTCGATGTGATGCCCGGGGCGGTAATCTTCCACATCAATCAGTTTGAGACACCCGCTGAGGTTGGCTTCGCCGGGGAAAAGTTTGGCAAGGCGGTTCGGGGTATCCTGAAAGAAGGCGTGGTTGAAGACAACACCCTGATCGCTCAGGTATACGGCCAGCGGGTAGATGTTGGCTTCGACAAGGTCCTGGAAGAAATGGGTGCCAAAGGACGGGTCGGGGGTGACAGTGGCATCTTTTCCGGCGAGTTCGATGAGAGCACGGGTGTTGTAGATGTCGCCATAACCGACGTGTACGCCAAGGTCCGGGTTGACTGTTCCCCAGCGGCCGGGCCCGACACAAATGAAATTCTTGTCGGAGAGAACCGCGTTGATACGCCCGATGGCTCTGCCGATTTTCGAGCGGTCTGCGGCTGTCGGCAGGGCGTAATAGGCTTGCGGGGGGACGAAGAGGACAAAGCGAATGCCCTGAACAAGCCCCTGGGGCACCATACGCCGGGTGGAAAAAATTACGCTTTCTTCGTCCAGATTTTCGGGAATTTGCGTTTCGATGCTTTCGTTGCGGCTTTGGGGGCGGCATTGTAACAGCGAGATGTGCACTTCCGGCTGCGGGTTTCGCAGATTGGTGAGGTAGAGCGCGAATTCAACATCGACAGGCCGCTGGTAATGTTTTTCGAGATGTTTGAGAATGCGTTTCATCCTGTCGGCAAAGGGCGTGCGCCGGATGAGACCGTCGAAAGTGAGTACCAGCTGCTCAGGTTCTTCTTCAATGATGTTGCTGCGGATCGGGGTCAGGTAGCCGCCGCGGTCGATGTAAGCAAGCATGCGTACGGGCGGGTATTCCGGTGTAAGCACATTGGCAATTGGCAGGGTCCTGAAAGCGTTGGCTTCCAAATCAAGCAAATCCACGTATCTTTGTGAGTAACGCAGGATGTCTTTGGGGGAACTTTCCGGGCGCAGTTCGGGATGGCTGAGCGCAATCAGGCGCGGGTAATCCTGCCCGACGCGGTCGACAGCACGCGTCCCCAGCCCCCAAACCAGCCTGATGAAGCCATCTTCCTGGCGGATTTGCGGATCCCAGCGGAAGAGATTGCGGCTGAAAGCAACTCCGGCAGCATGCGGCAGGAAGTATTTCCCGAAGCGTTCTCCTTCCACGGTCTGGATGAGGATTGCCAGTCTTTCGTCATAATCCTGCAATCCCTTGCTGCGGCGATAGAGCAATGCATCCGGGTTTAGCCCGCTGGCATATACCTGGGAAATTGCCTGGGTGAGGGCATGCAGGTTTTCTTCCGGGGTGCCCTGGTTGGGGCAGAAGAAACTTTCGTATTTGCCGGCAAACGATGTTCCGAAGTTATCTTCCAACAGGCTGGAAGATCGGACGATGAGCGGTTTTTCACCGATTTCTTCCAGCAGGGTACGCAGGCGCTCGACGATATCCGGCGGGAATTCACCTTGCGAGTATTCTTTTTGAATGCGGGGATAGTCCTGTTGGATTTGATCGACAGATTTGTATTTTTGTTCTGCCCAGTGAATCAGGTCGTTGTATGCCATGAAGGCATACATCACGTCTGCCCCGAGGAAAAATGATTCGGGGACACGCAGGTTTTCGATGATGTCTTCTTCCCCGACGTCTTTCAGAATGCGGGCTGCGAGGAGCATGCCGGCTGCCTTGCCGCCGATTTTCCCGTAGCCGATTTTCCGCCGCTGAATTTCGCTCAGGTCCTGAATGGTAAACCATTCCTTGGCGATGTTGATGTATGCCAATTGGTCACTGATCATGCGTCTGATGAGTACGACGATGAGTTCATGCAGGCGGTGTTCGTAACGGATGTAATCGCGGGGCGGCAGTTTTTCGATGGTGAGCGCCTGCTCGAAAAGCATTTCCTGGGGCGCCAGTTCGGCATTGAAGGAGATGAGGATGTCGTCGGCTTGCTGGATGCGTTCTGCCAGCACTTCCCGGACGATGGATTCGAAAAGTTCGTATTGCAGATTATAGGCAAAGTAAAAATCTGTCAGATGGCTGCGAATGCGTTCGAGACGTGTTTCCCAAATATCTCCGGCTTCTTCCAGGAACGGGTCCCGCAGCCCTTCCCGCGCTTGTGATTCGATTGCTTTTTTACGTACTTCGGCTTCGAAGGCTTTGGGTGTAATCACGCCGCGCTTGAACAGTTCGCGGCGCATTCGTTCGCGAATGTTCGTGCGTAAAATGGGGTATTGTGCAAGCGAGAGGTAAATCCTCAGGGCACGGTCGCTGGAAATGGATGGAAATGTCATCGGTTTCGTTAAATAGAATCCGAAGTCGGGAGGCGGACTTCGGAGACGTGCTGCTGTCGGTTAATTGCCAAGGTGCATGGGCATAATCACATGCAGGAAGTTACTATCGCCCACGGGGCGAATGGTGCCGGGATTGGTAGCCGTTGTGGTTTCGATGGCGACGTCTGGGGTGCTGATGACATCCAGTACTTCGCGCAGGAAGCGTACATTGAAGGCGATGATCAGGGGGCTGCCTTCGACGGCGGCATCGATCACCGTGATGTTCGACCCGGTTTCTTCGGACTGCCCTGAAATTTCGACTTTCCCCGGCTGCATTTCGTCTCCGGGAACGATGTGAATGCGGGCAATCAGGGACCCTTCACGGGCGAAGATTTCAGCCTGTTTACAGGCTTTGAGAAAGGCGTTCGTAGAAAGCACTGTGCGCGTATCATGACTGCGGGGGATGATTTGCTCGTAGTCAGGGAATGTGCCTTCGATCAGCTGGGAGACCAGCTCGGTGTTGTTGGTGCGGAAAATGACCCGTCCGCTGTGCGGGGGAAGGAGCATGGTAACGACTTTGTCGCCGTCGCTGGTAATCCGGGCGAGTTCGTTGAGTGCACGGGCAGGGATGACTGCGCTGACAGGCTTCGAAATGGGTGCCGAAATTTGTGCTTCGCGTACGGAAAGGCGAAAACCGTCAGCTGCGGCGAGGGTCATGTTGTTGTCTTCCAGCTGGACCAAGACGCCGGTCAGGATGGGACGGGCGTCATCTGTCGAAGCGGCAAAAGCAACCTGCTTGATGATTTCACGCAAATCGGTGACGTTAATCTGGATGCCGTTGTTCAAATCCGGCACCGGCATGGGGGGGAATTCCTGGGAGTCGATACATTTGATGTCGGTGTTGGATGTGCCTGAACGTACATTCAGGGTTTGTGTACGGATGTTCAACGACATATTGACCTGCTTGGGAGGTAACGTGCTAATCAGGTCGGTAAATGTGCGGGCGGGTACGGTTGTCGATCCTTCTTCTTCGATTTTTGCACCAATCCAGCAGGTGATTCCGAGTTCGAGATTGGTCGCTGAAAGGCGCAGCCGTCCGTCATCCGTGGCGATGAGTATGTTCCCCAAAACGGGAAGAGTGCTTCTTGGTGATACTGCACGTGAGACGATGTTTAAACCATGTGCTAAATTTTCCTGGAGTACGGATACTTTCATGAAAGCCTCTCCTCAAGTTTCGATAGCAATTTGGAATACAACTAAATGATAACAGATAAATCGCGATTAGGAACAGCCTTTTGGTGTTCAGGCGGCTTGTTGACCGTGCGGCAAGCGGCTTTTTTGCCTGGTGCTGTTTGGCTGCGAAGCGGGCTGTGTGTTCCGAAGTGCCGTCGGGCAGTGACGGGGGCGGGGAGCATGTCAAGCCGGCGTGAAGAAGAAACCCCCGCTTGTTGTTTCGCGGGGGTTTGGCGTTTTTATCTTGTCTTTCAGGCGGCCAGGCCGGGAGAAAGACGTGTGGTTCAGGGAAGGATCACGGTACGAACAGCCTGCCGCGCAGTTCCATGGCTCTGACAACACGGTCGATGGCGACCATGTAGGCAGCGTCGCGCATGTGCACTTTCCTGCGTTCCGACATTTGCAGTACGCTGTTGAAAGCCTGGGTCATTTTTTGGTCGAGGCGCTGGATAACTTCGTCACGCGTCCAGTAGTAATTCATGTTGTTTTGAACGGCTTCGAAGTACGAAACGGTTACGCCGCCGGCATTGCACAGGAAGTCCGGAATGAGGAACACGTTGTTTTGCTTGAGAACGGTGTCGGCTTCCGGCGTTGTGGGACCATTGGCGCCTTCGGCAACGATTTTGACTTTGCTGCTGATTTGGCGAACGGTCTGGTCGTTGACTTGCCCTTCGAGTGCGGCGGGGATGAGTACATCGACGTCTTTCGAAATCCAGGCGTCTCCGTCTTCGATTTTATAGCCGGCATTTTGTGCTTTGGCTTTGTCGATGGTGCCGTATTGATCCGTGATGGATTGCAGGAAATAAGGATCGATACCTTCGCGTTCTTTGCTGAATGTGTAAGCTTGTTTGTCGTGCCTGTCCCAGCAGGAAACGCAAACCACTTTTCCTTTGAGTTGTTCGATGAAACCGATAGCAGCGTATTGGGCAACGTTGCCGAAGCCCTGAATGGCTGCGGTGCATTTTTCGGGTTCCATTTTGAGATGTTGCATGGCTTCACGGACGGCGAAGATGACGCCGAAACCGGTTGCCTCGGTTCTGCCGAGAGAGCCGCCACCGCCGACGGGTTTGCCGGTGATGACGCCGGGGGTGTAGCGCCCGACGATTTTCGAATATTCGTCCATCATCCAGCCCATCATTTGCGGGGTCGTGCCGACGTCAGGAGCGGGGATATCCTGGCGGGGTCCAATCACGCGCCAAGCCTCATCGATCCAGCCACGGCAGAGCAGTTCTTTTTCGGATTCGGTCAGGGATGCGGGGTCGACAGCTACGCCGCCTTTTGCGCCACCCAGAGGAATATCTGCTACGGCGCATTTCCATGTCATCCACATGGCAAGAGCCCGAATTGTGTCGAGTGTTTCCGACGGGTGAAAGCGGATTCCGCCTTTCATGGGGCCCCTGGCGTTATTGTGTTGCACGCGGTAACCATAAAACACTTTAATGGTGTTATCGTGCATCCGGACGGGGATCTGGAATTTGAATTCCCGTTTCGGCTGCCGTAACATATTGGCGACGTATGTCTCCAAATTCAGAAGTTCGGCAACATGGTCGAATTGTTCCTGTGCCATTTTGAAAGCATTAATTGGTTTGGTCATTTATCTCTGCTCCTATACGGATAATCGATAATCTATTGGGTTATGCTTAAATATATACGAGCACCTCGGTAAGGTGCCCGCTTCCATGATTATGACAAATAGGCTTGCCATAGCCCATCCTGCTCATCGTAAGAATAACCCTTAGTCTGATGCTAGAATAGCAGAGGTATCGATTGGCGTCAAGTGATTAATCGCGCCCAAAAAGGGTATCGTTACTCACTAGGTTGACGGTTTTTCGGGGTGTTTTTAGCGGTTTTGTTTCTGTTCGTCGAGCAAATGCTGCAATTCTTCGCGAATGACCTGCGGGTTTGCTTTTCCGCGGGTGGTGCGCATCACCTGCCCGAAAAACCATTGCCGGAGCGTTTCTTTCCCTTGCAGATAGGTTTCCAGCTCTTTGGGATTCGCAGCGAGAATATTGCGTATGATTTCCCGGATTTGTTCCGTGTCGGAAATTTGCTGCAACCCGCGGGCTGCGATGATCGATGCGGCTTCTTTTCCGCTTTCGAACATTTCGGCAAGCACGGTTTTGCCTGTGGTTGTGTTGATTTTTCCCTGTTCCACAATTTGCAGCAAGCGGCTGAGTGCTTCGGGGGTGATTTTGATTTCTGCGAAGGGGGTTTCGCTGTGGTTCAGCAGGCTGAAGAGTTCTCCGGTGATCCAGTTTGCAATCGTTTTGGCTGAAACTGGCGGGCAAGCTTCGACGACTTCTTCGAAGTAGGCGGCAATCAGCGGCTCGCTGACCAGCAGGTCGGTTGTGTCGGGGGCGAGGTGATAGGTTTCGATGAAACGCCGGCGTTTTTCTTCCGGAAGTTCCGGCAGGGATTGCCGGATATGGTTGATCCAATCCTGTTCGATGACCAGCGGGGGCAGGTCGGGTTCGGGAAGATAGCGGTAATCGTCTTCGTCTTCTTTGGTGCGCTGGGGAAAGGTTTTTTGGCGGGTTTCATCCCAGCCCATGGTTTGCTGGATGACGGGTTTGCCTTCACGCAGCAGTTTTTCCTGGCGCTCGATTTCATAGGCAATGGCTCTTTCGAGTGCACGAAAACTGTTCAGGTTCTTGATTTCGGTTCGGGTTCCCAGTTTGTTGCTGCCAAGCGGCCGGATGGAGATGTTGGGTTCGATGCGGAGTGCCCCTTTTTGCATATCGCCTGAGCTGACTTTGAGATAGCGCAGGATATTGCGCAGTGTTACGGCATAACTGTGTGCTTCTTCTGCGGAACGAAGATCGGGTTCGGTGACGATTTCAAGCAGCGGTACACCGGCGCGGTTCAGGTCGATGAGTGAGTACCCGGCGTTGCCGTTTTCTGCGGGGACGTGGGTGAGTTTTCCGGTGTCTTCTTCCAGGTGTGCCCGGCGAATCCGGACGGTTTTTTCACCGGCGGCGGTACGGATTGTGAGCACGCCGTTGCGGGCGATGGGCGCGTCGTATTGGGATATTTGATAGCCTTTCGGCAGGTCGGGGTAAAAATAATTCTTGCGGGCAAAGATGCTCTTTGTGGCGATTTCACATTGCAGCGCAGCCCCGACTTTGACGGCGAAGGTGACCGCCTGTTCGTTGATTACGGGTAATGTGCCGGGCATTCCGGCGCATACCGGGCATACCGCGGTGTTCGGGCGCGCTTTCTCCGGGTCTGTGACTGGACACCCGCAAAACATCTTGGAGCGGGTATCCAGTTCGACATGTACTTCGATACCGATGACTGCCTCGAATTCCATTTGCATCACTAGCGGTTTCCCGTTTGTTTATCCGTGACGGGAAACGAAACGTTCCATTCGCCGCAAGGCTTCTTCGATTTTGTCGTATGCAGTGGCATAAGAGCAGCGCACAAACCCCTCGCCGCCGGGCCCGAATGCAGAGCCGGGGACGACAGCGACGCGTTCTTCTTCGAGTAATTTTTGGGCAAAGGTTTCGTCATCCAGCCCTGAGACGGTGATATCGGGGAAGGCGTAGAATGCTCCTTTGGGTTCGATAGTGTGCAGTCCCAGCCGGTTCAACCCGTTGACGATTAATTGACGCCGGTTGTCGTATTCCGTAACCATATCCTGCACATATTCTTCCCCTTTTTGGATGGCTGCCAGTGCGGCATATTGCGAAACGGTGGGGGCGGACATGATCGTGTATTGATGGATGCGCACAAGCCCCTGAATGATTTCTGCCGGCCCGGCCGCATAGCCGACGCGCCAGCCGGTCATTGCGTAATCTTTCGAGAAGCCGCCCAGAGTTATCGTGCGTTGTTTCATGCCGGGGAAGCTGGCAAAACTGATGTGCTTGACGCCGTAAACCAGCCGGTCGTATATCTCGTCCGAGATGACGACAAGATCATGTTTTTCGGCGATTTCTGCGATTTTTTGCAGCATTTCCGCAGAAGCGACAGCACCGGTGGGATTGTTGGGGTATCCGATGAGGATGGCTTTGGTGCGCGGGGTGATGGCTGCTTCGAGCTGGTCGGCCTGAAGCTGGAAGCCTTCGTCAGCGCGTGTCGGTATTTCGACAGGCACACCGCCGGCTAAAATGACTTCCGACTGGTAGGATACGAAACACGGTGTGGGGATGATCACCTCTTCCCCGTGGTTGAGCAGCGCGGTCATGGTCAGGTAAAGTGCTTCGGAAACGCCGACAGTGATCACCATTTCGCTTTGGGGGTTGTATGAAAGCCCATAGCGCTTTTCAAGGTGTCTGGCAATGGCGGTGCGAAGTTCCAGAACGCCTGCGTTGGATGTGTAGTGGGTTTCTCCCGCACGCAATGCATTGATTCCGGCATCGAGAATCGGTTTTGGCGTTACGAAATCCGGTTCACCAATTCCCAATGAGATGACATCGTCCATGGTGGCGACGATATCGAAGAATTTTCGAATACCTGATGGTTTCAGGTTGATTACATTTTCTGCAAGATACTGCCTGGTCACATGATCTCCTTTCCATGCTTGTTTTAGAATGGATGGTTCAGGTTTGCCGGATGTACCAAAGATCCGACGAAATTTGATAATGCAGCGTGAACAAAGCGCCGCTGAGTGTTTCTACCAAAAACCAATTGCCGTCAGGGGTGCGCCAGCGGTTGATGATTTTTTCGACATTGTGGCGTTGTTCCTCCCACAGAAAGGCAACCGGCTTTTCTGCATAACTGCTATCCGAACGACAGTTGACAATTGTTTTCCCGGTTGGCTGGGCGACCATTTTCCGACTCCCGGATATGCTTTCTCAAAGCAGGACGACAGTGTTATCGCCGACATTGATGGTGTTTAGTTTGCCTTCGATGGATGTATGCTGCCCGATGAGTGAATCTTGCAATTTGGCGTAGCTGATGAGGCAGCCATCCTCGATGATTGTATTACGGAAAATGCTGGATTCGATATCGCAATCTGCTCCGATGGAGACGTGGGGCCCGATAATCGAGTTCCGCACTTTGGCGGAAGGGTGGACGAAGACGGGGTGAATCAGCACATTGTTGAATTGGCTGTTTAGTTCTCTGGAATTGTCGTGCCCGTGTTCGAGCAGGTATTGATTGGTCGCCAGAATGGCTTTGGGCGTACCGGCATCCAGCCAGGTATCGACACGGTGGGTGCGCATTTTCGCGCCTTTTTCGATCATGATATTGATCGCATCGGCAACGAAATATTCCCCTTTGAGTTGCACGTCTTTGTGGATTTGTTCCTCGATGGCGGCAATCAGGTTTTCTCCGTTTCTGAAATAGTAAAACCCGACAACTGCGAGGTTGTTTTTGACATCTGATGGTTTTTCTATCAAACGGGTAACCCAGCCATCGTCATCGACCTTGGCCACGCCGAAACGTCTCGGGTCTTCCACCGGTTTGACCAAACCGACGATATCTGCATCGCTGTCTTCTAAAAACCTGAGGTCGGTTTGTATCAGCGTGTCGGCAAAGACCATGATTGCAGGCCCGTGCAGGTAGTCTTTTGCCAGGTAAATGGCATGCGACTGCCCTTTCATTTCGGTTTGGGTAACATAGCGGATGTTCATTTCGGGGTGTTTTTCCTGCATGAAAGTCTTGATTTTATCCCCGAGGTAGCCGATGATGAAGATGTATTCGATGTTGTAGCCGGATGGCAGGTTTGAAAAAGTATCGACGACGTGCTCGATGATGGTTTGTTCGGCAACGCGGATTAATTGTTTCGGGCGGCTCCATGTTTGCGGGCGCAGCCGTGTGCCCAGCCCGGCCATGGGGATTACGATTTTCAGCGTTTTTGTCATGAAATCAAAAACCTCATTCGCGAGAGATAGGCGGACAGCCTTTTTGGGGTGTGCCCGCAGGTTCAATTATACCCGCAGTCATATTATCACACGATGCAGGTATCAGGGTTGTGTTTGTGTGTCCGGCTCCGGATTTATTTGGAATTCATCGATGAGTAAACGATCCAGCCGATGGCGCCCAGAATGGCGGCTATGAATATCCACACTGTGCAGCAGATCATGTTTGCCCCGATGGGAATTCCAAATCTCACTGCGGGTGTGTTGAGCGTGTTCGGGTCGATATTCGAGTCACGCAGCATTTTGAGGAATTCGGGCGGAACCTGGGTACGTATATCGTTGGCGCTGTTGGTAATCGCATAGATGGTTGTGGTGATGATCCCGATGATTCCTCCCCCGAGTGCGGCTAGCATGGCAGCCATTGCGCCGTGTTTTGCGGAATCGCTGCTTTCCGTCTGATGCGGAATGAGGGATGCGGCAAGACCGCCGACGACGAAGTAAGTAATCAACATTAGTGGTAAATAAAGGCAGCTTATTTCGGGAATCAACCCGAGAAGCGTTATCAAGAACATGGCGGCAATTCCGATAAGGCCGGCTTTCATCCAGCTCGACATGATGGTTTTTCTCCTGAATTTCAGATTTGGTCAATCTCTCCGGATGGATGGCGCCTGCCGGCGGGTTCATCCGGAGATGAGGGTTTCTTTTTTAGGCTGTTTTTTCAAGCTCTTCGATGGTCGTGAGAATCAAATCGACTGCGTCTTTCAGGGTGTTTTCATCGAAAGCAAGTTTTGCGCCTGCTGTGGCATACAGCTGGGTGATTGATGCTGTTCCTCCCAACGCCAGCGCTTCGAGGTACTGTTTTACAGCGCGGTGTTGGTCGCGCGTGGCATTTCCCCAGATTTGGACGGCACCAAGCAGGGATAGCCCGTATTCGATGTAGTAAAACGGGTAGCGGAAAATATGCGGTTTGCGATGCCATCCGGTTGCTTTGACGTCTTCCAGCCCATCCCAATCGACGAAAGGCATGAAGCGGTCGGTAAGCTCGCTCCATTTTGCATCGCAATTGTTCGGGTTTTTGGCTTGTTCCGGGTGCAGGTAAGCCCAATGCTGGAAAGCATCCACGGTTGCCATGTAGGGCCAGAAAACCAGTTTGCTTTCCAGATGTTGAATGCGGGCACGGGCGGCGTCTTGGGTGTTGTAGAATCCCCCTGCTTTTCTATCCAGATAGGGAGACGTGAGCAGTTCCATGGCAGTCGAGGCGACTTCGTTGAATTCCATGCCGGCGCGCCATTGGTGATGGTAGGGGAGATGAGTGCGTTCGAAGACGTGGAAAGCATGCCCGGATTCGTGCAGCAGGACGCGCACATCGGTTTCCAGGCCGACCGCATTCATGAAGATGAACGGCACTCCCTGCGTGGCAAACGAGGTGCAAAAACCGCCGGGGCTTTTCCCTTTGCGGTTGTCCAGGTCCAGCAGGTTTCGTTTCCGCATGGTGTCGAAATAGTCTCCCAGTTTGGGGTGCAGGTTTTGGAAGATGCGTGCGGTGGTGTCGATGAATTCCCGGGTATCCTGATAAGGGTGAAGGCTGGGAAAGTGAATTGTGTATAAGTCGCTGTGCAGGTCCCACGGGCGCAGACGGTCGATGCCAAGATTGCGGCAGAGTTTTTCATACACTTTTTTTACAGCCGGAACGACGACTTTTTCGATAGCGTCCTGGAATTGGGCGCAATCTTCGGGGGTGTAATCGAAGCGGTGAAGCTGTTTCCATTGGTAGGTGCGGTAATCGGGCATACCGGCATTGTTGGCAATTTGCAGGCGCAGGGCGATTAGTTTTTCCCAGATGTCATTGAGTGCCTGCCTGTCTTTTAGCCGGCGGTCAGCGGCAAGGCGCCAGGTTTTCTCGCGGATTTTTCGGTCGGGTGTATCGGCGTAGACTTCGAGCTGGGTGAGCGTCAGTTCTTTCCCTTCCCACGGGACGGTTTGGGCGCCGATGATTTTGTTGTATTCCGAGCTGGTTTTGCGTTCGCGGGTGAGTATTGGCAGGTTTTCGCTGCTGAAAATTTCGGCTTCTGCATTCATGTTGCGCAGGGGCAGTTCCATGCCCGCCGGTTGCAGTTTGCTGCGGAGCAGTTTTTCTTTCAGCAGCTGGTCGGAAGCCTGAATGTGCGGGTAGACTTCGGAAAGAAAATGATGGTATCGTTTCTCGGCTTCTGCGTTGGACGTATCCTGCGCATTTGCCAACTGCAAGCGTGCGTAGGTTTCGTCGACCCGTTTACGCAGCTCTGACCATGCTTTCAACCAGGTTTCTACGCTGGCTGAAACAACTTTGGCGGTGAGTAATTCCTGATAATAAGGCTCGATTTCGATCCAGTTCAGGTTCATGAAAGTGTCGACTGTGGGGATGGGTTGGTTCATCAATGGCTTCCTTTTTGCTGAATGATTGTGCTTGTTTTGTAATCGCCGGATTTGTTTTTACCGGTGCTGAACCCTGCTGATGCCCTGTACGGATGAAGGTGTGCCGTGTGCGGGCGCATGGGGTCATCAACCGGGGCGGTGTGTGTGCCAATCGGTGGCGGTTTGGTAAGTGTGGGCAGCGCGAATCAGGGTTTCTTCCTGAAATGGTGCTGCCATCAGCTGCATGCCAACCGGCAGGCTGTGCCTGTCGAAGCCAACGGGGAAAGCAATCCCGGGAAGCCCTGCCAGATTTGCGGGCAGGGTGAAAATATCTTCGAGGTACATCGAAAGCGGGTCACCGCTGTGTTTGCCGATGGGGAAAGCAGTGGTTGGGGTTACCGGTGCGGCGATGAGATCCACTTGCCGGAAAGCTTTGTCGAAATCGTCTTTGATCAGCGTGCGTACTTTTTGGGCTTTGCCGTAATATTCATCGTAATAGCCGGCGGAGAGGGCGTAGGTGCCAAGCATGATTCGGCGTTTGACTTCCGCTCCGAATAGCGCCCCGCGTGTTTTTCGATAGATTTCCTGTATCTTGTCTGCTTCGATGCGCGGTCCGTAACGGATTCCGTCGAAGCGTGCCAGATTCGTGGAAGCCTCGGCGGGGGCAATGAGATAGTATACCGGCAGCGCGTATTTTGTGTGGGGCAGGGTGATTTCTGTGATTTCGAAACCCAGTTCTTCGAATGTGCGGATGGCTTGTTCGATTGCTTGCTGAACATCGGGCTGGATTCCGGCGGTGAAGTATTCCCGGGGGATACCGATGTGCAGCGGTGTGCGTTTGTCCGGCTCTTGTTTCAGATTGATTGGCGGGCAGGGCAGGTCTACGCTTGTCGAGTCCTGCGGATCGTAGCCGGCCATGTGCGGGTAGACCAGCGCAAGGTCAGCGGCGGTGTGTGCCAGGATGCCGGCGCTGTCCAGCGACGAGCCGTAGGCAATCAGCCCGAAACGGGAGACGCGCCCGTAGGTCGGTTTCAGCCCGGTTACTCCGCAGAAGGATGCCGGCTGGCGGATGCTGCCGCCGGTATCGGTGCCCAAAGCAATCGGAGCAAGCCCGGCGCTGACTGCTGCGGCGCTGCCACCGGAGGAGCCTCCCGGCACATGTGCAAGATTCCAGGGGTTGCGGGTTTCGCCATACGCTGAATTTTCTGTCGAAGAACCCATGGCGAATTCATCGGTGTTCGTTTTGCCTAGCGAAATCATGCCGGCATTCAGCAGCCGCCTGACCGCTGTTGCATGGTAGGGGGGAACGAATGTTTCGAGAATTTTCGAGCCTGCTGTGCAGCGTACGCCGGCTACGGCAAGAACGTCTTTGACTGCCAGGGGAACGCCGAGCAGGGCGGGGATCGCCTTGACGGTGCCTTTTCGCCATGAATCCAGCAAGGCGTCGGCTTTGTCTGCCTGCCTGAGCGCCTGTTCCGGGGTGATGGTGATGAAGGCATGGATGGTTTCTTCGGATTTGTCGATGTTTATTAGACAGGCTTCCGTCAACCCGCGGCTGGTGAGTTTCCCCGCCCGCAGGCTGGCGATGATTTCTTCAAGGGTTTGTTTCGGAAAGTCTATCATCGATTTTCGTTTGTCGATTTTATTATTCAAGTGATAATCGGGGGAACGCGGAAGCGGTTTTCTTCTGTATCGGGAGCATTTGCCAATAGTTCGTCGACAGAAAGGCTTTTCCCCGGAATATCTTCACGCAGCGTGCAGGGAATTTCGATGGCACGTGCCGAAGGAGAAATGCCGCTTGTATCCACTTCTTCCAGCTGGCGGAAGTGCTCCAAAATAGAAGAAAGCTGTTCCCTGAATCGCACGATTTCGTCCTCGCTCAGATCCAGCCGCGCCAACCCGGCAATGTGTTCCACTTGTTCTCTTGTCAGGATCATGGAAGGAATTATATCAGGACTTTACCATCTCCGGGCGTACCACAGGAGGTAATTCCGTGTATGGGCAGACCAGTAGGCTTCGTCATGATATCCGGAAAAGAGATGCCATTCGTGAGGAATTCCCTTTTGTGTGAGCAGGGATTCGAACCACAGGGTGTAATGCAGCCAGCGGTCGTGTTCTCCGGCATCCATGTAAATGCGCGGCAGTTTGTCGGAAGGAATTGCATCGAGCCATGTTGAGAGCCGGGGTCCGTCGGTGGAGAAAACCGGCAGGCTGTGTGCCCCGATGGCGCCGAAAAGTTCCCAGCTGGTAAGCCCAAGGTGTACTGCCCAGTTTGCCCCCCAGGAAAGACCGCCGATAGCACGGGCGTTGCGTTTGGCGATCGTGCGGTAGGAACGGTCGATTTCGGGGATTAGTTCGGAAATCAGTGCCTTGCCAAAGTTGTTTTCAGGAGGCTGTTTCCATACACGGTCACGCGGCATCACAACCAGAAACGGGGAAAGTTCGCCCGAAGCGATGAGTTCGTCAGCGGTTTCATCGATACCAAGACGATCCCATTGGTCATCGTTGTAGGTTTGCCCGTGGATGAGGTAGATGACGGGGTAGCGTTGTGTTTTGTTTTGATCGTAGCAGGGAGGGGTGTATACACGGTATGCCAGCGGTTTGGGCAGCAGGGCGGAGTGCAGTGATTTGATTTCGATTTTGCCACCCCGGGCAAGGCAGGCGGGGACGGTGGCGGTCGCAGTCGGGGATGGCGGAACGGGCGTCGGGCTGACGGACGGTGAAGGCAAAGGCGTGGCGGATGGAACAACCGAAAGTGTCGGCGTGACCGCCCGGGTGGATAGCGGTGTGGTTTTTGCGTTGTTTTGCCGGAGGGGGGCGGACGGTTTCTGCGGTGTGCAGGCTGCCAGTATGAAAAAAAGGATGGCAGCTGCGAACTGCCAAATTCCTGTCGAACGAATGGGGGCCAAAGTGCTTATGCCTCTTGGGTTGGCGGGCTCGTTTCTTCGGGCTGCACGGCGTCTTCCTCTTCCGCTTTTGCTTCCTCAGGCTGAGGTTCAGGCGTTTCGGAAGCGTAAGGGACGTCGACTTTGTCTTCCATGCGGATTTGTCCGCGTAGGAAAGCGCCTTCTTCGGTGGAAAAGGCAGCGGTAACGACATCGCCCCACACACGGCCAGTGCTGCGGATTTCGACCTTTTCGGCCGTGATGTTGCCCTGCACGGCTCCGGCAATGACGGCGGATTTGACGCGGATGTGCGGACAGGTTACCCGTCCTGTCTCGCTGACGACAAGCAAACCCTGCACGCTGATTTCCCCGTCAAAGGCGCCCTCGATGCGGACGCCGCCGCTGCCGTGCAGGGACCCTTTCCATGTAATCCCGGGCCCGAGCACAGACGTTACCCGGGTGACAGGGGATGGTTTTTCGATGACAGTTTCGTCTCGTTTTCGAAACATGCATGCTCCTGGGCGTGTAGCTTCCGGATGCGGGAGTGACGGACGGGATTATTCTTTGTCCGGGTTTTCTTCCCGCGGCACCGGTACGCCCAAAATATTGTACCCCGAATCGACGAAGATGACCTGCCCGGTGGTTTTTGCCGAAAGGTCAGAGCAGAGATAAACTGCGGTGTTTCCCACATCTTCGATGGTAATCGGCTGGGCAAGCGGAGCAAGCTCGGTGAAAGTGCGGTACATGCTTTTGAAGCCTGAAACACCCGCTGCTGCCAGAGTGCGGATTGGACCTGCTGAAATGGCATTGACGCGAATCCGGCGGGGACCAAAGTCGTATGCCAGGTAGCGCATCGAGGCTTCGAGCGCCGCTTTGGCAACCCCCATGACATTGTAATGCGGGGCAACTTTGTCGCTTCCGTAGTATGTCATGGCGAGCATTGCGCCACCCGGGCGCATGATGGGGTGAAAGGCCTGCGCCAGTGCGGTGAACGAGTATACGCTGATATCCATTGCCAGCCGGAAGCCGGCGCGGCTTGTGTTGTAATAGGGGCCTGCCAGCTCTTCGCGGTTGGCAAAACCAATCGAGTGAATCAGAATGTCGATTTCTCCGAATTGCTCTTTGGCTTTTTGGGCAACGCGGGTGATATCTTCGTCTTTGCTTACGTCACAGGCTTCGACGAAGGTGACGCCGATGGATTCTGCCAGCGGATGGACCCGGCGGGCGAGCACTTCGCCGGCATAGCTGAAGCCAAGCGTTGCACCTTGCTCGTGAAATGCCTTGGCAATGCCCCAGGCGATGGAACGTTTGTTGGCGATACCGAAAATTAAAGCGGTTTTACCTTCCAGAAGTTTCATGTTTTCCTCCAAATGGTTTCGAAGCGATTTTGGCGATGAAACGCCATGGTTTGCTTTTCCATGGTTCCGGTACACTGTTTAACCCCACCCGGGGGGCAATAGTCACGCGCGAGTCCGGAACCGGGGTGCAGTATTCCACGAACAGGGTGGCTTCCGGGCTGCAAACATCATAGTTGTTGTAACTTTTGTCGATTGCGAAGGCGCGGCAGAGTTTTGCCGGCCCATCTGTCCAGATTTTTCGGGCGCGTCCTTTTCTTCTTTCGGCAATAACATCCAGCCCTTCGACGGGCACAACAGCCCGAATCAGCACAGCAGCCGGAAAGCCTTTCTCTTCCGTGACGAAATTCAACAGCCAGTGCATTCCGTAGGTGAAGTATACATAGGCAAACCCCGGAGGCCCGTACATCACAGATGTGCGCGGGGTGATCCCTGCACTGGCGTGGCAGCCTTTGTCCGTTTCTCCGATATAGGCTTCCGTTTCACAAATCAATCCGGCAATGCGTTTTCCGTTTTCCGTTTTGACCAGGCGCATGCCGAGAAGTTCCCGGGCGACTTCGAGCGTGTTCCCGGCAAAAAAAGTTCTCGATATTCGTTGTTTGTTCGGCATGGGAATATTGTACAATAGACTCGCTCAAATGAGTTGATCTACCTTGACGAGGTTCAGGAAGGGAGTTGCGGAGGATGGCTATGAAACTGCGTTCGGAAGTCGGATTGACGTTTGATGATGTCTTGCTGGTTCCAAAGCGTTCGGCGATCCGCAGCCGGTCTGCGGTGAATACGGAAACGACTTTGGTACCGGGGATCCGGATGGCGATTCCTGTAATCAGTTCCAATATGGATACGGTTACGGAAGCACCCATGGCAATCGCTATGGCGCATGAAGGGGGAATTGGGATCGTGCATCGTTTCATGACGATCGAAAAGCAGGCGGAATGTGTTCGCAAGGTGAAACGGCATGAAAGTTTCATCGTCGAGAATCCGGTGTGCATTCCGCCGACGATTACGCTGGAAGAAGCCCGGCGGGAGATGGATGAAATCGGGATTGGCGGTTTGATGGTTGTGGATGATGACGGGCGTCTTCTCGGGGTGGTTACCACACGGGATGTATTGCTGGCGCCGGATGCTTCGGTGCTTGTCGAAGAAGTGATGACACCGCAATCGAAACTGGTTGTGGCTTCGGCGGACGAGCCTTACGAAGAGGCGCGCCTGAAGCTTTATCTGCACCGGATTGAAAAGCTGCCGGTGGTCGATGATGAAAATCACGTGGTCGGGTTGATTACCGCTCAGGATGTCATCAAATTCCACAAGCACCCGCAAACGACGAAGGATGACAAAGGACGTTTGCGTGTCGGGGTGGCGTTGGGTGTACGCCGGGAGGATATGAAGCGGGCTGCGGCGTGTATTCGGGAAGGGGCTGATGTGCTTGTGGTGGATGTTGCCCACGGTCACGCCGACCATACACTTTCGATGGTTCGCCGGCTCAAGGAACGCTTCCCGAATGTGCCGGTGATTGCCGGAAACGTGGCAACCCCTGACGGGGTGCGGGATTTGGTCGATGCCGGAGCGGATGCGGTAAAGGTGGGGGTTGGCGCCGGTTCGATTTGCATTACGCGGGTGGTAACCGGTTTCGGGGTGCCGCAGTTGACCGCGGTTGCCGAGTGTGCGGAAGTCGGGCATGCACTGGGAATTCCGATTATTGCCGATGGCGGCATTCGCACATCAGGGGATATGACCAAGGCGCTGGCGGCCGGTGCCAGCAGTGTGATGCTGGGCAGTTTGCTGGCGGGTACGGAGGAAAGCCCGGGGGCGGCGGTGATTCGCGGCGGCAAGCGCTTTAAAATCGTCCGCGGGATGGCTTCACTGACGGCAAATGTCGACCGCAAGGCAATCGAAAAGCAGGAAGAACCGGAAGTGGAGGAATGGGGCGAAATCGTCCCGGAGGGTGTGGAGGCTGTGGTGCCGTACCGCGGGCTTGTCGGTGATATTTTGCATCAATTTATCGGCGGATTGCGTTCCGGGATGAGTTATGCGGGCGCATTGACGATTGAGGAGCTTTGGGAAAACGCGGAATTCATCCGCATCACTGCTGCCGGGCAAAAAGAATCCGGCGTGCATGATGTCAATGTTCTTTGACACCGGAGAGAACGATGAAGGTTTTCAGGCTTTTTGCGCAGGGTGAAGGCGCGGGTCGCGTTCCAGCGTGAGGCGCAGCCCTTCTTCGAGGCTCTTCATCGGTTCGAAACCCAGTTTGCTTTTTGCCAGGGAAATATCGGCAGCCATTCTTGCTACACCCGGATTGGTGCGCGGATTGAAGATGATTTCAGCATCGGTTCGGGTGATTTGTTGAATCAGGCGCGCCAGTTGGCGCACGCTGGTTTCGGTACCGCTGCCAATGTTGATGATGGCATTGTCGGCAGACGGCGCAGTTGCGGCAGCGACCATTGCACGCACAACATCATCGATGAAGATGTAATCCCGTGTTTGCCTGCCGTCTCCGTGTATCACAATGGTGCCTTTTTGTACGGCCTGACGCAGAAAGTTGGGAATTACAGGCGGATGGGAGGCTGGCAGGTGCTGCCCGGGTCCGTAGGCGTTGAACACACGCAGACAAACGGTTTCGATGCCCCATAAATTCCCGATTGTCCGGATGTAGTATTCTCCGGCAAGTTTGGAAACGGCATAGGGGGAACGGGGCACAGGAACGGTGGTTTCTTTGAGCGGCTGTTCATCCTGATTGCCATAAACCGCCCCGGACGAGATGAAAACAACCCTGCGTACACCTACATCCCGCATGGCTTCCATCAGGCTGACGGTTCCCCCGACGTTGACGGCGTTGTATTCCCGCGGGTAGAGGATCGATTCGGGGACGGAGACGCGTGCTGCCAGATGGTAGACGCAGTCTACATCCTGCAACAAGGTCCATAATTTTGGTCTGTCGTTTACATCTCCCCGGGTGAAATGGACGTCTTCGAAGAGTGCGTGCGGGTCGCCTGTGGAGAGGTCATCCAGTCCGCGTACCTGATGTCCTTCTCTGGAAAGTTGATTGGCGAGTGCTGAACCAAGGAAACCCGCTGCCCCTGTAATTAGAAAAAGCATAGGCGTTATTATCCGTTTGATGATTGTTTGGTGTGCGTCGATGGTGCTGCGCCGGGTGTGCTTCGTTTCCGGTTTGCCTGCGCTGTGATTATAGCATGAGTGTTCGGGGCTTGTTTATTAATTTTCCTATTAATTGAAACTTGTCAATTCTGCATTGCCGAATGACAGTTTTTTTGGTACTTTTAGATAGGTTTGACTAGATTCGCAAGCCATCGGGAAGGGACAAGAGTCTTTTTGCGTGGTTCGGCAAATGAGGATTTTTATGATGACGAAGGAATGGTTGACGTTGGGCGAGGCAGCCGAGATGCTGGGTGTTCATCCGGGGACGCTGCGTCATTGGGCGGACAAGGGGCGGCTGCCGGTGCACCGCACGCAGGGGAAACACCGGCGTTTCAGGCGCAGTGATCTGGAATTGTGGATTCGGGCGCAGCAGGCTTCTGCTCCGACAGAAACACAGCTGGTGTTCTACCATGCGCTGAAACGCGTGCGCTTGCAGGTCAGTGAAGGGGTGCTGCTGAACGAGCCGTGGTACAGGAAACTGGACGACGAGGCGCGTCAGCATTATCGGGCAATGGGGCGGCTGCTTGTCGAAGGGCTGATCGATACTTTTTCGGATGATGCGGGAAAAACCAGCGGAGAAGCACGTGCACTCGGTTATGAATACGCTGTGCGCGGGCATGGATACCGCCTGAGCCTGCGGGAAGCGGCGGAGGCTTTTCTGTTCTTCCGTAATGCGTTGATGGAATCATTACTTTCTGCCTACGAGAACGCCGTGGTACGTTCTCCCGGCGTGTGGAGCAACATGTTCCGTAAATATATGGCGTTCACCGACCAGATTTTGATGACTTTGCTGGATACTTACGCGGCTTTCATGCGGTGAATTGCTCCCGGAAAGTACGCTGTGTTTGATATATTGTCCGGTATGCTTTTTTCGGGTGTGTTCTTTTGCGTTTTTGGCGATGATGGTTTGAATTGTACCGGCTGATGATTGGGCTTTACCGGCGAAGTACGCTTGCGAGGGGGCTTTTTGGGGACGGCTGTTTTTGCCCGTTTTTCTGAATAAAAGCAGCGGGAAAACGAAAGCATGACGACGGGGAAAACAAGTGCGTTGAGGCTTGAAAGTGCTGTGATTAAGAATGGGTAAAAATCCCTTTGCCGGGTTGAATATTTGGATGAAAAACGGGTTTTGTATGGTATGATTCCTGAGGAGTTTTATTAGAATGAGGCATCCTATGGAAGATAAA